>JAAYEU010000045.1 GCA_012728595.1 Tissierellia bacterium
ACCAAGGCCTGGTACCACTCCATAATCTCCTGAGCTTAAGAATTCATCTCCCCTAAAATGCCTATGGATAATATCTACTAATTTAAACTGAAACCCTTTTGCTTCCTCTAAATCAATGGTCTCTATAGGATATGTTTTCATCATAAACCTCCTAAACATCCAATAATCTCTTAGGATTCTCAATCAATATATGGTCTAATTCCTCCCTACTAATTCCATGGGAAAGGGCTAGTGGAATGAATACTTCAGTAATATAGTTGTATCCAATTCCCCCATTTGCCTTTAAGTGGGATTTTCTAGTTATATCCTGAGAAATCACTATCTGGTCTATATGCCCCCTATCTATAAGCTGTCTGATATGAGAAATTCTGACTTCATCCTTCTCATATTTAACCTTTCCTATAGTATCAAATCCCAAATAACATCCTCTGTCGGCAATCCTTAAATGATAATCTAGGTCACATTTTAAATCCAAATGGCCTATCAAAACCCTAGACATATCCACCTTATACTTTTCAAATAGGTCTAGCTGTTCTAAGGCCATGGTTCCCAGGCTAGTATGGGTAAATATGGGATTTCCAGTTTCCAAATGGGCATGTATAGCTGCTTTAAAGACCTTCAATTCCACATCTGTAATCCTATCCTTACTACTTCCTATTTCACCTATTACATGGGCCTTTATTTGACTACCCTCTAGCCCCTTTCTTATCTCATCTACCATTATATTTGAAAGTTCTTTATAGTCCATTTCATATACTTCCTCTGGATAGAAGGGTTCCTTATAATAGCCTGTACTAGCTATTATGTTTATCCCCGTCTTATTCCACACATTATTTAAAACATCTATATTCCTACCCATTCCTCTATTGGTTACCTCTACTAGTGAATCTATTCCAGCTCTTTTTAACTCCTTCATTTCAGCTATAATCGATTCAACATCATCTAAATTTGCATCCCCATCCTTTTTCACCCTAGATAAGTCTATATATAGATGTTCATGAATATAGGTTCTACCCAATCTTTCCTTATCTATCTTTCCGCCTACAGTCCATATACTCATTTTCTTCTCCCCTTTTATTAAATAAAACCGCCTTTTTCTCTTTTGTAATTATCTATAAAATACCTTCTAAATAGTTGAGGAAGGGAAAATAAATACTTTATAATATCTCCAAGGCCTATAGCAAGGCTACCAGCCTCTATACCTTCTTTTCCCATTATTAAAATTCCCATCCCCAATTCACCAGTTGGGATGGTAACAGCTGTGGCATTGATCATATTGGCCACCTTTAAAAGCCCCTTACCTGAAGAGACTTGGATTTTTTTACCTACCTCTCCCCAACTGCCTAATACCGAATCGCCTAAGCCGTATAGGTCTATGGGGCCTTCTTCAGTAATGATTAAATCCACGCCCTTATCAAAGACTTGCTTGCAATCAGCTATTAAGCTTTCCCTAGTATGCATATCTGAAAAGTCTGCTTCTACAAATTCCACTAAATCTTTAAGATGATTCATCAGCTTTTTGATACCTTTACTCTCCATCTTCTCCTTTGGAATTGCAATTTTAAATCCCCTCCCTTTTAATCCATCAAGTAGGGGTATATCAACCATCTTTTCTATCACATCTACACATAAGCCATAATCATGGCTAATTACTCCTATTCCTGGCAGGAAGGTGATGTCATCGGTGGAAAGCCTTGCTTTGCTGCCTTTAAGGCCTAATCCTTTCCCCATAATGCTGTATAAGGCTGTACTAATGGCGGGAGCCAGTACAGAACCGCCACCGTCAGTCCCTAGGGCAAAATCGTTTATGCCCAAAAGGATATTTTAGCTGTTAGGGGATTTATTATATCCACATCTATGGCCCTTCCTCCATCTGCCATCTTGTCTATGGTGTGAAATAGATAACCTGCTTCCACCAATCTATCAACCATGCTTCTACAAATCTGGTCAGTATTTTTAACTCCAAAGGTAGTTAAATTCATTGAACTATCCTTCTTTAATAGCTTTACTCCTTCATCCAGAACCTCTTCCCTATGATAATCTATGGTCTTACCCAGATTGTCCTTAGCCTTCAAAATGGATTTTGAGATTTTAAGCATTTGATTTAAGATATTTTCCTTGCTCATATTACTCCACCCTTAAGGTAAAGCCAAGGTATCCCTTGGCTTTACGCTGGTATATTAAATAACCCAATTATGTTTAAGATATTAACCAATATTCCTACTACAATGGCCGCAACAGGTCCTACTGCCATCTTAACAATTGGTCTTCCTGCTATTTCATTTAGTATGAATAGGCCTGCTACCACGAAGAATCCAAGTCCTGGTGCTATGGCATTGGCTGCATTCATACCACCCACTAGTAGTGCTACTTCTAGCAGGGCTGTCATGGCATTCCTTATATTGTCTCCTGCACTCCTGATTCCAGGATACTTGTCCAAGGTATTGCCTAATTTATCAAGGACGATTACCTCTAAGCCCATCATCAAGGTACCTGCTATGAAGGCTATTAGAGGATTTTTTATAAAGAATCCTATAGCAAATACGAAGGTCATTCCAACAGGTCCGTAAACTCCCGTTGCAATTGCAGTTGAGGCAATCAGTGGAATAAATCCTATCCCCCTTGCCAAGGCAGTAAAGCCTGCATCAACGAAATTACCTTCAGCAGCTAAATTTAAGGAAATAGGATCCCCTGCTATTATGGTGTAGGAGGTAGCAGCTGCTACTAAACCACCGGTTAGCATCAATATGACTATATTCTTCCTGATCCTACTTACCCTCTCTGCAAATACCGAAGCTAAATCTACGCCCTCTTCCTCAGATTTTTCTCTTATGGCGAAGAATAATAGAACTATCATACCAGCTATTAAGGCCATACCTTCAGTATTTAAGGAAATAGAGGCCGTTCCCAGGCTAATGGGACTTACTATTACTGCAATTTGTCTAGCTAGTAGGGAAATTACTAAGTTGAGTAATCCCTTTTTCACTCCAAACTGATAAGCAGTTGCTAAAGCTGGGAAAACTGCAAAGGAAACTACTACTGGATTTCCAACTTCACCTAAGCTTTCTATGAAGTTGACAGGTAGGTACTCAAATAGGTTTACTACTGCTTCCAAGCCTCTTACAATTCCAATTCCATATAGTCCTCCCAGTATTCCAGCTAAAATAGTACCCTTATTATCTGATGGGGTAAAAGTCCCTATGATATCTGTTCCTAAAAATATACTATGGATTAGTACGATGCTACTGGTTAATGAAAAAGGAATTCCAAAACCTATTACAAGACCAAAGCTCATGGCGAAGGCAGTTGCCGCTAATTCCTTTCTAGACATCCTGCCTTCTAGGTTTTCCGGCATAATAGGCCTTAAACCATCGTTAAAGCCTGCAATACCTTTGTTGGCCATTACTGCCCCAAGGACACCAATGGCAGCAACTATTATCATTTCCATTTTGTTCCTTCCTTATTTTTTTACTCATTTTTAGCTAAAAGCTCTCTCATAAGAATTGGGATAACTTGTTCATAATGATCTCCGGTAAATCCAAAGGCCACCTTCCCCTCTTCTACTGCCTTTATTATGTCCTCCTCCTTGGGTGGTCTTCCTGGCATTGAAAGGGTAGCTGTCTTTTCCCTGGTTAAAAGGGCTATAGCCATGCTTAATGCTCCACCACCTCCAGTATGGCAGGCACCAACGTAATAATCTGCCTTACCCAATTTAACATCGTTAGCTGCTTGGATATCCGTTTTTACTGTAACCTCTACTTTGTCCTTACCAATTTCTTTAATTAGATTTGCTATGTTTTGCTTTTCCACCTGTGGAATCTCTATATTTAAAGCCTTCTCCATTTGGGAATAATATTTTGGCATTTCCTTATATGTAGCAGTTTCCTTCACTTCCTTAAATATTTCCTCATCTATTGCTTCAATTTCTTCTCCTCTTTTAATCCTTGCCAAGGCCATGGCAAGGTGGCTTACAAGCATTGAACCATTTTCTTCACTTATCTCTATTGAATGATCGTCCTCTATATTATTTACAAAATCTATAACTGTATTCTTTATCTCCTCATCTATCTCTCCAACTTCCAATAATAGGTTTAATCTCATCAGTAATTGTTCATCCATTCTTATTCCTCCATCCTTGGTTGATTATACAGTTTTTTGTACATTCAGCTTAAAAAAATTAATACATGGGGATGATATTCCCCTTTAATACTTCTTCCTGGATCTCTTCTATATAATCCATATCTATAAATTTTTTTATTATCATCCTAAACTCTATATTCTCGCTATTTATTACCATGGCTGCTGCAGTATCCTTCTTATTAATCTCTAGGCTCTTTTGATTGCTTAACTTTTTAATATTAAACTTTAAACCCTTTTCCTTAATCTCATCCTTGTTCCATATTGCTGCATCTATTTCTTCATTCTTTAACTTCTCTATTATCTGATTGTAAGAAGTCTCTATATACTCTACCTTCTTACCTTGGCATTCATATTGGGTTAGTAAGAACTGGTCTGGAGAAGCAGGGTCTATCCCTATTCTCATCCCATCTTCTATCTTATCCATATTATTATCCCTAAATATGATAATATGCTCCCCTACATAACTTCCCTCTTTAAAAATATGGACCACATCGATATATTGGTATTTTTTCTTTTCATGAAGGGCAGCCAGCTTTGAAGTAATTGCAAAATCATATTTCCCCATATCCAGAGCTTGTATTCGCTTTTCTGCTCCCCTCATAAAGGCTAAGCTAAAGGGTATCTTTGCCCTTTCAAAGGCCTTATATAAGCCAGTTGCTAAGCCTTCATACCTCTTTGAATAGGGTAAAGGCATAACTCCCATTACCACTCCAAAATCGGCAATACTCCATAGCTTATTAAAATCCATGGATAGTATGAAGGTTCCTAAGTGTCCCCTACTCTCTAGTTTCACAGCCCCCTCTGACTCCAATAGCTTTATTGCAGATTGGACTGTGCCCCTACCAGTGCTGAAACTCTCAGCATAATCCCTTATGGTCCCTATTCTGTCTCCTAGATCGTAACTGATGAATTCTCTAGCCAAAAGCATGGCAACCTCGCCATTTTTAGACATTAGCTTCCTCTTAGAACTCTGCATCTATATCTTCCTCTTTCAAAGATTTTCATCGTACAGAATATTGTACATTAATAATACCACATAGAAAAAAGCTTTGCAAGGCTTTTGGTTGAGAAAATTTTTTGAATATTAACTATCTGTTTGAATATATTTACCCTTATGTAAACGGCAAGTACTTTTCCTTAAATTTCGGAAAATAATTTTCCCGAACAATTTCCAGTTTCTAATCCTCTAAAAAGGATTTTCTATGTGTAAGCCTATAGCTTTTGCCAGTCATATTAAATAACTCACATTTATAGG
>JAAYEU010000046.1 GCA_012728595.1 Tissierellia bacterium
ATTTCCCTATCTTTTAATAAATTTCTTGAAATGTTCATTAATGTATGCCCATACACATAATTTCCATAGGGTTTTTCTGTATCGTCTATAATAGAATATACATATACTTCTCCAATTTCCTTTTTGTCATTCCTATTACATCTACCTGCACATTGAATAATAGAATCAATGGGTCCCATATCCCTAATCACAACATCAAAGTCTAAGTCGACCCCCGCCTCAACTACCTGCGTAGATACTAGAATTATATTTTCTCCTCTTTTTAATTTCTCCTTTATTGTTTTTATCCTTTCTCTACGATGAACAGGCAAAATATTAGTTGACAAATAAAATACATCCCTATCTAAAATCTTTAATTCTTCATAAATCCTTATAGATTGTTTAATTGTATTACATACAACCATATATGATTTTTCTTCTAACTCCACTATAAACTCATTTACAAATTCACTTATGGTTTTATGCTCTACATTTGATATAATCTTAGTCCTATTGAACTTGCCGAAATATAAATGATTTTCTTCCAATAATTCTATTGCCTCAGGCAAAATTAAAGGTTTAGTAGCTGTCATCATAATTATCCTTACATCTAAATACTCACAAGCCTTTTTCAGTATATAATCTACCAATTGAAAATACTTTATATCTATAGCCTGCACTTCGTCTAAAATAATAATTGAATTTCTAATAGAATTAAATTTTTTTAACATTCTATTTCTTGAACCTATCAAAGTTTCTAGTAATTGAACAAAAGTTGTAATTATAACCCCACTTGACCAATTTTCTATCAGCAGTTCAGCTTCCGTCTTAGAATAATCCCTATATTCACTTTCATATTCTATGGTGGATAAGTTATGGTGTTTAATAATATATCTACTATGATTTTTGTCAAAATCTTCAATAGCATTATATAATTCATATAATGCATCGTAATTTTGCTCAATTATAGACGTAAATGGTAACGAATATATAATCTTCCTATTACCACCAATTAACTCCTTAAGTTTTAAGGCTGCCAAAAAACCTGTTATAGTTTTTCCGGTACCCGTTGGTGCTGTTATAGAAAAAATCTTGCCATTTTTGTACCCCTTTTCTAAAGTTCTTATAACCTTGGTGTATATCTCTGTCCTTAAATTATCCATTAAACTTTTAGGCTTACCAAACTTGTAATTCCTGACCTTATCTATTTCTGTGAAATCTATATATTTTTCACTAATAACAGGAGTATTAGAAGCGCTAATTTTATCTGCAGAAATTAGTGCAGAATATAATAGTTGATGTATAAAATAGTTTTTATCAGATTTTAAGTTTCGCTTTAATAACAATTCCAGTCTTTTAAGTCTCCCCAGTATATCTTCTATAATATTTTTCTTACTTATAAATTCTTCGAACTCCAATGAAATATTTAAAAAATCCATATCCATTCTTATTGATTTTATATTATTTCTCATATTATTAATTTGATTATATGCTATATCAACTTTTTCAAATAGTTTTGAAGGTAAATCATTGATTGTAACGTTTCTAAAACTATTCGGTAAATTTGATGAAGGGTTTTCAATACTTCCATGATGATGAATTATTGTATTGTATACGATTAAGGGAAGAAGATTATCTTCCCCTAATCGCTTCAAGCTTAAATAAGCTCCAAATAAGGCAGAAATAAAGCTATGTTGTGATAAGCTAGACCTTTCTTTATTTTTTAAATATTTCTGAAAATAGGTAGTATATTTCCCAAAATCATGGCATATGGCAATTATCTCACAAACCTTTTTATATTCTGATGGCACCTGACTAGATGAATAATCTCTAACTTCAATAAGATGTTGTAGTAATGGTTTTGCCGGATGTGAATAAAATCTCATATTATCACCTAAATTTATAAGAATAATATATTTTCACCGTTGGAAATACTACAATATTCTCCATCTACTATCACATCTAATGATTTTCCATCCTGCTCATAAATATAGGAGCAAACTTCTTTTATCGTTCTATTGTTACCAAAATCCCTCGCCATCCTCTCCTTCATAAAAGCCCCCTCTATATTTTGTATGTTTATTTTACTTATTTTCGATGTATCAATTACTGTGGTAATAGCTGTATATTCCGAACTGCTTGACCACTCCCCTTCATACTCACCTACAAATTCCATATAACAGCTAAAAGGTGCACATCCAAAATATAATGGAAACACCGGCCTGTTATTTATTATTCTTTCCTTAATCTTATGATGTAACTTTTCTTCTATATGATGAAGATAAATTCTATACCTCACGTTTTTATCTCCAGTCAAAATTTCAAAGGGAATTTGAGTATGTTCCGTTGGATAATTTAATTTCCCAGGGCTATCGGCCTTGATATAGTTTAGCGACTGCATTATTTTTCGAGTTGGACCCATTTTTTTAACAGCTATATTAAGTCTATCAGCAGCCAAAACATCATAATAGCTATCCCTTTCATAACCCAATATCCCTGCTATCATCCCTTCTATAGTAGTTCTTGGTGGTACTGAATAAGTCAGAGATGATGAATTAGTGTAAAACTTCCTGAAGTGGGCAAACTTACCGTATACATCAAAAACTATAATTTTCACTAATATCACCCTACTCTATCTGTTTTAATGGAAAATTGCCAAAAGCCTCCTCAAAACTTACTCTTTCTCCGTTTAATGTTAATACTAAGTTTTTATCTCTAAAATAATAAATATTCTTTATTTTGTTTGAGCTATTTTCTAATAGTTCAACAAGTTCATCTATTTCAATAGCACATTCATTTATGTCCCTAATACTAGATGTTTCTTCTTTTAGTTTTATATAGTCCCTATAATCACCTAATATAGTTTCACTATCCATATACTCAACTCTCATATATAATCTTGGATATTGGCCTATCTTACTCCTTGTGGCTAAATTAGGAATAGCATGTACCATAGCTTCATCTAATAAATCAAGATCCTCCTCTTTTAATCGAGTTTTAATTGCTCTATTACCACTAACTACCCCAGAAAAAGCGATCAGAGAATATTTAACTCTATAGTCTTTTCCTATGGTCCCCTGATCTGTTCCCTCTCTTGATGCAAAATGTGAGGTAATGCTTGCTTCCAAGAGTTCCACCTTATTCAATGAATATCCCCAATTAAATTGAATTGGCCCTATAAATGTTTTATTGTCTCCTTTCACTGTCATCGTTGCCCCAAACATTCTTACATCAGTTAAGTTTTCTAATATCCAGTCTTCCGAAGAATCCTTTAAATCCTTAATCCTTCTATCAGCAGTAACAGGTTTATCATCAACCCTCCTGACAAAGATATCATGACCTTTCATAACTAAATAATCTCTAATATATCTTTTTAATCTTAAATCTGATACTAAGTTTATTTCCCTTTCATAATCCATTCTAGGACGATTTTCTTCATCTGGATCTCCATTAGGATTTGTCAACTTTGCATCATAAATATATAAGATTTCATTATTTGTCATTTATACCATCCTCCTTTAACATTGGTAATGTAGTAGCATAGGAGTAACCTGATAATAAATAAAATAAGCTTTCATCTTTATTTAAATTCCAATTATTAATATTCGAATCCAGGAGTCTTTTCATTTCAAAAAATATAACTTCATTGAATGCACGAATTTTTTCCTGATTTAAGGCATTGAATACATCATTAACCAGTCTTTTTATTTTGGATCTGTCTATGCCATTAAAATTAATCTTATTCAATATAGGCTTATTACCTTCTCCCCCAACCCTTTTATACTGCTTATTCCCTATTTCACCGATTAAATAACCTAGTAAAAACATAGCCGTTTCCTGGTCACCATAGCCAACTCTTTCAATATATCTTTTTATATGCTCTTTAACATTTAAAGCCGCCACATCCAAACCTTTTCCCTCCTTTAAACAACCTAAATATTCAAGAAACTTAATATACATATTAGCATTCATAACAAAAAATTCCAAAGGCTGCAAATTTGAGTTTATGTTGTATGAGTCTTTTTCAAATCTGATTATTCTTATGCATTGATTCAAATTATTAATCAGGTGCTTTTTATTCAGTCTTCTTCCAGTTAAAATTGCATCATATGTTTCCAAGACATCCCTATACTGTACAGTTTCATTTCTGCTTTGTCTTACTGGATTCATATAATAGACTGTAGACAGTGTAATCCTTCCTCTAAACTTGCGACCTAAGACATAATTGAAATCGTTTGCCGCTCTATTTGAGGCTATCCTTAACTTTTCAAATATTGAAGGACTTACATCCTTTATTAATTTTAAAATTTTTGTCGCCTGTTGACTGCTCCTGTAAAACATAAAATTTAATAAAAAGTAGCTATCCTGATTCCTTAGGTCCAATGAACCCTCTATTTCATATCTAAACTTTTCTAAACTCTCGGTAGCTTTAACGGTATTAAAAGAATTGACGATCTCTCTTGTAGCTATATTTAATTCTTCTTCATTTAGAGGTTCACCATATACAAATTGAGGGACGATATAGACATTAAATTCTGCAAGCCTTGTCCTCATATTATTTAATATATAGTTTTCTCCTGCAAGATACTTAAACATGCATTCAGTACACATCTGCATATTTTTATAATAATTTTTCTTTTGGACATCACTAGCAAATATAAGCTGATTTGTTGTATAGTATTTAATTCTCATCTTGGTCATGTCTGAAGACAAGTTGTAAGTAGTTCCACATATACTGCAAATTCCCTTGTCCTTAGATTTAGACGGCTTCACTTTAGGCTTTTTTGTCTCTACTACCATATCTTCATATTCCTTATAACTTGATAAGGCTACATCATCAATAAATATGGTGTAAAGTCCTATATCCTTTGGGTTTATATTCATTTTCTCATTAATGTAGCTGTCAAACTCTGCCTTTATTTTAGCTAACAACTTTTTTCCTAAATCCTTCTTATCTTGAATTTCTGCTTTTATTTCTTCAAATAGTTCTGTCATAGTCTTATCGATAATTCCTACTTTATATAAGTCTAGAGCATACCTATACTTAGGCCTTAAATCCTCTCCAAAATCAACATAAAAATTTTCAAAAATTTTTTTTACCTTTAGATTTAAATCTTCACCAAAATCCATTCTACTTAAATGATAAAAAGTCTCCGTAAGATGATAATTACTTGATGTGCTAGAAGCAAACCATTGTGGAGAGTTGGGTCCATCTGCAGAACCTACGTATCTATATTTCTTAGCAGTATCATTATCCATCTCTTCGCTTGTGTCTATTTCTAACCTTTGATTATTCAAATCAAACTTGAATTTTAATATATTTAATTGCTTGTTCTTCTTTGTAGGTTGTAGTTCGAGAATAAAATTGGATATTAAATCATCAGATTTCAAAAGCGCATCTCCCGCTTGTATTATGCCCTCCAACATATTCTCACCTCCTCTATAAATGATTTAGCAGTCAACATTCTAAAATAATTTATTATACTAGTAAGGAAAAGCATTTTTCTCTCCTATCAATATATTCCCTTTCATTTTTGTCACTTAGCCTAGTTTTTGAATGAGCTGGAAGGTAGCTTGTGGAAGTTATTACATCGACAAGTAAACAGATCGTAATTACAGAATATTTGTGAATTTCTTCCTAGAAAGGCTTCTTAATTCATATTTAATAGTACTTCTTTCCTATTTATTTCTCCATTGATTGCAAAAATCCTTCTTTTTTTTAAAGTTTATTCGATCCTATTAAATCCCTTTACTTTTTTATTTACATCATCTACCAAATCATATAAACTATATTTGGGTACATATTTTTATCGGTGAGGTGATATTTTGAGTAACTTCAATGAAAAATTAGACAAATATGCAAGGCTTTGTGTTGAAGTTGGAATTAACATTCAGAAAAATCAGCCTTTAGTTATCAACGCACCGGTGGAAGGGGCTGAATTTGTAAGGCTAGTGGCAAAGCATGCCTACGAGCTGGGTGCTAAGCAAGTCCATGTCAATTGGAATGATGAAGTATTAACCAGGTTAAGATATGAAAACGCCCCTATGGAGGTGTTTGAGAACTTCCCCAAATGGTATGCTGACGGTTTAGAAGAGTTTGCTGAAGATGGGGCAGGTTTCCTTTCCATCTATTCACAAGACCCAGAACTTCTTAAGGGGATAGATCCTAAGAAAATTGCTGCCTACAACAAATCATCTTCTATGGCCTTAAAAGAGTTCAGAAAGTATACCATGAACGATATAAATGCCTGGTGTGTAGTATCCATCCCAACCAAGGGCTGGGCAAAAAGGGTTTTCCCAGAACTTTCAGATGAAGAGGCTATGGAAAAGCTTTGGGATGCTATATTTAAAGCTACTAGGATGGATTTAGATGACCCAGTGAAGGCTTGGCAAGAACACCTTGATAATCTTGCAAAGAAGGTTGAGTACTTAAATGAAATGAAGTTTAAAAAGCTATATTACAAATCTTCTAATGGTACCGACTTAGAAGTAGAACTACCTGAAGGTCATATATGGGCCGGGGGTGGAGGTAAAAATTCCAAGGGGGTTTATTTCGTCGCCAATATGCCCACAGAAGAAGTATTTACAATGCCACTAAAAACAGGGGTTAATGGCGTTGTTTACAGCACAAAACCCCTACACTATGGTGGAAATTTAATTAATGATTTCAAATTAACCTTTAAGGATGGAAGAGTAGTAGACTTTGAGGCGAAGGAAGGTTATGAGGTATTGAAGGACTTACTGGGTTTAGACGAAGGAGCAAAATATTTAGGTGAGGTAGCCCTAGTTCCTTATGATTCTCCCATATCTAAGTCAAATATCATATTCTTAAATACCCTGTTCGATGAAAACGCCTCCTGCCATTTTGCTTTAGGCAAGGCTTACCCCACCAATATAGAAGGTGGAGAAAATATGACTGACGAGGAATTGGAAAAAGCAGGAGTAAACGACTCCTTAACCCATGTGGATTTCATGGTAGGTTCGGAGGACCTATCCATTGTAGGTGAAACCCATGATGGTAAAAGGGTTCAAATATTCGAAAATGGAAACTGGGCCATTTAAATTAAAAATAGGAGGGGAAATCCCTCCTATTTTTAATTAAAGGCGTTAGTCCTTTTTAAGGCTGTATATAATACTACTGAGGTTACCGCCCCTAACAAGCCTTGCATGATGTTTCCTGGAAGGGAAGCAATGGCTCCCTTGCCATAAATGAATAATTCCGGTATAAAATACCCAATAGCCATAAAGACTCCTGCTACCGATGTAGCAATTATGGGCCTTCTTTTTCCTATATCCCTTCCCAATAGGCTACCAGCTATATAGCCCTCTAGGCCTTTTACTACTAATGTTATGGGTGCATAATGGGCATAGCCTAAAAGTAAATCTGCTAAGGCTGAACCAAGACCCCCTACAATAAAGGCTCCCCTTTTTCCTAAGACAAAAGCTGCTAAAAATACTACCATATCCCCTAGGTTTAAATACCCATTGGTAGCAACAGTGGGAATGTGTATAACCATGGTCATCACAACTGTTAAAGCCATTAGTATGGCATACCTTATCAGTAGTTTTAATTTTTTGTCCATAAGATCTCCCCCTTACCATCATATTATGTATGGGTACAGTTATAATTGTGTTGCTATAGTGTACCTAACATTATAATAACACTTTGATTACACTTATGCAACCATAAAAAATCCAGACAGGATTTAATGGTTAAAATCCACCTGTCTGGATATTGTGTATCATTATTAATTTAATACACTCCTTTATCATTCATATACTCCTTATATTCCATGTCGGTTTTTAATATGTGACTTTCTATCCAATTGGCTATAAATATTATCAAATCCATGCCTATAGTTTTTTGTTTTTCATCTATATCCCTTTCATCTATAGACCTAACCTTTTGGATAAAAGAGTCGTGTTGTCTTCTATGCTGTTTTAAGTAAGGAAAACCATTTTCCTCTAATAATTTTTCTTCAAAATCAAAATGGTATTCAGCATAGTCCATTAATTTATGTAAAATTTCAACTATTTCATCGTATCTATCTACACCATCTTTTATTGATACTATTTCATATAGGGAATTGCCTATCTTAAATAGTTCCTTATGCTGTTCATCTATGCTTTTAATATTTACGCTAAACTCTTCCTTCCACTTAAACATATGCCCACCTCCTATGGATTTAATAAATAAATTTTATCACAATTTTACAAAAAAATTAATATAAAATAAAAAACCTAGCTTAGCTAGGTTTTTAATCTTCAAATTTCTTTCTATGTCTTAATCCAACTAACTCTTCTACATCCAGTGTAAATACAATACCTGTTCCAGGCTTTTTTAACTCTCCTGCTTCTACTATGGCATTAAATATTGGTTTGTATACTTGCTTCCCTGCTAATATGATAATAATTTCTTTGGAAGATTCTATATGGATGTTTAAAAACCTCTTTGCCTCAGTTTCACCGGTGCCCCTTCCATATATGATAGTAGCTCCTTTAGCTCCTGCCTTTTTTGCCTTTTCTACTATCTTGTCTGCTCTTCCTCTTTCTACAATTGCAACTATGCATTTGATTTCGTCCACAAATATCCCTCCCTAAAACCTAGTCAATATACCTAGCGCTAATACCGATACTATTGCACCTATGGATGTAAGTCCAACAATACCAAAACCAGCTAGGAGTGGGTCGGCACCTTTGATGACTTTGGCCAATCCAATTGCTAAAGCCATATTTAGCGGGATGTTTACCGGTCCAGTAGTAGCACTAGCAGAATCCATTGCAATGGATACATATTGTTCTGGTGCAAAGAAGGAAAGTAGAATTGTTAGTAAAAGTAAAGGTATGACTATCTTTAAATAGGAAATTCCATTTAAAATCCTAAACAATCCTATTGCCATACCAGAACCAAAACCAATTGCAACGGCATGTATTAACACCTTATTTGGAATAGCTCCTACGGATATTTCTTCAACTTCTAAAGCTAATGATTTTAAAGCAGGTTCTACTAAAGTTCCAAAATATCCTATAACAAAACCTATAATTACTATCAACCATTTTCTTTCTAAAACTACTAAGTTACTTCCTACTGAGTCCCCTATTGGGAATAGACTCATGGAAACACCTTGTAAGAAAAAGTGTAATCCAAAAACGCTGAGCACAAAACCTATTGCAAACTCTTTTACATTCTCTATTGGTTTTCTTAGAATAACCAATTGGATGAAAACCAAAATAGCTGTTAATGGAAATATACTCCTAAAAGTATCCCAAAATGCATTCAATGCTTCAAATCCTTTCATGTTTTTTCCTCCCTTGCTACATGATAACAGTAACATTATACTATAAATATGGGATTTTTAAAAGTATTTAAGGCTATACTTATATTAACCAATTTTAGGACAAAAAATAGTTTTATTTTTTAATTATAGGGTAACTATATTTGAAGTGTTTTTTAACAAGTTTTTAATTGAGGAGGTTTACAAATGGAAAAAAGATACGTTCCTGAAGTAAAATCCCAGCTGCGGACCAGAATAATCGAAGTACCCCAGGCCATATATAAGGCTACTGGAATAAAAATACTGGGTACTCGGATTAAATCCTTATTGTTTTCTACGGATGTGGCCATAATTAAAAATACAAATGCCAATTCCATTATAGCAGTCTATCCCTTTACCCCACAACTTTCCATTACCCAGGCTATACTAGAGGTAGCTCCTGTTCCAGTTTTCGTTGGAGTAGGAGGAGGGCTTACAACGGGTAAAAGGTCTGTTGATATTGCCTTACAGGCAGAATTAATGGGAGCTTATGGAGTAGTAGTTAATGCACCTACAGCTCCTGAGGTCATTAGCAAGATGTATAATAGGATTGATATTCCAATTATCGCTACCGTAGTCACTGAAAACGACGATTACAAAGCCAAATTGGATGCAGGTGCACGAATCCTAAACATTTCTGGTGGAGCTAATACTCCAAATATAGTTAGAAAAATCCGTCAGGAATTTGGACAGGAATTGCCCATAATAGCCACTGGAGGTCCTACAGAAGAGAGTATACTTAAGACCATTGATGCAGGTGCTAATTCCATAACCTATACTCCACCATGTTCTGCCGATATATTTGCAGAAGTCATGCAAAAATATAGGGAGGCCCATAAATAAGAATAAGCCCAAAAGACGGGCTTTTTTCTTATTTCCATTAACCGGGTAAATCCAAATCCTCATTTGTTTTCCTTCTAAGAAATTTCCATTTGGTTTCCGTAGTTAAAATAGATATCAAAATAGCCAGACACCCTATGGCAAATTTAATGGTAAAGGGCTCTTTTAAGAATATTAAGGACATAATACCGCCAAATACGGCCTCCATGCTCAATATTATAGCTGTATGGGTTGATGAAGTATATTTTTGAGCCACATTTTGAACCGAAAAAGCTATTAGGGTACTAAATACCGCCAAATATAGTATGGATATGATAGCTTCCTCAGCCATATCCACTGGTTTAGGCTCGAATAATAAGGCAAATATGATAGAGAATATGCCTGCAACCAAAATCTGAATTATGGATAAGATAATGGGATCATGCTTCTTTGCATAATAGCCTATGGTTGCAATATGGAAAGCATATAGTATGGCGCAAATAAAGGTCAAAAACTCTCCATAACCAAATCTTAAATTGTAAATATCCCCTTCTAGGCTTAATATTCCAATTCCAGTAAAACAAAGAAATACTGCTATGGTTTCGTATATATCTGGTCTTTTCTTACTAATTGCCCAATAGATAAAGGGTACCATTACTACATTGCTGCCAGTTATAAAGGCCTGTTTGCCAGCAGTGGTGTAGTTAAGGCCTACTGTTTGGGTTGCAAACCCACCAAATAAAAAAAAGCCAATTAAAAATCCTGCTTTCCAGTCTTTGAAGGTGGCCTGTTTAAATTGCTTAAAGAAAACCATGGCCATTAATATAAAGGATATCATAAATCTAAAGACTAAAAGATAAAAGGGTGTAATGTGGTTCAATGTATTCTTAGTTACTACAAATCCACTCCCCCATATTAAAGCTACGATTAATAATGAAATATCTGCATAGATACTCGATTTATTCTTCATATACTTCCTCCCGTCAAAAAAACTTCATATATATTGTATCATATAGTTTGAAACAATTTTAGCCATAAAGAGGAACCTTTTTATTATAAAAAAAATATAATATATTACTACTAAAAATATAGGTGATTTTATGTATAAAAATTTAGTCAGCGGAGTCAACACTCTGGTTCCTCTTATTAATGGCAATAAGGTTCCCTATATAAATTTTGATAATGCTGCCACTACTCCTCCCTTTTCCTCTGTGATAGATGGAATTAATCGCTTTTCCCCCTATTATTCTTCTGTTCACAGAGGTACTGGATATAAATCCATCATATCTTCCCAATTCTATGATAAAGCTAGGTTTATAGTGCTGGACTTTGTAAAAGCCGATAAGAATTTCCATACGGCAATATTCGTTAAAAATACTACAGAGGCTATCAATAAACTTTCTTTTAGACTTAAAGATGAGATTAAAGATGGGATAGTCCTTTCAACCTACATGGAGCATCACTCCAACGACTTACCCTGGAGGTTAAGATACAGGGTAGACTATGTCGATGTAGATGAAAGGGGAAGATTGGATTTAAACCACCTTGAGTCCCTTTTAAAAAAGTATAAGGGGGAGGTAAAATTAGTAGCGGTCACCGGTGCTTCCAATGTAACGGGATATATCAACCCAATACATAAGATAGCAGAACTAGCCCACAAATACGGTAGCAAAATTCTAGTAGATGGAGCCCAGTTAGTGCCACACCACCCAGTAGATATGAAGCCAGTAGGTGACCCAGCCCATATAGACTTTATAGCCTTTTCTGGACATAAGATGTACGCTCCCTTTGGAACGGGAGTATTGATAGCTCCTAAGCACATCTTTCAGGCTGGAATTTCCGACCAAGTTGGTGGAGGTACTGTAGATTTAGTTACTCCAAAGGAGGTAGTATGGACATCTCCCCCTGAAAAGGAAGAGGCAGGCACCCCTAATCTCTTCGGAGTAGTGGCTTTAATTGAAAGTATAAAAACCTTAAACAAGTTAAATATGGGTAAGATTTCTAATTATGAAAAAAAGCTTACCAAATACACCCTGGAAAGATTAAAAACCGTCCCAAATATAATACTGTATGATGATGAAGATGTGAAAAACAAGGTATCCATTATTTCCTTTAATATAAAAGGGCTTTACCATGGAAAGGTAGCTGCCATCCTTTCCTTGGAAGGGGGCATTGGAGTAAGGAATGGTTGTTTTTGTGCCCAGCCCTATGTTCAGAAATTGTTAAAGGTTTCGGAAGAGGAAATGGAAGAGTATAAGAAAAATCCAAACCTATACAGACCGGGTACCGTAAGGCTTAGTTATGGTCTTTATAACGATTTTAAGGAAATAAATGTGTTGGTAGAATTGTTAAGGCAAATTGGAAATAAGGTAGATTATTATGACTATAAGTATAGAAACCCTCCTTTCTACTCAAAATAGTGGAAAGGAGGGTTTTTATGACCAAAAAGATGAATATACTCATGTTCAGCGGCGAATACGATAAAGCTTTAGCCGCTTTAATCCTAGCCAATTCCGCTAAGGAAATTGATATGGATGTAACCATATTTTTTGCCTTCTGGGGCCTCCTTTTGGTAAGGGACCCAAACAATATGACAGATGAGGATAAAACTGCTTACGAAAAGATGTTTGCCAACATGACTCCAAAACATATCGAGGAACTTCCCCTGTCTAAGATGAATTTTGCAGGAGTAGGAAAGAAGATGCTGCTTGAAATGATGGAAGAGGCCGATTCTCCTAAACTAAAGGACTTTTTAATGGGAGCCATCAAGAAGGGGGTAAGCTTTAAAGCCTGCAAGCTTTCCTGTGAGATTATGGGGTTTAAAGAGCAAGAACTACTTAAGGAAGTAAAGATTGTTACTGCTGAAGAATATTTGGTAGATGCCTTAAATTCAGATATACAGCTCTTTATTTAAATACAAAGAAAGCGAGTAGTTTTTAACTCGCTTTCTTTTGAATACAGGTCTATTAAAATTCCTTGTCCAGATAAATCCTTTTAGATATCTGTAAGGAGATGTAAAATATAATTAGAGAAATCAATAATAGATAGATATTTAGCCTATTTATATCTAAGGCTAAAATCCTGTCTGAGTAACCCCTTTCTATTATCTTTTTCAAGGTTTTACTTATTAAACTTGGTCCCATTATCATCACTATCCACAATACGGTATTGAAAAGTCTTATTCCATCCCCAACCTTATAATAAAGGGGATAGTAGATGGAATAGAATACAAGGGATATATTGAATACAAGTATGATGTTCCACAAACTTACGCCACCATTAATTTCAAAATATAAGGCTGAAACTATTTTACTAAAAAGGGATATGATACCCGTTGCAAAAGCTATGAAGACTATGAGGGTTAAATATTTAGCCCTAACAATATTTGCTCTATCTATGGGCAAGCTGTTTAGAATGATTTCACTCCTATTTTTATCATCATGACCATTGGTGTAGATAACCAGTACGAAAACTAATGACATCATTGCTAATATATATAATAGATTGGCTATCGCTTGATTAGGCATACTTACACCCATCCCAGCTATAAACAAGGCATATAATACTCCGACAATCTTTTGCACTTTACTAGCCAGTTTCAAATCCTTCTTGACTAAATTAAGCATGATTACACCCCCTTACAGGTCCTTTTTCTGATAAAGCACCATGGATAATAGTAAGGACAGTAAATACATTATTATGGCTAGGTATGTTAAACTGTTACCTTGAAATATTCCTATCATTTTTATAAATGACTTTTCTCCTAGAGCCCCTAAATTTACCATACCAATTAAGAAACCCAAAAATACCAACATATTGATTATCTGTGCAATCCTTGGCTCAAAGAGTATATAGGCTGGAAAGATTATGGATATAATCAACATTACTATTGGAATGGCCTTAAAAATCATTTCTATATTGAAATAATCCACAATTGTAATTCCTGCAAGGTTAATTATCCACAAATAAATCCCAGCATACACAATGCTTATGACCAAATGAAAAAATATGGAGGCATATTTATAGAGGACAATTCTTCTAGCTGTAATGGGAAGGGAGTTCAAAATATACTTACCCTTTCCATCGATATCGTGGTAAAAAGATGAAAGAGATGTGAAATAAGCAAAGGTTACTATTATTGTAAAATACAACATTTTAGGGTCATAGGAATCTACCGTAAATATTAAAAAGGGTATATAAAATAACATAAATATTAACTCTCTTTTATTTGAAATCAATAAAATTAAATCCTTCTTTAAAACAGCTAACATTTAACTACCCCCTAACGCTATAGACCATGATATCTTCTAAACTAGCCCTTTCAATTAAAACACGGTCTCCAAAATTTCTCTTAAAAAGGTCCAAATCATCCGTTAAGCCCTCAAATCCAAATTTTGTTTCCCTTAAGCCTAGGAATTTCTTCCTTGTGCTATCATCTAAAAGCTCTGGGCCTCCCTTAACTATGGCATAGCTTTCTAAAATTTTATCTTTGGATTGCGAAAACACTATTTTCCCATCATTGATAAAGGTTATATAATCGGCTATCTTTTCCAAGTCAGTGGTTATGTGGGTTGAAAAGAATATACTCTTGTTTTCATCCTGAATAATATCATATAGGATATCTAAAATCTCCCTCCTAAATACTGGATCCAAGCCTGATGTAGGTTCATCCATTATTATCAAATCTGCATGATGGGATAGGGCAATGGCTAGTGAAAATTTCATCTTCATTCCCCTGGATAGGGTTCTAATTTTTGATTTCGGATTTAAATTGAACTGACTCATATAATGGTTAAATTGTTTATCATCCCATTTGGAATAGAAGGACGCTACTATATTTCTCATCTGATTTATGGTTAAGTCCTCATAATAATAGTTTTGATCGTAAACAAAACCTATCCTATCCTTTATTTCTTTTTCGTGTTTAATATGGTCTTTTCCAAATACTTTGATTTCTCCCCCATCCTTTTTTAGTAGATTCATTATAAGTTTGATAGTAGTGCTTTTTCCTGCCCCATTAGGGCCTATAAATCCCATAATATAGCCTGGCTCTAATTTAAAACTTATACTATCCAGCTTAAAGTCTTTAAATTCCTTTTTTAATTGATTCACCTCTAGAATATACTTCATGGCTACACCTCCTGAAATAAAATTTTTAACATCTCTTCTATTTCCTCATATTTTAAGTCTAGTAGTTTGCTTTCCCTGACCACCTCTATAAGCTTATCTTCAATTATCTTTAATTTTTTCTCCCGCATAAGCTCCTTGTTTTGTCCTGCTACATAGGAGCCTTTTCCCTGTACCGTCTGAATAAAACCTTCCTTTTCTAATTCATCATAAGCCCTTTTAGTGGTAATAACAGATATCTGAAGCTCCTTTGCTAACCCCCTAATGGAAGGAAGTAAATCCCCTTCTTTTAACTCCCCTTTCAATATCATTCCCTTTATCTGCTTAGATATCTGTTCGTATATAGGTTCATTAGATGAATTAGATACTATTATTCTCATAGCCACCCTCCTAAATGAAAGTGTATAGTGTTTATCGTGTTTATACTGTTTATATATTCTATATACAGTATAAACATATTATATTCATTTGTCAACAAAAAATTTAATTTTTTTGGATGTTTTCCTAAACAATGTTAACCTATAAAATTTTACGGTTGACAATTGCCCTTTTTAGATTTACAATTTAAGTGTCAAGCTTTTTGGGACTATCAGTTTACATATGGAGGGATTAAATGAAACTATCTACAAGGGAAATGGTTATAATATCCTTATTTACTGCACTAACGGCCATAGGAGCCTCTTTAAGTATTCCCCTTGGAGAGGTGCCTATTACACTGCAGAGCCTCTTTGTTTTGCTTTCTGGTCTACTACTTGGTCCTAAGCTAGGTAGCCTTTCCCAGTTGGTCTACGTCTTTCTAGGCTTAGCTGGTGTGAGAATATTTGCTAGATTTTCTGGAGGGCCTCAAACCATATTAAGCCCAAGCTTTGGATTTTTGATTGGATTCATATTTGCTGCCTTTATAGTAGGTAAGATCAGCCACAATGGGGAGGCTTTAAGCTTAAAGAGGGTTTTCCTAGCAAGTTTAGCGGGTACCTTTACCATATATCTATTTGGAGTTCCCTATATGTACTTGATTCTTAATATGGTAATTGGAAAACCCATTTCCTTTTCCACAGTTTTAAAAACAGGTTGTCTAGTTTTTTTACCAGGGGATATGTTAAAGGCGATACTTTCCTCTTTAACAGCTGAAAGAATACTTAAGAGGGTAAATTTAGCTAAAGAATAACCCATTAGAACTAGTTCTAATGGGTTAAATATATCCTTCCAATCCTCGGATCGAAACCTCTCCTGAGAAAAGCTTTTTTATTTTACCATCTTTAAATTCAACTATTAACTGGCCTTCATCGTCTATAGCTAAAGCCTTGCCTATCAGTTCTTCATCCCCTCTTATGACTTTAACCTCCCTTCCAATTAATATGGATTTTTCCCTACATATTTCGATAGTTTTTGAAATGTCTCCCCTTTCTTCAAAGGGAATATATAGCTCTTCCAAATAATTTAAAATACTTCCTACTAACCTTTTCCTATCAACTTCTTCTCCAGTAGCAAGCCTTATTGAGGTAGCTTTATCCCTTAATTCTTCACTAAAATCCTCTCTATCCAAATTCACATTAATACCTATTCCCATGACTACAAAATTTATCATATTCAACTCACAAGTCATCTCGGTAAGGATGCCACATACCTTCTTGCCATCGATTAAAATATCATTAGGCCATTTAATATAGGAGCCAATTCCCATATCCTCCAATCCCCTATTTACCGCCACTGCTCCTATTAGGGTGAGCTTTGCAACCTCTGAAGGGATCAACTTAGGTTTTAATATTATGCTCATCCATATACCCTTTTTCTTAGGAGATATCCAACTCCTGCCCAGCCTTCCCTTCCCCTTGGTCTGTTCTTCAGCTATTATAATAGTACCTTCCTGTTCATTTAAGGCTATCTCCTTAGCCTTAGTATTGGTAGAGTCAAGGTTTTCAAAATAATAGATATTCCTTCCTATAAAGTTGGTGGTTAGGTATTCTTCTATTTCCTCTAATGTTAGTATATCGGGGGATGATAGTAGCCTATAGCCCTTTTTAGGCAGGGATTCTATATCATATCCTTCCTCCCTTAAGGTGTTAATATGCTTCCAAACCGCCGTGCGACTTATACTTAGTTCATTGCTTATGCTTTCGCCAGATATAAACAAACCCTTATTTTTTTTCAAGACGGACAAAATCCTTCTCTTCATACGGTCACATCCTTAATAAAATAATCTAAATTCTTTCATACCTATATTATATAATTTATTTTCACCCATACAAATACAGGGTATAATAAAAATGTAGAAAAGATAAATATAC
>JAAYEU010000047.1 GCA_012728595.1 Tissierellia bacterium
TCTTTCATTTCAACGCCTAGAGCGTTAAATGTCATTTGAGCAACATCTCTTCTTGTAATTAAGTCTCTTCTTTCAATTTCAACATTTTCTAATAGTCCTAATTCTTCAGCTAAGTCCCAAGCTTTTGCCCATTCTTCAGCTTTGTCATCTTCTCCATACTCTAGAGCTCTTAGTAGAACTAAAGCATATTCTACAGCTTCTAGATTGTCATTGTAGCCAAAGCTTCCGTCTGGTCTACCAACGAAGTACTCATTGTACTCTGCCCAAGCTAGGAAAGCATCATAATATGGATTTCCAGCTAGGTCAGTAAATGTTGGATAACCTTCCATTTCGAAGCTTTCTGCTTCAGCTTCTTTACCTAAAAGTCTTGCAAATAATACTACTGCATCTTTTCTTAGTAGGTTTTCATCTAGCATTAAGTCGCCGTCATCGTTTCCTACTAGTATACCATTTTTCTTTAAGAAAGCTGGTACGTTGAAGTCCTCATCTGCAAATACAAATGAGAAACTTGATAGGATCATTACTACTGCTAGTAGTAGTGACAGTTTTCTCTTCATTTTTCAAAGACCTCCTTTAAATTATTTAAAATTTTGCTTTATAGTGCAAATATGTAATATTTGCAGTCTATAAAGTATTATAGCACCAACCCATTTTTAGGTCAACAGGTTAAATGCTAATGTAATCTAATTGTAACATTGGTTAAGGGATAACCCCTTGACCTGTTATCATTATACACTAAAAATTATTGGAATACTATTACAATTGTATTACAAATTCGCTTACGCGAAAATTTTGACACTTTTGTTCAGGTTATTGTGATAGTATTTCTATTGCTTTTTGTAGTTGTTGGTTTGGGTTTCTTGCTACTATGTCTGGTTGGATGCCTTTTTGGTTGATGGTTTTTCTGTTGGGGGTTTGGTATTCGGCTATGGTTAGTTTTATGCCGTCTCCGTAGGGTAGGGTGATTATTTGTTGGACTGTGCCTTTGCCGTAGGTTTTAGTGCCTATTATCTTCCCAACTTCTCTATCCTTTACTGCTCCAGCGAATATTTCTGAGGCGGAGGCGGAGTTTTCGTTTACTAGTACCGCTAGTTTGTACTTTGCCTTCTTTAGCTTTGAGTAATAGGTTTGTTCAACATTGTTCTTATACTTTACATGGACTATTGGCCCTTCTGGGATGAATAGGTTTAGTACATTTACTACCTCCCCTAACATCCCTCCTGGGTTGTTTCGTAGGTCTATTATAATGTTAGAAATTTTTTTCTTATCGAATTCCTTTAAGGCTGAAAGCACACTTTCATAAGTGTGGGGATTGAATTGGCTGATCTTTAAGTAGCCTATATTATCCTTTAATATTTGATATTCCACCGGGTTTATGGTGATTTCTGCCCTTTTTATGTTCTTATATATCTTTCTGTTGTTCCTATTGATACCAATTTTAACGGTGGTTCCCGGGGCTCCTTTGATTAGCCTGCTTACCTCTTCTAGGGATTTTCCCTTTACGCTCTTTCCATCTACGGAGATTATTTCATCTTGGGGTTTAAGCCCTGCCTTTTCTGCAGGACTTCCCTTTATGGGTTCTGTGATTATTATTGAACCTTTATCTTCTTTGATATATACTCCAATTCCTACGAAATCCCCTGAAAGGTCCTCTACTAATTTTTCATATTCCTCTTTAGTATAGTACTGGCTGTTTTCATCTAATGCTTGGAATAGGCCCTTGATGGCCCCTTCCATTAGTTCCGATTCAGTTAAATCATAGAAATAGTTGTTTTCTATTAAGCTTTTAATATATAGGAAGTAATTTAAATCCAGATTAGATTGGTTTAAAACCTCTGCGGTAACTGGGAAAGATAGGTGCAGTATTAAAACCACTAATATTAATGATACAAGCTTTCTTCCCCTATGTTTTCTTATGTTCATTAGAATCCCCCCAGTTATTAGTTTAGAATGTTTTCCCTATAGTCGTATTTCAATTGCTTTTGTAGGTAGTTGATAAAGTTAACCAAAAGTGTTGCCGTTTCTTCCTTTGTAATAGGCTTATTTGGATAGAAGTATTCATCCCTTGGGATTATATTTAGTTCTTTTGCTATATATACATGGTCCTTTGCCCAAGCTGGGATGCTGGAATCATCTGCAAAGCCAGTAGAATAATTGCCTATAGGGGCTAGGTTTTGGAAGCCTAAAAGCCTAATCAATATGGTTGTGGCTTCTGCTTTGGTCAACTCCCTATCGGGTTCAAACCTTCCCTTTCCTACTCCTATCATAATGCCCCTGTTGGATACCCCTTCTATATAGGGATAGTTCCTGTGGCTTTTGGGTACGTCTATATATCTTAATGGTGTTTCTTCTTCCTTATTTCTTCTGCTCCTTCTAGTTCTAGTAGTGGTGGTTTCTTCTTCTGGTAGTTTTATATCCATGGTATTGGCTAAGGCTCTGGCAAAGTCTCCCCTGCTTACTGCTGTATGAGGCCCTAAATTGGTGGCTGTTAAGGAAAAACCATCCATGCTGGCTATTAGTAATATGTCCTTTTCGGCTTCTAAGCCCCTTACATCCCTTAAGGCTGGAATGTTTAGCCTTGTTATTATCGGATTAGTGTCTATGGTCATGGAATCTTGTCCAATGTTTCTTCCTGAGCCTTGAAGCCTTGGTAGGTTATAGGAATACTTAAGGACATTTTCATGCTTTTCCGTTAACATGAAGCCACCATGGAAAGAAATTTGATTAGGAATATTTTCTATATAATTATAATCCTTAGTCTTATTATAGGAAGCTTCTACTGTAGCTGTGCCTTCCCAGCTGTCGTTTTCTTCTAGCTTGTTTTCAAACTCTATTATATAATGTAGAGTTTGGGTTTGGGTTGCAGACCAAGGGCTATCATAGCCTACTAGATTTCCTATGGTTTGGACTGTAACCTCTTCGGTAGGAGCCCTTCTGTTGCCTACCTTGTAGGTTTTTCTTGCAGACCAGTCTCCTGCATAGTATTCTAAAAGGCCCGTTTGGTGAAGGACCTGGCCTTGATTCCATTGGTAATCATCCGTTTGTACCTGATAGGTTTTACCGTTTATTCTAAAAGTTTCCGAATACTTGTCCAGTGTTTTTTGAGATGTGGTTTGATTACCGTTAGTTTCAAAGGTTTCCGATAGGGTGATGTTCCTCCTTAAGGTAGCACCTAATTTTACATTGTGTAGGTCGTATTTATAGGTATAGGTTTTGGTTTGGACTCCTTTTCTATTTTTTTCAGATATCTTTATATCAAGAGTACCTTCTAATTCTATGGGTTCACCTGTAATGAATATTACTTCTTTGTAGTTGTTTTCGTTGTTTATTCCTCCTTCATAACCGGGGATTTCTACGGCTAGTGAAGGTAAGGCTAGTGCTAATAATAGTGTTAAGATTAGGGTTAGCGATGCTATTTTATTTTTCATTTTGTTAAACCTCCAATTGCTAGGCTTTGGCCTAGCTATTAGTTTTCTATCAATATTATATATGGTATATCTATTGATGAGTCATTGTGTTTTACAATATAGGCTTGGCTGCCTTTTCTTAGTTTGTATAGCTCTTCTAAGGTTAGTGGTTTGTCGTTTACTAGGATTACTGCCTTGTCCAAGCTTAGAGTTTGGTCTTGGCTGTAGTCCCAGCGGTTGGTTAGGTTGTTGTAGTTTCTTACTTTAGTTAAGCTTAAGGTTTTTTGGTCAATGTTAACTTCTCCTATTTCCCCTAGGGTGCTGTGGTCTAGGGTTAGGGTTTGGTTGTATCTGTTTAGGTCTTGAGGTATTAGGTTTAAAGCTAGTACTTCTTTTCCATAGGCTGTTTCCTTAACTATTATATAGGCTGGTTTGTTTTTGTAATATCCTCTTTCTATCCTATTTCTTAAGTTCCTATCCTTTATATCGGTTAAGTCTATATATCTGGAATCTAAGAAGGCCTTTGTTGGGATTAATTGTTCTAATTGGCTGTCGTAGATTAAGGTATCCAATGTTAATGTAAATTCTTCAGATTCTCTATTGGATTTAAAGCCTGATGATGTTAGAACTTGTTTATCCATCCTATAGTTAAACCTTCCTATGGTTAATCTGTAATCGGATATATCTTCAATCTTTCCCTTATAGACTAGTAACCTTGTGCCATCTATCCTGTCGTCTATTATGCCTGTGTCTTCTATGGAGATAAGGCTTGCTCCCCTTATTCCGGATCTAAGGTCTGAAACTAGGTATACATTTTGGTTTAGGTCTAAGTTTAGTGGGTCTACTAGTCTGTTGTTCTTTATTACTATGGTACCCTCATGAAGGTTGAAGGAATTGGTGTCTACTACCAATCGACCAAGGCCATAGTCTATATCCTGGATTTTGTCCTTATGTTCCATGGCTGAACCAGATTTAAGGAGCATCTTAGAGATGCTGGTATTTCCGTAGGAGTTTTCGTAGGCTATATAGGCCTCTTCTCCCATTCTCTTATTAAGGTCTTTAAGGCTTATTTTCCGACCTCCTTCGTAGATGCTGCCGGTTCCTAGTTTAATCCTTTCACTGGATTTATTTGATGGTAGCCATCTACCCTGGTATAGCCTCTCAGGTTCTGATATAAGGACTTCCTTATTTCTTTCGTCTACCAGTTGGATTTTACCCTTCATCACTCCAGCAATGTGTTTTTCTTCATCTTCTACTTTAATCTCCGATACTTGGGGTGAATATATGTCGTCAAAGCTTAGTAGTACCCTATCCCCTTCTTTTACCTGAAATAGCTCTAGCCTTTGACCTCTTTTATATATGGTGGTATACATTGGGTCTATTTGGAACTTTTCCCTACCTGCCTTGCTTACTATCTCGATTTCATCGTTATTTACAAAGAGTACCGTTCCTACCCTAAATCTAGTTCCGGGGATTATGTAGCCATCCCTTTCTGGGTCTATATAGTCGAAGGTGGTAATCTTGGTTACTAAATCCCCTTTGAGGGTAAGGGCTACCTCCTGTTCGAAATAAAGCTGATCCATATTTATGTAAGGGTCTAGTTTGAATTTATGGAGTTTATCGTTAAAATCCCATACTACGATCTCCCTATTTTCTAGGTCGATTTCCCTAATAGTTCCTTCTATTATGGTGTCTTTTTGGGTGTTTACTTCAGCATATAAACACCTTCCAGCTGAATCTATATAATAGCTGATAAAGTCTAGATGTTTTATTTCAGTTGAGGGATAAATCTTCTTATCCTTTTGGACTGGGAATAGATTTTCCCCCTCATATCCTATTATATTGCTTGTACCATCGGTGTTGTAGATGGTCATGTTTCCTAATTCCAGATTGGATACTTGGCCTGTTTTTTTACTTATGCCCCTATGATGGATTAAGTCATCATTGGCGTTGGATAGTATTTTTGCAAATTCGGCCCTGGTGATATAGCCTTTTGGATCCAGGGTAGTGGCATTTCTACCCTTCATATAGCCCTTTTGGAGGACTAATTCCACATAGGGCAGCCTGTGTTGTGCTATTCTGTTGTAATCCTTAAACTTTTTAGCTTCCCTGATTTCATGGCCTAAAGGTGGCACTTCTCCTAGGGCTCTGCCTAGTATATTGGCTGCCTCTTCCCTAGTTACTTTAGCACTTGGGTTAGGTCTTAACTGCTCCATATCCCCTTCTATTAATCCTATATCGTAGGCTAGTTGGTAAACTCCTCTTAAATGGTTAGTAGGTTCTAATACTTGAGCCTGACCTTCTAAACCTAAGGCCCTAATGGCTACTGTAAGCAGTTCTCCATAGGTTAAATGGCGATTTGGATAGAATTTACCCCCGCTTCCTTCCATGTAACCTAAGGCAGAAACCTCAAGTATCTCCCCTCTTGCCCAATGTTTTCCTATGTCGCTGTAGTTAAGCCTTTGGGCCTTGGTTAATGTAGTAGGAATTAGGAGGGTTAATATGAGTATGAATGATAAGAGTGGTATAATTTTTTTCTTCATGTGTTTTCTCCCCTTTTTCTCCAATTCACAATGCACAGTTCACAATTCACCATTAATTCGGTAAGTCTTTGTGGTCTTTTTTAGGTCTAGCTTTATAGTCCAGAGATTCTTCAGCTAGGCTTAAGAATCAACCCTAAAATTCAGAAGTACAGAGGGGATTTTGCTAAACCCCTCTGTTTATCTATCTGATAGTAGTATATATTTGCCTTTTCCCTTGAAGGAGGTTGTTCTGTTATTGGATATTTTAACATAGTTTCCAGTGGGGGTGTCAAATTTGTATAGTGTTAGGTTTCTGGTTCTGGGGTAGGTTATGTTGTCTAGGTTTAAGGTTAGCTTACCAGTTCTTAGTAGTTGGTCTATTTCTATATATTCCTTACCCCTTTGGAATCCAAAATGGAAGTCATAGGCTCTTGAGGCTATTCTCTTCCCTCTTGGGATGTGGGATTCCCCTTGTCTCTTTATGTGGATTTGAAGGTTGGAATCCTTATCCCCTTGATCCATCATGGAAACCCTAAAGGTGTACATATCCTTTGGATTGATGGTCATCTGTAGTTCGCCATATTTGATGTTCAATGTGAAGTCGGTTCTTGCTAGGGCTATTGGTATGTTTATTGTTAGTTCTGTAGTGTTTTTATATTTAGATTGGTTGAAGTCTAAGTTCCCCACCTTGTTCTTAATATCCTCTGTTCCTAAGGTTCTTATTACTTTGTTTCCTATTATCTCTTCCTTGCCCTTTTCTATTAATTTCCTCTGTTCTTCTTTTAGCCTTTCTTCCTTCTCCCTTTGCTTATGGTCTTCTTGAAGGCTTAAAGTTCTTACCTTAACCTCTGCAAAGTCTAGGGCTGCGCCGTATTGGTTTAAGGCCCTAACCATGAATACATATTCCGTATTGGGCTCTAAGCCTTTTATTAGGTATTCTGCTTCAGTAGTGCTGGCAATGAAAGTGCTTGTACTTTCATTGGCCCTTCTTCCGTATATTTCATATTTAGTAGCCCTATTTAATAGGTCTGGATCGGATTCGTTCCAGATTAACATTACAGTTGATTCATAGCCTGGAACGGCTTCTAATACCATTGGTTTTAGTGGCAATGGTTTTTCGTATTTGAAGTCGTTATATGGGTCGGATATTCCCCCATCTGGGTTTATTATGATGATACTAGAGTTTTCTAAATCTGTTGCTTCGTTAAACCTTACCTTGATTTCGTTATTGCTTACCACATTAACACTGGCTGCTTCCATTCCACCTACTACTGCCACTTCCCTATTGTTGCCTTGTGGATCTACTCCTGTGATTCCTTGCCCCTTTACATCCATTCCAGCTTCTAATTCCCTAATTGGAACTATCCTTCCTCCTACTATTACTTTAGCACCTGGCATGAATTGGCTTCCAGTAATGGTTACTTCAGTTTCTGTATCGTTGGTGAACAGTTTCTTGGGGTTGATGTCGTTTATTCTTGGTTTGGATATATAGGTGAA
>JAAYEU010000048.1 GCA_012728595.1 Tissierellia bacterium
CACCAATTCTTTTGCTTAATACGGCTGTAATTGCTGCTGTTAATGTAGTTTTACCGTGGTCTACGTGACCTATTGTTCCTATATTGACGTGAGGTTTGGTTCTTTCAAATTTTTCCTTTGCCATTCTTTATTCCTCCTTAAAAAATTAATTATTATTTATGACCCAAAATTTCTTCTGCTATATTATTCGGCACCTGCTCATAATGGTCGAACTGCATGGAATAAACTGCCCTACCCTGAGTGTTTGAACGAAGGTCTGTAGCGTATCCAAACATTTCACCTAAAGGAACATATCCTCTAACTACTTGGACACCACCTCTAGGTTCCATACCTTCTATTCTTCCTCGTCGAGCGTTAATATCCCCTATTACATCTCCTAAATATTCCTCTGGTACAATTACCTCTATCTTCATTATTGGCTCTAATAATACTGGTTTAGCTTTTTCCATGGCCTCTTTGAAAGCCATAGATGCTGCAATCTTAAAGGCCATCTCTGAAGAGTCTACCTCATGGTAGGACCCATCAAATAAGGTTACCTTAACGTCTACCACTGGGAAACCTCCAAGAACACCTGATTGCATAGCTTCCTGAATTCCATTATCTACAGAAGGTATATACTCTTTAGGTATAACGCCTCCAACAATTTGGTTAACAAACTCATAACCTGCACCAGATTCTTGTGGTTCTATCCTAATCTTAACATGGCCGTACTGTCCACGACCTCCAGACTGCCTTACATACTTAGTATCTGCTTCAGCCGGTATTAAAATGGACTCTCTATAAGCAACTTGTGGATTACCCACATTAGCTTCCACCTTAAACTCTCTAAGAAGTCTATCTACAATTATTTCTAAGTGTAGCTCTCCCATACCAGCTATTATAATTTGGCCTGTATCCTCGTTGGTAAAGGTCTTAAATGTAGGATCTTCTTCTGCAAGTTTCGCTAAAGCAACACTCATCTTCTCTTGACTTGCTTTAGTCTTAGGTTCAATTGCTACTTCAATAACAGGTTCAGGGAACTCCATAGACTCCAATATAATTGGATTGTCTATATCACATAATGTATCCCCTGTAGAAGTATCTTTTAGTCCAACTGCTGCAGCGATATCTCCTGCATAGACTTCTTTTACCTCTTCTCTTTTATTGGCATGCATTAATAGAATTCTTCCTATCCTTTCTCTTTTACCCTTTATAGGGTTGTAGATATAGGAACCAGATTCTAATTTACCAGAGTATACTCTGAAATATGCTAGCTTACCAACATAAGGATCTGTCACTATCTTAAATGCTAAGGCTGAGAAAGGCTCATCATCAGAAGGACTCCTCTCTAAAGTCTCATCTGAATCAACAGCAAATCCTTTTATTGACGGTATGTCTAATGGTGAAGGCATATAATCAACAATAGCATCTAGTAGAGGTTGAACCCCTTTATTCTTATAAGACGAACCACATAAAACTGGGATTATTTCTACTTTTATAGTGGCTGCTCTTATTGCTTTTATAATCTCTTCAGGAGTTATCTCTTCCCCTTCAAGATATTTCATCATTAATTCATCATCGTATTCTGCTACTTTTTCTAGAAGTCTTTCTCTATATTCTTCTGCTAAATCTTTTAAGTCATCTGGTATATCTACTACTTCTATATTCTGTCCAAGATCGTCTTTGTAAACTCTGGCATTCATATGAACCAAGTCTACGACTCCTGTAAAACTATCCTCTTTTCCAATGGGCAATTGTACGGGGACAGGGTTGGTCTTTAGTCTATCCTCTATCATATCCACTACTCTGAAAAAGTCAGCTCCTACGATATCCATCTTATTGATGAAGGCCATACGAGGAACGTGATATTTATCCGCCTGCCTCCAGACCGTTTCTGATTGAGGTTCTACTCCTCCCTTTGCACAAAATACTGCCACTGCTCCATCTAGGACTCTAAGAGATCTTTCAACTTCTACCGTAAAATCCACGTGGCCTGGCGTGTCTATGATGTTGATTCTATGATCTTTCCAATGGCAAGTAGTAGCAGCAGAAGTTATGGTTATTCCTCTTTCCTGCTCCTGTTCCATCCAGTCCATTTCAGCAGCGCCTTCATGAGTTTCTCCTACTTTATGAATTTTCCCAGTGTAAAACAATATCCTCTCAGTAGTAGTTGTTTTTCCTGCGTCTATATGGGCCATTATTCCTATGTTTCGTGTTCTCTCTAATGGAACTTTTCTGGACACTGTATTTCCTCCTTCCTGTTTCTATGTCCCCCTTACACTAACTCTGCTAGATAATCATCTCTAATCTACCATCTATAGTGAGCGAATGCCTTGTTTGCTTCTGCCATCTTGTGAGTTTCTTCTTTCTTCCTTACACTTGCGCCTGTGTTATTGGCTGCATCCATTATCTCTTTGGCTAATCTTTCAACCATGGTCTTTTCGCCTCTTTGTCTTGAGTATTGAACTAACCAACGCAAGCCTAAGGTTTCCCTTCTTTCTGGCCTTACTTCTACCGGAACTTGATATGTGGCCCCTCCAATACGTCTGGCTTTAACTTCCAATACAGGCATGATATTGTTTAAAGCTTTATAAAATACCTCTAGTGGATCTTCGCCAGTTTTTTCAGCCACATAGTCAAAAGCTCCATATACGATCCTTTGAGCAATTCCTTTTTTTCCATCAAGCATTACATTATTGATTAGCTTAGTTACTACTGTATCGTTGTATATAGGATCGGGCATTACTTCTCTTTTAGCTATATATCCTTTTCTAGGCACCTTACTTCCCTCCTTAACCATAAAAAGTATATTCATTGGTACTCGACAGAATTATTCTGCCGTTGTGCGCTAATGCATCTATATATAAACGGAATAATTCCTTTGCATTATAAGCACATTATTTCTTTGGTCTCTTAGCACCATACTTGGATCTAGCTTGCATTCTACCTTCTACCCCTGCTGTATCCAATGTACCTCTGACTATGTGATATCTAACACCAGGAAGGTCCCTTACCCTTCCACCTCTTATCAGAACTACACTGTGTTCTTGCAGGTTGTGACCAATTCCAGGTATATATGCAGCTACTTCTACTCCATTTGTAAGTCTAACCCTAGCAACCTTTCTTAAAGCTGAGTTAGGCTTTTTAGGTGTAACAGTTCTAACAGCTGTACAAACTCCTCTTTTTTGGGGAGAATGAACTGTGTTTACCTCTTTCTTCAATGAGTTATAGTTAACACCTAAAGCTGGTGACTTAGACTTATACTCAACCTTTTTTCTACCTTTTCTGATCAATTGGTTAATTGTTGGCATACTTGCACCTCCTTTAAATATGGAATTATTTTAATAATGCAGCTGTAGCCGCATTGACGTCAATTTTACAACTTTTCCCTAGCTTCTCCATGCTTTCCACATAGACTATTGGAACTTGCTTTTCTTCCGCCATAGTAGTAATTTCGTTTTTTATTTTACTGTCTGCATCTTCAGCTAGGTATACAGTTTTTGCTTTATCGTTTAACAAAGCCCTCTTTACCTGCTTAGTCCCTACTACCTTATTATCGGTATTAAGCTCTGGTATCATAAGCTTCTTCCTCCTTCTTAACATTTGAAAGATTATGTGGACATGAAGGTCCACATAATCTATATGTCTCAAAAGAGTCCGCTTTTATTTTGCACACTCATATATTCTATCATCAGTCATTTTCAGTGTCAACAATATTTTCCGATAAACTTTTATCTTCATCATCATAGACTACTTCTATGTTATTATATCTTCTCATTCCTGTACCTGCAGGTATTAGCTTTCCTATTATGACGTTTTCTTTCAAACCCATTAAGTTATCTACCTTTCCTTTAATTGCCGCTTCAGTTAATACCCGAGTAGTTTCTTGGAAACTAGCTGCAGATAGGAATGAATCAGTAGCCAAGGACGCCTTAGTTATACCTAGTAAGGTCCTTCTACCAACAGCTGGAGTGCCTCCATTTTCCATGACTTCTTTATTAGTATCCTCAAAATCATGAAGGCTAACCAAGCTTCCTGGTAAAAATTCTGTATCTCCAGGTTCTTCTATCTTAACTTTACCTAACATCTGCCTTACGATTATTTCTATGTGTTTATCTGCTATATCTACTCCTTGAAGCCTATAAACCCTTTGTACCTCTTTTACTAGGTAGTTTTGAACTCCTTGAACGCCCTTTATCTTTAGTATGTCATGTGGATTTACGGAACCTTCTGTGATCTCATCTCCTGCTTCAACGTAGTCTCCAGGCTTTACCTTTAATCTGGAGCCATAGTTTATACTGTAAGTTTTACTTTCTCCATTATCTGCTTCTATTATTACCTCTTTTTTCTTTCTAGTTTCATTAATCCTTACTACTCCAGATATTTCAGATATAATAGCAAGCCCTTTAGGTTTTCTTGCCTCAAACAGCTCCTCAACCCTAGGTAAACCTTGGGTAATGTCAGCCCCAGCTACTCCTCCGGTATGGAAGGTACGCATTGTTAGCTGAGTTCCCGGCTCACCTATGGATTGGGCAGCAATGGTTCCAACAGCTTCTCCAACATTTACTGGCTCTCCAGTAGCTAAGTTTCTTCCATAGCAGTTGACACATACTCCATGACGTGTTTTACAGCCTAATACCGATCTAACCTTCACTTCTTGTATTCCAGCATCTTCTATAAGCTGAGCATGTTCTTCCTCTATCATTTCACCTTTATTAACTATTACTTCATTAGTCTCAGGATGGATTACATCTTCAGCAGAATATCTGCCTACGATTCTGTCCTTTAAATCCTCTATAACTTCATTTCCATCCTTAAAAGCCCTAGCAACTAGATATTGGTCCGTACCACATTCTTCTTCCCTTACTATAACGTCCTGGCTTACGTCTACTAGCCTTCTTGTTAAATATCCAGAGTCCGCAGTTCTTAAGGCTGTATCTGCTAGCCCTTTTCTTGAACCGTGGGTGGAAATGAAGAACTCCAACATGGTCAATCCTTCTCTAAAGTTAGACTTAATAGGAATTTCTATGGTTTTTCCTGTAGCACTGGCCATTAAACCTCTCATACCGGCTAGCTGCCTTATCTGATTCTTACTACCTCTAGCTCCTGAATGGGCCATTATGAATATATTGTTCATATGGTCTAATTCATCCATTAAGGCTTCAGTTATCTTCTCCGTAGTTTCATTCCAAATCTCTATTACCCTTTCATATCTCTCTTCGTCGGATATTAAGCCTCTTCTATAGGATTTTTCAAATTTGTCTACTTCTTCTTCAGCTTCCCCTATTAATTCAGCCTTCTTCTTAGGTACGATTATATCCGCAATACTAATGGTAATAGCTCCTTTGGTTGAGTAGTGGAATCCTAATTCCTTAATTTTATCTAAAACCTCAGATGTTATAATGTTTCCATGCTTCTTATAACATTTTTCCACTATGCTTTCTAATATATTCTTATCTACTATAGTGTCTACCTCTAGGGAATATGGATCCTTGCTTCTATCAACAAAGCCTAGATCTTGAGGTATACTGTCGTTGAATATAAATCTTCCTACTGTGCTCTCTATTAGTACTCCTCTGTCATTTTCATCCAGCTTCTTCCTTACCTTTACCCTAGCGTGTATTCCTACCTCCCCATTGTAGTAGGCCTTTAACATCTCGTTATAGTCCTTGAATATCTTACCTTCCCCTTTTTCTCCTGGATTTTCAGCAGTTAAGTAGTAGCATCCCAGTACCATGTCTTGAGTTGGCGTGGTTATAGGTTTTCCGTCCTTTGGAGCTAAGATATTGTTTACCGACAACATCAAAAGCCTAGCCTCTGCTTGTGCTTCTGTAGATAAGGGCACATGAACCGCCATTTGGTCTCCGTCAAAGTCTGCATTGTATGCTGTACAAACAAGGGGGTGAAGTTTTATGGCCTTTCCTTCTACTAAAACGGGTTCAAAAGCCTGGATCCCTAACCTATGAAGGGTAGGAGCCCTGTTTAATAATACAGGATGGTCTTTTATTACCTCATCTAGTACGTCCCATACTACTGGTTTCATTCTTTCAACCATTCGCTTGGCCGATTTTATGTTATGGGCATGTTCTTCTTCAACTAGCTTTTTCATCACAAAGGGCTTGAATAATTCCAATGCCATATTCTTCGGCAATCCACATTGGTAAAATTTAAGTTCTGGTCCTACTACTATTACAGAACGGCCTGAATAGTCAACCCTTTTTCCAAGCAAGTTCTGTCTAAACCTTCCTTGTTTACCCTTTAGCATGTCGGAAAGGGATTTTAAGGGCCTATTGCCTGGTCCTGTAACAGGTCTTCCCCTACGCCCATTATCAATCAAAGCATCTACTGCTTCCTGTAGCATCCTCTTTTCGTTTCTAACGATTATATCTGGTGCTCCTAGGTCTAGTAATCTTTTCAAACGATTATTTCTATTTATAACCCTTCTATAGAGGTCGTTTAAGTCTGAGGTAGCAAATCTTCCCCCATCCAACTGGACCATAGGCCTTAAATCTGGCGGAATAACCGGTATTACATCCAATATCATCCACTCCGGCCTATTACCAGACTTTCTAAAGGCTTCAACCACTTCTAGCCTTCTTATTATCCTTATTCTCTTTTGCCCCGTTGCAGATTTTAATTGAAGCCTTAAATCCTTTGCCTCTTGGTCTAGATCTATTTTTGAAAGCAACTCTTTTATGGCTTCTGCTCCCATCATAGCCTTAAAGCCATTGCCATATTTCTCTAAGGCTTCCCTATATTCCGCCTCTGTCAGCAGCTGTTTTTCATATAAGGGAGTATCTCCTCCATCTATGACTATATAGGCTGCAAAATATAATACCCTTTCCAGGGCTCTAGGAGACATGTCTAAAATGAGTCCCATTCTACTTGGAATACCCTTAAAATACCAAATATGGGATACAGGGGCAGCTAATTCAATATGCCCCATCCTTTCCCTTCTAACCTTGGATTTGGTGACTTCTACTCCACATCTATCGCATACAACGCCTTTATATCTGATCCTTTTATATTTACCACAGTGGCACTCCCAGTCCTTAGTGGGACCGAAGATCTTCTCACAGAATAGCCCTTCCTTTTCAGGCTTTAAGGTCCTATAATTTATAGTCTCCGGTTTCTTTACCTCTCCTCTAGACCACTGTCTAATTTTTTCAGGTGAAGCAAGACCAATTTTAATTGAATCAAAGGTATTTAATTCAAACAAGGAGCTTTCTCTCCTTTCTATAGTAAAGTAATAATGAAATATTTGTAATAGTCGTACTAATATTCTTCATCTATTTCATCATCGTCTTCTTTTAAAAATCTATCGTTGATTAGATTGTCGCCCATCAATTCTAAATCTGATATATCGTCATCAACAGATTCTTCTATTTCTATTTCGTCCTCTTCTTCAGACAAAACCTTAACATCCAAAGCTAAACTCTGTAGTTCCTTTATTAAAACCTTGAAGGATTCTGGAACTCCAGGCTCAGGTATATTCTCACCTTTAACAATGGCTTCATAGGTTTTTACCCTTCCTACAACATCGTCCGATTTAACCGTTAGTATTTCTTGTAGAGTATGGGCCGCACCATAAGCCTCTAAAGCCCAGACCTCCATCTCACCAAACCTTTGACCTCCGAATTGAGCCTTACCTCCAAGAGGTTGTTGGGTTACCAAGGAATAAGGTCCTGTAGATCTAGCATGGATCTTATCATCTACTAAGTGGTGTAATTTTAACATATACATGTAACCTACCGTAACAGGGTTGTTCAAATACTCTCCAGTCCTTCCATCCCTTAGCCATAACTTACCACTCTCTGGATAGCCAGCCATTTTTAGTGCTTCGATTATATCATCATCAGTAGCTCCATCGAATACAGGAGTAGCTACATGCCACCCTAATTTTTTGGCAGCCAATCCTAAGTGGACTTCAAGAACCTGACCTAAGTTCATCCTAGATGGTACACCTAAAGGATTGAGTACTATCTGAATAGGTGTTCCATCTGGCAGATAAGGCATATCCTCCACTGGAAGTATTCGGGATATTACCCCTTTGTTTCCATGGCGACCACACATTTTATCTCCAACGGAAATCTTCCTCTTAGTAGCTACATAAACCCTTACCATCTGATTTACTCCTGGAGATAGTTCATCACCATTTTCTCTAGAGAAGATCTTTACATCTACTACTATTCCAGACTCACCATGAGGTACTCTAAGGGATGTATCCCTAACCTCCCTTGCCTTTTCACCGAATATGGCTCTTAATAGCCTTTCTTCCGCAGTTAATTCAGTTTCACCCTTGGGTGTAACCTTTCCAACTAGAATATCTCCAGATTTTACTTCAGCCCCTATTCTAACGATTCCCTGTTCATCTAAATCCTTAAGCATATCCTCTCCAACATTTGGAATGTCTCTGGTAATCTCTTCTGGCCCTAGTTTGGTATCTCTGGCTTCCGATTCGTATTCTTCTATATGGATGGATGTTAAAGTATCATCGATAACCAATTCTTCACTAATTAGGATAGCGTCCTCGTAATTATAACCTTCCCAGGTCATAAAGGCCACCAATAGGTTTTTACCTAAGGCAATCTCTCCTAACTCCGTACTTGGTCCATCGGCAATAACTTCATCCTTTTCTACCCTTTCACCTTTTTTAACAATAGGTCTTTGGTTTATAGTAGTTCCCTGATTAGAACGCTTGAATTTCAACAGCTTATATCTATCGATTTGCCCATCTTCATCTCTTTTTACTAATATCTCATCGGAACTAACTTTTACTACAGTTCCAGAATTCTTTGCTATTACTACAACTCCTGAATCCCTGGCTGCCTTATATTCTATACCAGTTCCAACTATAGGTGCTTCCGCTTTTAATAAGGGTACAGCTTGTCGTTGCATGTTTGCACCCATCAGGGCTCTGTTAGCGTCGTCATTTTCTAAGAATGGAATCATGGCAGTTCCTACGGACACTATCTGCTTTGGTGAAACGTCCATATAATCTATTTCACTACTTGGATATATGTCTATGGCTCCATCTTTACCCCTAGCGATTATTCTTTTATTAACAAACCTGCTTTCTTCATCTAAAGGCTCGTTGGATTGGGCTATAATAAATTCATCCTCCATGTCAGCTGTTAAATACTCTATTTCATCTAATACTACTCCTCTTTCCTTATCTACCTTCCTATATGGAGCTTCTAAAAATCCATATTCATTTATTCTTGCATAGGTGGTTAAAGAGGTTATAAGTCCAATGTTTGGCCCTTCTGGAGTTTCTATAGGGCACATTCTTCCATAGTGGGAATGGGGTACGTCCCTTACTTCTACTCCAGCTCTATCCCTACTTAATCCACCCGGTCCTAAAGCAGACATCCTACGCTTATGGGTTAATTCAGCTAATGGGTTAGTTTGGTCCATGAATTGAGATAATTGACTGCTGCCGAAAAACTCTTTAATGGCTGCCACTACTGGCCTTATATTAATTAGGGCTTGAGGGGTTGCTACATCTATATCTTGAATGGTCATCCTTTCCCTTACTACTCGTTCCATTCTGGAAAGGCCTATTCTAAACTGATTCTGTAATAGCTCACCTACTGAACGCAGCCTTCTATTGCCTAAATGATCTATATCATCAGTACTACCTACTCCATCAAATAGATTGAACTCATAATTAATGCTAGCGATTATGTCTTCCTTTAGGATATGTTTGGGGGAAATGTCTCGAATTCTTTCTTTAATTGCTTCCTTCAGCTCTTCCGGATCTTCGTAAGTTTCTACAAGTTCTTTCATAACAGGATAATAGACCTTTTCCTTTAATCCTAGTTCCTCTAGTGAAAATGGAAGATCAAAAGCTTCTTGAGATACGAAATGATTTCCTACTACACGAACTATTTTTCCATTATCTAATTCTATATCAACTTGATTTATTCCACTGTTTTCGATTTCTATAGCTTTTTCCCTTGTAATCTTTTCCCCTTTGGATACGAATAATTCTCCAGTTTCTAAGTCCTTAATATCTTCTGCAGCTTTTCTACCTGTAATTCTGTTATAAAGTGCCAATTTCTTATTAAATTTATATCTTCCTACCTTGGCTAAATCATATCTTTTAGGTTCAAAAAATAAATTCCCTAATAAAGATTTTGCGTTTTCGACTGTCGGAGGCTCTCCTGGCCTCAATCTCTTGTATATCTCAATGAGGGCTTCTTCCTCAGTATTAGTGTTGTCCTTTTCTAAAGTCTTTAAAATCTGCTCAGTTTCGCCTAATAACTCTATTATCTCTGCATTACTATTAAAACCTAATGCCCTTAAAAGAGTGGTAATGGCAAGCTTTCTAGTCCTATCAATTCTAACATAGACTATATCATTAGAATCCGATTCGTACTCTAACCAAGCTCCTCTATTGGGAATTACAGATGCTGAATAAAGCCTTTTGCCTCCTTTGTCGATCTCCTCTGAAAAATAAACCCCTGGAGATCTTACCAACTGGCTTACTACAACCCTTTCCGCTCCGTTAATGATAAAGGTTCCCTTTTCCGTCATCAAAGGAAAATCTCCCATGAAGACTTCCTGTTCTTTTACCTCGCCCGTTTCCTTATTTATAAGACGAACCTTCACCTTCAACGGTGCTGAGTAACTTGCATCTCTTTCCCTAGCTTCATCTTCGCTATATTTTGGATCATCACTAAGGTGATAATCTACAAACTCCAATATCAGGTTCCCAGTATAGTCTTGGATAGGGGAAATATCATCAAAAACTTCTCTTAATCCTTCCTTCAAAAACCACTCATAGGAAGATTTTTGTACTTCGATTAAATCAGGTAAATCTAATACCTCGTTAATGCGGGAATAACTCATCCTGACCCGTTTTCCGTATGTAACAGGATGTACCATCAATAATTCACCCCTTGTTAAACTAAAATAGCCAAAAGTAAATGGATACTTTTGGTAGTGCACACTCAGAGTAAACCTATTATAATATTGACATATATAGGATTATTTATACAAAATAACATTTTTTTGTCGTGCATTATAGCATCTACATATATTACCACAGTCCACCCAAGATGTCAAGGAAAATTCTCTCCTTTTCCTTTTTTCTTCTTGCAAAATAAAAAGGCCTCTATATCTAAAAGGCCTTTTTATTTTGTCTTATCTTAATTCAATATTATTATTCTTTTATTTTAATTCTACTGTTGCTCCTGCTTCTTCTAATTTAGCTTTAATTTCTTCAGCTTCTTCTTTTGAAGCTCCTTCTTTAACTGGCTTTGGTGCATTGTCTACTAGTTCTTTAGCTTCTTTTAATCCTAAACCAGTTATCTCTCTAACAACCTTGATTACCTTAATCTTTTGCTGTCCTGCATCAGCTAAAACTACATCGAAATCAGATTTTTCTTCTGCTGCTTCAGCTGCTCCTCCTGCTGCTACTGGTGCTGCTGCTACTGCTGCCACTGGTGCAGCTGCACTTACTCCAAATTCCTCTTCTAATGCTTTTACTAATTCTGATAATTCTAATACAGTTAAGCTCTTAACCTCTTCAATTAAATTTAACACTTTTTCACTTGCCATTTATATCCCTCCAAATTATTTTCAATTTAAATTATGCTTCTTGACCTTCTTGTTTTTCTTTAATTGCATTTAATGCATATACAAGACTTCTAATGGTTCCTTGAAGTACATTAGCAAAGCCTGCAATAGGCCCATTTAAGCCAGCAAGGGCTTGTGCAATAAGTACTTCCTTGGATGGTAGGGTTGCTAAGTTCTTAATTTCTTCTATGTCTATTATCTTACCATCTACTATACCTGCTTTAATTTCAAGCTTTTTATTCTCCTTGGCAAAATCATGGGTGATTTTTGCCGCTTGAACTGGGTCGTCGAATCCAAAAGCAATTGCATTTGGCCCAGTTAAAAATTCATTAAACTCTTCGAAACCAGCTTCTTTAAAAGCAAATCTCATTAAGGTATTTTTATATACCTTGTACTCTACTCCAGCTTCTTTGTAATTACGCCTAAGTTGAGTAACTTCTTCTACGTTCAAACCTCTATAGTCTACTAAAACTACGCTCTGTGCCCTTTCCAATTTGTCAGTAATTTCCTCAACTATTTGCTTTTTTTGTTCAAGCGCCTTATTCTTCAACAGCTTCACCTCCTAAAGGCCAACAAATAAAGGTCTCTCCGTAGACACGGAGAGACCCTAATCTCTATTTCATATAGATTAGTTCCCAGTCTCGCCTCGGTAGGAGAAATTTTAAACCCTTAGGTTCCTACTGTCTACGGCAACCTATTTATTTAACGCTATAGATTATATCAACAAATACTAAAACTGTCAACAACAATCTTTAATTTCATAATTAATTTTTCATTTCAGCTAGCCTATCAGCTAATTGTTGTGGGTTTACCTTTATTCCTGGTCCCATGGTGCTGGATAGCACAACACTTCTTAAATATCTTCCCTTAGCTGCAGCTGGTCTTGCCTTTATTATCTCTTCCATGATAGTGGCAAAGTTCTCCCTTAGCTTTTCTACTCCAAAGGATACCTTTCCTATTGGCACGTGTACGATACTAGTTTTGTCCACTCTATATTCTACCTTACCAGCTTTTATATCCTTTACAGCTTTCTCTATCTCAAATGTAACAGTTCCCGATTTAGGATTTGGCATTAAACCTTTAGGACCTAAAATCCTTCCGATACGTCCTACAACTCCCATCATGTCAGGAGTGGCAACCGCTACATCAAAATCTAACCATCCTTCTTCTTGGATCTTTTGTACTAGTTCTTCTCCTCCTACATAGTCAGCGCCTGCTTCTTCAGCTTCCTTTATCTTTTCACCCTTAGCAAATACTAAAACCTTTCTAGTCTTTCCAGTTCCATGAGGCAATACTACTGCTCCCCTTACCTGTTGGTCAGCATGTCTTGGATCTACTCCCAGCTTTACGGACAAGTCTACAGTTTCATCAAAATTTGCTTTAGCTGTTTTTATAACTAATTCTATCGCCTCTACTGGATCGTAAAGATGGGTTCTGTCTACTAATTTAATGCTTTCTTGATATTTTTTCCCTCTTCTAACCATGTTTTCTACCTCCTTGTGGTTCTAGCGGAAATTCCTCCCACTTATTTTTACTCTTCAACAACTACGCCCATACTTCTGGCTGTTCCTGCTACCATTCTCATGGCAGCCTCTAAACTACCTGCATTTAAGTCAGGCATCTTAATTTCGGCAATCTCTTTAACCTGTTCTTTAGAGATAGTTGCCACCTTAGTCCTATTTGGTTCTCCTGAACCTTGTTCAATTCCTGCAGCTTTTTTAATCAATACTGATGCAGGTGGTGTCTTAGTGACAAAGGAAAAAGATCTATCTTGATAAACTGTAAGAACGACGGGTATTATCATGCCAGCCTGATCTGCAGTCCTTGCATTGAACTCCTTAGTAAATTGCATAATATTTACTCCGTGAGGTCCCAATGCAGTTCCTACAGGTGGAGCTGGTGTCGCCTTTCCAGCTGGTATTTGTAGTTTCACTACAGCTATGACTTTTTTTGCCATATTTATTCCACCTCCTCAAATTCCTTTATGGTAGGCGGGCTAACCCCTCCCACTTCTATATCTATATAAAAAGCTTATTAGCTTTTATAAACAAAACTATAGTGTTATAGTTTTTCTACTTGGTCGAAATCTAATTCTACAAGGGTTTCTCTACCAAACATGGATACAAATACTTTAACCTTTTTCTTTTCAAGATTGATGCTCTCAATAGTACCCATGAAGTTTTCAAAGGGGCCAGTGGTAACTCTTATTACATCCTTCTCCTTCAAGTCAATAGATGGTAAAGAGCTGTCCTTTACACCTAGCGCCTTAACCTCTTCATCAGATAATGGAACTGGTTTAGAGCCTGGTCCCACAAAGCCTGTAACCCCTCTAGTATTTCTTACCAAGTACCATGATACATCGTTTACTATCATCTTTACAAGCACGTATCCTGGAAAGAGTTTCCTTTCCTTTTGTTTTTTCTTCCCGCCTTTAATGTCGATATATTCTTCAGTTGGTACTACTACTTCAAATATATCGTCAATATTACCCCTGTTTTCAACCATTTTTTCAATATTAGCTTTTACCTTGTTTTCATAACCAGAATAAGTATGGACTACATACCACTTGGCCTTTTTAGCCCTTTCTTCTCTACTTTCAAGATTATCAGTCATAAACTCAAGGACCTTTTGGTCCTTCCCTCCTTCACGTTACTTTATAATCAATGATAATATACGATGTATGCCTAAATCTAATACCCATACTACTAAACCAACGATAAGGCTAATCATTATGACTACCCCTGTATAATTGATTAATTCCTTTCTGTTAGGCCAAATAACCTTTTTCGTTTCTGCCCTAACACCTCTAAAATATGTCTTAAGCTTCCCCTTGCCAGCGCCGGTTTGACTTGACATAAACTCACATCCTTACTATTTATTTAATTATTATCTTGTCTCCCTATGAACGGTATGTGCGTTACAAAATTTACAATACTTTTTAAGTTCTAATCTTTCAGTATTTTTGCTCTTGTTTTTTGTGGTTACGTAGTTTCTTTGTTTGCATTCTGTACAAGCCAAAGTTATTCTCTCTCTCATCTACTACACCTCCTACCATGGAAAAGTATAATATATTAATCCTTTTACATTATAGTAATCTATATTACATTATTACTTAATATAAACTATCACAAATTAAAATCTATGTCAATAAAAATAAACATAATCATAAGGTTAATCCCATATAATTTTAACCAATTTTATCTAGGATTATCCCATTGTGTACAATCTTAAAGAGACTAGGCCTGAAAGACCTAGTCTCCATTATCTTCATTACCCAAGAATCTTAGTAACAACTCCAGCTCCTACTGTCTTACCACCCTCACGGATAGCAAATCTTAATCCTTCTTCCATAGCTATTGGAGTTATTAACTCTATAGTGAACTTAGCGTTGTCTCCTGGCATTACCATTTCTACTCCTTCTGGTAGTTGGATATCGCCTGTAACGTCGGTAG
>JAAYEU010000049.1 GCA_012728595.1 Tissierellia bacterium
GTACATTAAAAGCATTTTTTGAGAGTCTGTCCAATTTTTATAGAAATAGTCTTGAAATCGATAATTTAAAGTTTATCTATTTTTACAAAAGAGAAAGCACTGATGGTCACTTAACATTAAATGCTGAAAGACCATATACATAACCTTATTTAGCTCTATTCTTATAGGGAATTAAGAGCTGTTTTTTTCTATTTTTAGTTACTTTTCTCAGATATTTAGGTTTGGTTTTTCTTGCAATATGACCTTTTCACAATTGGGACGACCTCGGTCGTCCCTTTTTGGTTATAATTTTATATATTTTTGCATATTATATGGTATTAGGTTATTTAATAATGGGGAAGAGATGAGGGCGTTTATGTACTAAAGGCAAGAGGGGGAAGAGATGAAGAAAATAGGGATCTATACCATTGGGATATTATTGTTAATAATCATAATACCGTCCATAATAGTATCGACCTTAAATTTAACTCCTAAAGAAGATGGGGAAGGGAAGATTTTCACTAAGGAAAAAGATCAGGACCAAGAAATTGAAGAAGGAAAAAACATATTCAATGGTTATATAAAAGTATATGATACTAGGAATCAGCAGGTTATTCAGATGGAGTTAGAGGAGTATGTAAAAGGGGTGGTAGCTGCTGAAATGCCTGGTGAGTTCCATATTGAAGCCTTAAAAGCTCAGGCAGTGGCAAGTAGGACTTATGCCATAAGTAGAAGCTTAAACTATCAGGAGGGCCACCCTGACCACATAGAGGCTCCTCTTTGTACAGGCATCCACTGTCAGGCTTACCTTACCCTGGAAGAACTAAACGCCATCCACGCCAAGGGATGGGAGGAAAAATACTGGTCTAAGATTGAAGAGGCGGTAAATTCAACAAAGGGTTTAGTTCTATACCATAATGATGAAATTATAGAGCCTTTATATCATTCAACCAGTGGAGGTATGACAGAAGATGCCCTAGACGTATTTGCAGTAGACCTGCCCTATCTTAAGGCAGTAGAAAGTCCTTTTGAGGAAGATGCCCCTAGGTTTAGGAGTGTGGTCACTATGACGGGGGATGAGTTTGTTGATAAATTACGCAGAAAATATCCAGGCGCCAATATTACTAAGGAAAACCTAAGCGATAAGATAAAGCTTGTAGAAAGGACTAAAAGCGGCAGAATTAAAAAACTAGCCATAGACGGTACCGTGATAAATGGAAGGGAGATAAGGGAATTATTTGAACTTAACTCCACCAACTTTACCATTACATATAATCCGAAAACCAATATAGTAGACATAGAAACCATAGGCTACGGCCACGGAGTAGGCATGAGCCAATGGGGCGCCAATGGAATGGCTAAAAATGATAAAAATTATCAGGAGATATTAAAGCATTATTATACGGGAGTGGAGATTAAACAATGGACAATTGATGATTGACAATTTTAACTGATGTAAAATTCATAATTCATAATTCCTTACGCGGCTTGGCCGCTTTTTTTATTTTCCTTAAAAATCCTAGGGAATTTTTTTATAGCATGTATTAAATAAACAAAAGTGGAAATAATACCTAATGGAGGTGAGGGGATGAGAAGATGGTTGGAAAAACTGACTGAGAAGGATGGCTTTTATATTATCTTATTTATCTGTGTTTGTGTAGTAGCTGTTACCACTGTATTTGCTTCTAAGAGGAATTTGAAAGAAGAAGAGAAGAACTTGTCTCAGGTAGAGGATTTTATAATCATTGAGGATGATTTGGATCTGGAATCTTCTTTAAACTTAGAAAATATAGATGAAAAGGACCTTAGCCATAATCACATGGAAGATTTGGATGAAGAACTGGACGAAAATGAAGAGGAGATTAAAGAAGCCATGGCGGAGGACAGTGAGGAAATAGAAGAGGAAGAGGATATTGAAGATGATCTGCAATATGTTGAGGAAATCCCTCCTTCAAGCGTAGCTGAAAGCATGATTCTTCCGGTAAATGGGCAGATTGTCTTGGATTATACTAAGGATAATTTAATCTATTCTGAGACCCTGGAAGAATGGACAGCCCACAAGGGCATAGACATTCAAGGGCAAGAAGGAAGCCAAGTAGTAGCAGCATTATCTGGAGTAGTACAAGAGGTATATAAAGACGAATTATGGGGAACAGTAATAATAATAGACCATGGAGATGGCTTATTGACCAAATATGCTAATTTGGCAGAAGAGGTCCTAATAAGTGAAGGGGCAAGAGTAAATAAGGGTGAAGCAATAGGTAAAATTGGCAAAACTGCCTTGATTGAAATTATGATGGAGCCCCATATCCATTTTGAAGTAATTCAAGATGGAGTAAATGTGGACCCGAAGGAGTATATACAGGCTTTCGCCTATTGAAACTGACATATTTTGTTCTAATAGCCATTTAAAGTGCATATGTATTTAAAAAGATTAAAAACCCAAAACAAAGTTCAAAGGGGGTAGACCTATTTGAAAGATTATATAGAAGAAAGAGCATTAGAAATTGCAAAGTACATAATAAGTGAAAAAGCTACCGTAAGACAGGCGGCGGGTGTTTTTGGCGTTAGCAAAAGCACAGTCCATAAAGATGTTACAGAACGCCTTCCTAAGATAAACCCTCTTATAGCGACTATGGTTAAGCAGGTTCTGGAACAAAATAAGGCCGAAAGGCATATCAGAGGGGGAAAAGCAACTAAATTAAAATACAAAGCTATTAACGATTAAATTGGCCATAAGGATAGACTTTAGGTCTTTCCTTATGGCCTTTAGAATTATTTTGGATAATATCGGAAATTAAAGAGGAATTTTTAAAATTATGTAGAATAATATGATAGAATAGTTGTGTATAGAGAAGAAAAAGGGGGCAAATTTCAAATGGCTGCATTAAGAACCGATTTAGGGATTGATTTAGGTACAGCTAGCATCCTAGTATATGTAAAGGGGAAGGGAGTAGTATTGAATGAGCCTTCTGTAGTGGCTATCGACCAAAACACCAATAAATTTCTAGCAGTTGGAGAAGAAGCAAAGAAGATGTTGGGTAGAACTCCGGGAAATATAATAGCAATACGCCCTATGAGAGATGGAGTTATCTCTAACTATCAGATTACAGAGAGAATGTTAAAATACTTCTTTACAAAGGCCATGGGAAGAAGCATATTTAAGCCCAGAGTTATAGTCTGTGTACCTAGCGGTATAACGGAAGTCGAAAAGAGGGCAGTCCTTGAGGCAAGCAATCATGCTGGTGCAAGGAAGACCTTTTTAATAGAAGAGCCTATTGCTGCAGCCATAGGAGCTGGAATCGATATAACCGAACCCACTGGCAATATGATAGTGGACATAGGTGGAGGAACGACGGATGTAGCAGTTATCTCCTTAGGAGGCATAGTATTAAGTAGATCGGTGAAGGTTGCAGGGGATGAATGCAATGAAGCCATTGTAAGATATATAAGGAAGAAACACAATATGATGATAGGAGAAAGAAGTGCTGAGGAGATAAAAATTAAGGTAGGAACTGCATATCCTAGAGAAAAGGATATTTCCATTGAAGTAAGGGGAAGAAATCTGCTTACAGGATTACCAAGAAATATAAGGATATACTCCAGTGAAATGTTGGAGGCTTTAGAGGAGCCAGTCTCCCATATAATAGAAACGGTTCATTATGTTTTAGAAAGGACCCCACCAGAGCTTGCAGCCGATATAGGGGATAGCGGAATAGTTATGACTGGTGGAGGGGCCTTACTCCATGGTTTAGATAAGCTTATCATGGAGCGGACAGGCATAAAGGCTAGGATTGTAGACGATCCGGTTAGTTCAGTAGCCATAGGAACTGGGAAGGCCTTAGATTGGGTAAATCTTCTTGAATCTGAAATCATAAGTTCCGATTCAATTAGGACAAATTATTAAAGTATTTTTGAAATATGCCGATAATACATTAGAAATGTATACTTCCAGTAAAAGAAAGGGGATATAAATGAACCGAGGTCTATATATAAGTGCTACGTCTTTATCTGCCAATCAGAAGAGGTTGGAGGTTTTAGCCAATAATCTGGCCAACGTAAATACCACTGGATTTAAAAAGGATGTATCCTTAACTGAGACCTTTCCAGAAAAGCTGCTGGCAAAGTTAAATGGGGTCCAAAGACCTAGATTAAGGGGAGAGACTGAAATAACCTATGAGACCGACGGAGAAGTTCACACTGCAACTACCACTGAAGGGTATTTTGTGGTGGAAACCCCTATGGGAAATAGTTACGTTAAGAGCATCCGCTTTATCGTAGATGATGAAGGCTACCTAAGAACCTTCTACCAAGATGGCAGGGAAGGCTATAGGACGGATTACGAAAACTTCATAACTGATGGTCGAGGAAATAGGCTACAAGGAGTAGGCGATATTGAAGGAATTCTACAGGATATTATTAATTATCCCCCTTCTCATATAGTAGGAACTATGAATGCAGGAGTTAAATTTCAAAAGATTGTTACCAACTTCACCCAAGGGAATTTGATAGAAACGGGATCTACTCTAGACTTAGCTTTAAACGGTTCAGGTTTCTTTAAGATAATGGATGAAGAGGGGAATACCTACTATACTAGGGATGGTTCCTTTGTAATAGATCAAGACGGAATACTTTCTACCCTAAGAGGAGAAAGGGTCCAGGGATTAAATGGGGATATAGTCATTCAAGGAGAAGAAGTAGTAATTGGGACTAATGGAGAAGTAGTAGTAGATGGAAATGTGGTGGGCATATTGGATGTAGTCGATTTAGAGAATAGGGAGTTTCTAAGGAAGATTGGGGACAACCTTTACCAGATGGCAGAAGATGTAGAGCCGGAAGAGATACCCTTTGAAGGGGAAATCCTTCAAGGCTATTTGGAAGGCTCCAATGTAAATGCCATCGAAGAGCTGGTAGAGATGGTAACCCTTCTTAGGGAATATGAAGCAGGCCAAAAGGCTATACGGTTACAAGACGAGATGCTTGAGAAGGCTTCAAATGAAATAGGAAGAGTATAGGAGGTTAGGATATGAGAGCACTATGGACAGCCGCTACAGGTATGAAATCACAACAATTTAATATAGATACCATTGCTAATAACCTTTCCAATGTCAACACCACATCTTACAAGACCCAAAGGGCAGAATTTAAGGATTTATTCTACACAACCCTAAGCAGAACCGATATAGTAGACCAAGAAGGAAGGCCTGTAAACCTGCAGGTAGGCCATGGGGTAAGGCCAACGGCCACTAAGAAGGATTTTAGAACTGGAAGTTTTATAGAGACCAATGGCACCTTTGATGTGGCTATCGACGGAGATGGATTCTTTGCAGTATTACTGCCAAATGATGAAGTAAGGTATACAAGGGATGGTAGTTTTAAGCTGAGCGTTGATGTAGATGAAGGAATCTTGGTAACCTCGGAAGGCTATTACGTATTAAGTGAAGATGAGGACTTAATCTATATAGATTCCGGCCTAAGGGACATTGCCATAGACGACTTTGGTTATATAACTGGAATAGATGAAGATGGAGAGATTGTAGAGCTTGATAGGATTGGCCTATTCCAATTTGTAAACCCAGAAGGCCTATTAGCAGAAGGGCAAAACCTTTATAGCCAAACGGTAGCATCGGGAGAGCCGCTACTAGTGGAAGTTGAAGAGATGAGAGGCAGAATAATTCAAGGATACCTAGAGGCCTCCAACGTACAGATTGTAGATGAAATGGTCAAGATGATTACAGCCCAAAGGGCTTACGAGATAAACTCAAAGACCATCCAAACGGCTGACGAAATGCTCCAATTAGCCAATAACATAAAGAGATAATGGGGTGGTTTAATTGGAAATTAATTTAGATTTATATAATAACCCAGTTGTTTTGAAAAAGAAAGCTGAATCCTTAAAGGCCGATAAGGAGGATGAAGCCTTAAAAAAGGTGTGTAAGGAATTTGAATCCATTTTCCTTGCCATGATGTTTAAGGAGATGAAAAAGACTGTACCAGAAGGTGGATTGATTGAGAAAAGTACGGGGCAGAAGATATTCGAAGAAATGTACATAGACGAAATATCCAAGGAGATAACCAAGGAAAATGGGCTTGGTATAGCCGAGATGCTATACCAGCAATTTAAAAATGGATATGTACCCTTATAGGAGGTAAATAAAATGGGGAAGAAAGTACTGGCTATTCTAATAGTATTTATATTGGTATTTGGAATAGCCGAAAGTAGCTTTTCCCAACATAGAAATCCTTCTAGAGAAGAGGTGGAAAAGCTAATAGAAAAGGTTGCCACTAAAAGGGGAATTCCAAGTGTAATATTAAAATGCATAGCCAAACTGGAAAGCGGTTTTAAGCAATTCGATAAGAATGGAGAACCCTTAGTTGGTGGTGGCAAGTATATTGGAATCATGCAAATTAGCGAGGATGAAAAGGAGTATAATTTAGAGAAATTAAAATACGACCCAGTATATAATATAGAAGCAGGGGCAGACCATCTTCTCAGCAAGTGGGAATGGGTCAATAGTAGCATGACCAGCATTGGGGATATGGATCCAAATATACTGGAACACTGGTATTTTACCCTATGGGCCTATAATGGTTTTCTGGAAAGGAATAACCCAAACGTTAACGAAAGAACCTACCAGGCCCGTATTTATGAGGCAGCACTTAAGGATTATAACCAAGAGATAACCCCAATTAGCAATGAACATATCCCCAGCAGGGGAGGCAAGATATTCAGCAGCAGAAATATCCCAACTCCAGAAGTTTACCATGAAGGGGATATAATAAAATATGCCCCAGGGGATGTGGTAGTAGCAGATACCATGGAAAGGGGCAATGGAAAAGACCCACTCACCCTATACGCCGAACCAAGGGGTAAGGCCATAGGCACAGTAGGGGAAGACCAAACCATGACCATCTTAGAAGGCCCAGTGCTTAGAAGGGGTTACTATTTTTATATGGTTGAGGTAAATGAAGATGGAAGAACAGGCTGGGTTTATGGGAACTGGATAACATATCCAATTGACAATGGACAAATGACAGAGGACAATTGATGGGACAGAGGGTCAGACCTCCTGTCCCAATTTAAAATTCACAATTGCTAAATCCTGCTTTAGAAGCCTCAGATTTTATGGTGAAATCATAATAGTTAGTAGTATAAACTTTCCCTCTTAGGCAATACTTAGCTAGGGAGGTTTTCTTATGCGAAGGATTATTTATACTTTTTTTGCCATTTTTCTAACCATATTAACGGTAGGAATTATTATTAACTATTAACAAAAAACTGGACAGTCGCCTGTCCAGTTTTTCTACTTGGTAATTTGATAGCTTATGTCTTTTCCGTTTACTACGAACTCTATAAAGCTTAAGTTATCGCTATTATCGTTAAATTCTATATATCTTACTCCATCCCTTAATTCAACTTTAGTATTGCTACCCTTATATACTACCCAAACGGTCTTTCCTCTTTCAAAGCTTTCTACTAGGGTCTTGTGGAGTAGTTCTGCCTCCAGCTTGTCCTTAAATCCGCCAGAACCAAAGATGGGGGTGTTTAAAAATAGGAAGATGTGGTCCTCTTCTGCATTGGCTAGTCCATTTTGTAACCAGATCCATTGCTGATAATTGGTTGCCCTTATTCCACCCTTAGCACTGCTGGCGTCGATTAACATCAAATTCTTGTACCTATTGGTCTTATATGGAGTTGCGATGTTTATTATGTTTTTTGAACTTAGGCTATTATTGAATTCACCGTTGGCCTTTCCTATGAACACATTTAATTCATGAGAATTGGCCTTATTCCTTATATTTTCTGTAAGAGCTCCTTGACCCTCTTCAAAGCTTGGCATCTTAGAGATTAAGAAGCTAAATCCATTTTCCGCTACTTCCTGTTTTACATTCTTTCCATCGGTAAAGTGGGTTGGCTTTGGAACTTCCACCTTATCATAGCTTGGTGGGTAGTGAGCCATTAGGCCATCTATTAATACTTCTCCTGCATACTTTTTACTGCTATCCGTTTCTACCACATAGATTCTTTCTAGAACTAGAGGATGTATAGCATCGGAAGGAATTTGGGCTTCAACATACTTCCAATCGTTAAAGTCTATGGATTTTACAAAATCCAGGGTATGATTCTTTCCATTCTTATCCCTTACCAATCCTCTTAACCAGCCTTTATTATTATCTCCCTTAACCCAAAGGGATAGCTTATTAGGACTTCCCTCTAGGGTCAATCCATTTTGTCCATTGGCTTTAAAGAGCAAATAGCTGGCCCTGGTGTCTTCTCCTTGGGTGAAATCGTATTTTAATTTTATGCTGTTGCTTCCTTCCTTGGCTTCGGCTGCCAACTCTACACTTCCCTTAACATAGTCTGGGTAAGTAGTTGCACCAAATCTATTAATATCTTCAAATCCTTCTATTAATTTTCCTTCTCCACTGCCTACAGCTACTAGCATATTGTTTACAGCTTCTCCAATCCTAGCAGTTATGGCACCGGCTCCAACATTACCGTTATTGTAAAATACTCCATTTTCTACATATCCTATATCTCCTGTAACAGTCCACTCTAAGTCGTCTGGATAAACTTTTGCCTTAAATCCATTCTTATCTATTCCGTAGATGGTTCCAATATGCTTGCTGTCGCCAACATGTAGGCTGAATTTATCTGTTGGGAATTGGATGGACTTAACTTGACCTAATACCTTTAATTCTAGGGTAGATGTTATCCCTTCATAGTTGGCCGTTATAATGGCCTTGCCAGGAGATTTAGCCTTGAATATATTCCCTACAACTTCTCCTTCTACTCCTTGGAAAGTATATGTTGCCTTACTCTGGTCTAGCTCTATAGGATTATGGTATTGGTCGTATCCCTTGATGGTAAGCCTTCTAGAGGTATTAGTAAACATTTGACTATCATCTGTGGTAACCTTAATATAGGATAATTCTCCCTGAGGTGCATTGGAAAACACGCCTACACCGTTTACCACCCTTCTTTCTCCTCCGTCGGAAGGTTTGTTTACCACCTTTGCAAGCTGTTCATCTACAGGCTTTACAACCATGGTAGTTGATCCGCCGCCATCTAGGTTAAGGGCATTGTGAGCGCCTAACTCCTTTAAGATGGCTGCAAAAACTTCTTGGCTAACGCCTACATAGGAAGTATCCCTTCCATCTATGGTGGCAATTATCAATTCCTTCTTATCCTCTGTAATTCCTATACCCGTCCTTGGATGTTTACCCTTGATATTTATGTTGGAATTGGTAATTTGGCCATCCTTAAGTATTATGCTTCCTCCACCTATGGCAAATTTGATATTCTCTAAATTAGGGCTAGTCCCAACTGTGAACTTTACTTCATCACCAACATTGAAGTTGGCTAAAAGATTCTTTGCCCTTTCTCCTCTTACGGCAATCACAAATCCATTCTCGGGTATGGCTACTGCCGGTTGTCCAATTCTAATCTCCTTAACTATATTATCTACTACTACCATTTCCACCATTTCATTGTTGTAGTTATCCAATATGTCGTTGCCACCGTTTCCGTTACCATTTCCGTTTCCATTTCCCTTATTTACTGCTTCTCCATTATATTTATTGCCAAAGGAGGTAGAACCCCAATGTCTATTTAACAGGGTAACCATATTCATATCTGCAGCTTTATTTATCAAATCTACTCTTATGGAATTTCCCGTATTGACTGAAGTCAGGTTCATAGTCCTATCAAAGAAGGTAATATCTGGGTTGTTATCCCTATCTAAGTAGAAAGTGGGGAGAGCATATGCTCTTTCAATAGGAGAGGATAAAACTTCTCCATCTTCAATAAAGCTTCCCACAGAATGGGGAATTGGACTATAGTTGAAAAAGTCACCATTTACTCCAGCTACTGCCTTCTTTTCCTTTACCATATTGCTAACGGTATCCCTCTTGGATAGGCCTTGACTGCTAAACAGTCCCCCTATTTCAGCATATTCATCCGTTAAATCTACCCTAACCACATTGATATTCCACCAACCATCGGCTGTAAACCTCTTTATATTCTCATAGAGGATACCAGAACCGAGATATTCTGAAGAGCTAGTCCTATAGATTTCATGGGGTAAATTAACGGCATTTCCAACTAGGGATGGGGCTGTAGAAACCAATAAAGTAGCTACTATGAGCGCTAATAAGGATAGTTTCCTAATCCATCTTTTCAAAATATCACCTCTCCTTTAATATAGATGTCTCAACCTTAACTGTCTAACGACTATGTATCTTCCCGCAATTACCCCCCTTCGTAAAACACATGTGTTCAAGCCATACTACAATTATATAATGGAAATATATCATTTAGGTTACAATTGTGTTACAAAGGGCTAACAAGTAAAATTTTGCATAAAAAAAGAAGAATTGGATTCCCAATTCTTCTTTCTTCTATGGTCGGGGTGAGAGGATTCGAACCTCCGGCCCCATGGTCCCAAACCACGTGCGCTACCAAGCTGCGCCACACCCCGCCAGCCACTATTATAGTATAAGGGATAAAAGATAAAATTGCAATGGATGAAAAAAGGCTAATAGCGGCGAATTCGGGGCGTTAAAGACAATTATCCAACAATATCTACGGAAACCTTATTAAATTGGCCTTTTTTATTTTGGGTTTAATAAATATTATATAATTAATTATTAGTGCTTATCACTATCTATTAGATCACTTAATTTAGCCATCAAGGCTTCCAGTTCTTTAAAGCTGTCTACAATTTCTTCTACTTTTTTATCGTTTCCTGATATGCTAGCAGCTACTTCCTCTATGGCAGCAGAGTTTTCTTCCGTTATGCTGGTTATAGACATGGTTTCATCTAATATAGATTTGGTATGTTTTTCTATGTTGGATATCTTTTGTTCCACATGGGCAGCTTGGGTTAATACACTGCTGGTATTTTGGTTTATATCCTTAAATAAATGGTAGACATTATCGGTGGCAATTTTGCTGGAGTTGAATAGCTCTTGGTCCTCATGGACTTTATTGCTTACTTCTATAGTCCTGGACTGAATTTCACCCAGTATTTGTGATATCTCCTGGGTGAATTCACTGGAGTTTTCAGCCAGCTTGCTAATCTCATCAGCTACTACTGCAAAGCCCCTACCATGTTCACCAGCCCTAGCTGCCTCTATGGCTGCATTAAGGGCTAGTAAGTTAGTTTGTTCTGCTATCTTTTGGATGGAATGAAGAAGTGAATTGATCTCCTCTGACTGTTGCTTTAAAGTCTCAAGCACACAGGCAGTTTCATCTAAATTCTTACTTGCCACTTCAATTTCATCCCTTAAGCTAGCAATCTGTTCACTTCCTCTTTCCGTAATATCAAAGGTTTTTTGGGATAGTTGAGCCATGTCTGTGGCAGCTTTGGAAACTTGTATTATTTCATCATTGCTTTCCATCATAGCTTGGTTTATTTGGGTAATGCTATGGGCTTGGGCTTCGATGCTGCCTGCCACCTCATTGGAGGTATCAGTAACTTCCCTGGAGATCTTGCTGATGGTCTTTAAATTTTCCATTAAACTCTTGCTAAAGTGATTTATGGTAGTTAGGGTCTCAGCTATTTGAGATAAGAGCATATCTATCCTTTCCTTATCCCTGGCAAGTTCTGTATTCTTTTCCTCCAAGGCGGTATTCATCTTCTTACCAATTCTGGTTTGAAAGGCCAGCACTGCTGTAATCAAAACTAAGTATAGATTTAAGGAAATAAACTTTTGACTATCCAGGCCAGGAAACATGGTGTCCTTATATTGGAAGAAGAAGTAGTTGGTAAGCACCATATTCAAAATTCCCATAACTATAATGGGCTTAAAATCTTGGAATACGCCTACAACTGCAATGCCATAATATAAGAGTATATAGTTGGCAGTGTGGGGATGGGACCTAATGAGTAGGAAGCTAAGTAATGCCATCCCCAGTACCACTATATATTTAACTAGATTTTCTAGCTTTCTTTTATAAGTCAATATCCAGCAAGGGACAAGGGCTACTAATCCAACCACTGCTAAAATAATTATCGTTTCCACTGGTACCTTATTTACTATATCCACTACTATGCCTAGAACTAGAGAAAAGAGCATCAATCTAGTTACTACCTTATTCTTTTCAAATAGAAAATCTTTCTGTCTCATAAACACCTCTCCTTATCCTTGTTAGATGAATCTTCCAAGCTCATTGGCTGAATTGATTGCTTCCCAAGCCCTATTTGGTTCCCTAGCATCTCCTACACAATATATTTCCTTGTCGGGATTTTTCTCCAGCAATTCATAATATAGGGAGTCATCGGCCTTGCCACCGGTGGCAAAGATAACATAATCTGTCTCCACTTCTATCCTTTCAGTATTAGTTGGATCCAGTTTCTTGCTAAAGGGGTTATGGATATTTTCCGGTATCAGGGTTGACCAAGGAGTGTATGGGTTAGCCCTTTCCCTATTTGCTTCTATAATTGCTTTACCATCTTTAAATTCCACTACCCTTGAGCTGGTTAAGGCTTTAACAGGTTTATCCAGAACATCCTCCTTCTTACCAGTAGGACTTCCATAACCCATCATCATCCAAAGGAGCATGGAACGGTTAGCATGTACTACCCCTTCCATCAGGTTGGGAAGCATCTCAACAAGGGTAACATCTAGATTCCTTTCATAGGCTAGGGAATAGGCTATTTCACAACCAACAACCCCTCCACCAATAACCAATACCTTCTCAACATCTTTAGGAAGCTCCATGTCTTTATATAGGAAATCCCTAGATTCACTATACCTTATACTATCCATGCCCTTGATATTTGGAATATAGGGCTTAATTCCATTGCTACATATAATTACATCGAATTCATCCTTCAAATCGTTAGCTTCAACTTCCTTATTATAGTGGATATTTAGTCCCTCTTTTTCTAATAAATCCATCTGATACTGGAGATTATCTACATACCTTTTAACATCGTGTTTAATCTTAAGCTTACTGGCAGCCAATAGCTGGCCTCCTACCCTGTCTTTCTTTTCGAATAGGGTTACGTGGTGGCCTCTTTCAAACAAGGTCTTTGCAGCTTCGCAGCCCCCTGGTCCAGCCCCTACTATGGCTACTTTTTTAACCTTTTCTGCCTTGGTAATCTTCTTAGTATCTTCAAAGCCCGTATATGGATTAACGGTACAGCAGGGGTGTCCTCCAAGGATAAAGGATTGGATACAGCCTTCCTGGTCTCCAATACAGTGGGTAATTTCCTTAATTCTTCCTTCTCTTACCTTGGTTGGCCAATAAGGATCGGCCAGAAGGGGTCTTCCCAGCATTACAAAGTCTGCCCAGCCCTTTTCCAATACTTCCAAGGCCACATCTGGGTTACCCATCTTTCCTACTGCAATAATGGGAACATCTATATTGTCCTTTTCAAAGGCCTCCTTGATTGCTCCTGCAATCTCTTCCACATAGGGTGCATCCTCAAAATATCCTGGTGGGTGGGGCCAGAACCAGTTATCATAACAGCCCTTGTCCACGTCGAAGGCATCTACTCCTGCTTCTACTAAAACTTTACAGAATTCTATACCCTCCTCAATGGTTCTTTCCATTCCTCTAAACTTCTTCTTGAAAATCTCCTCCCCATAGGATTCCTTCAAGGCTTGGGTTAAGTCTATCCTATATATAATGGGGAAGTCCTCTCCGCATCTTTTTTTAATTTCTCTAACCACATCTATGGCAAATTGGAATTTATTTTTATAGCGGCCTAACTTCCTCCTGTTCCAAGGGGCTGAGGTCAGCTGGTCCATAAGGTAGCCTTCGTGGCCATGGAGCTGTACTCCATCAAAGCCCGACACCTTAGCATTGGCCGCCGATTGGCCAAAGCTCTTTACTATTTTCTTAATGGCCCTATCCGTTAGTGGAAGGTGGGGTACTTGGGGCACATAGAAGTTCCTGTTTAAGGATGCAGATTTTAGAATTTTTCCCTTCAAAGCTGGCTCTGGCGAACCAACCCTTCCTAATCCTGCTGTAAGCTGGATGAATATCTTGGCATCATAGGCATGGACTGCCTGGGCTAAGTCCCTCCAGCCGGATAATCTTGTTCTAGATGAGCTGTCTATTCTAGGAAAGTATGTAGTGTCGTTATCTTCAGATACTGTAGGATCAATTCCTTGAGATACGGGAACCAAGCCAGTGATTAAAAGCCCTGTTCCGCCCCTGGCTCGTTCTGTAAAGTAGTCTATCATCTTAGGCAGGGGTCTACCTGTAGGGTCTGCCATGTTGATATTGCCCATAGGGGCCATGATGATCCTATTTTTAATCTTACACTTACCAATCTTCTTAGGCTCAAAGAGCTTACTATAATCCTTTTTATCCATATTCATACCTCCCTATTTAAGAATCACAGTACCATCCTCTTTAATCTCTATTGTCTGACCATCCTCTACAGCTTGTAGAAATTCATCTCCCAATTGGTCTATGGTAACAATCCTCTCATCCAGCCATACATCGGCTAATATGACTCCTGCTGCAGCTAAGGAATCAATATGTTCTGAAAAGAGCAAGGCTTTTGGGCCTATGCCCAATTTAGCAATGGTTTCCAAAACCATGCCTCCCGTAGTAGAGCCTATGGTTTTAGGCAGGCAGATTATCTTTCCTGTTAAGTTTTTACCATACAAATCCTTATTGTTTTGGTCAGCAGCGATGACCGTTTTTGCTTTCTTAAGAGCGCTTTTTTGAAAGGTGGCTAATATATTCATTCCTTCCCTTGAAACTACTGCTTGGCCTTCAATATTACCCTTAAGAACTGGCCGCCCTTTAAAGGTCTTTGTCATCATATCACCTCCAAAATTATTGGGTAATCTGGTCCAATATATCTTCATCTAGATAGAATCTGGCGGTAGTATAAGTCCTCAATTTGTTGGAATTGGTTATTATGGGTTTTTTGGCGCAAAGTGGGTTGTTCATATACATCAGTGGACATATGGACGTAAGCTTAGCACCGGTGGATGTTAGCATACAATAAGCCTTCTTATCATTTTTGAATTCATCTACTACATCGGGGGCTGCAGTTAATATGGTGGGTATGCTTACTTTTCTCTTTCCTTTAGCCTTTAAGCTTTCCGCTATATCATTAGTCCATTTATAGATTTGGGATAGGGATAGATGAGGGCAGCCTATGAAACAGAGCTTAGGTCTGGCATCCTTATCCTTCCACATTATGGGGTAGGAGTCCATTATCCTATCTAGTTCTTCATCGTCTATAATGTAGGTCTTATAATCCTCTACCAACAGCTTTCTTCCCTCTTCCTTAGCTTCAGGAGTAATGTTTTCAGCATGGAAAAGGCCTACGGCTCCATTGGAGGCACAAGCTGCTCCCATGTCCTTAAGATAGTCTTTGACCTCATCATTTAGCTTGCTTCCTAAGAATTCATCTAAACCTATGATATAGGGAACATCTTCAACTACCTTCATGCCAATGGCACTGCCTAGAAGCTGGGGATTAGGAAGTTTACTTACCCTTAATTGGATTAACCAAGTGGCCTTCCTTCCTTCATCTTCAATAAAGCCGAATTCCGGGGTTTTCCCGATTATTCCAGATAACAATTCTATAATTCCAGAATTCCTATTGGTCCTAGCTCCAATAACGGAATTGGCATAGACTACAGCTGAAGACTCAGCCCAGGCAAGGATATCTCCTTTTTTAGGAATATTTCCTACCTCATCTAGGTAACAGGTACAGGTAAAGGCCTTGCTGTCTTTCAATCCTACCTTTTTAAGCTGCTTTTCATATTCTTCTTGTTTCCCATACATAATCTTGAAAACCAGCTTCTCTAGAATATTGCATTTTACATTTTCATAATCTAATGGTCTTGGATCTACTGTGAAGGGTTTTTCTGTTCTTAGATTGGCTTCAATTAGCTGGTCCATTTTATCAAAGACTGGCGTTAAGAGAGGTATTCCAAAGGATGTTACTAGATGAACGGGTCCGTCTATGGGAACTAATCTTTTTGCACCGAAGGTTTCTCCATAGAGTACAACGGATTCCATGGCCTTTCTGAGGGTTTCGCCATGTTTGCCCTTTAGAATATCCAGTTCTTCTGCCGTAAGTTCCATCTTATATTCTCTCAATTGTATCCCCCTTTCTACTATCTACTCCATTACATGTTAAAAAAACATCAATCGATATAATTATAACACATACAAATAAAAAGTGACAAAATAATGTAATTTTTTTAACAATTATTGGGGAAAATCTAGATGGAAAAAGCTTTTGACTTACTTTAGTTAATATGCTAAAATATGTCTTAAAAGCGAATAAAAATCTTGATGCCTTATCAAGAGCGGTGGAGGGACTGGGCCCGATGAAATCCGGCAACCTGGGTACTATACCAAAGGTGCTAAATCCCACAGAACTTGGATTCTGAAAGATGAGGTTAATTTTTATTACCTTTTCCTTTTGGAAGAGGTTTTTTTGATTAGAGACCATAGGAATTTAAATAAATTGAGGAGGTTTCTTAAATGAAAAAATGGTTTTTCACATCTGAATCGGTGACGGAAGGCCATCCAGACAAGATATGTGATGCCATATCGGATGCTATATTGGATGAGATACTTTCGAAAGATCCAGATGCTAGAGTGGCTTGTGAAACTACGGTTACAACAGGCCTTGTACTGGTAACGGGAGAGATTACCACAACTTGTTATGTGGATATTTCCCAAATAGTAAGGAGAACTGTGGAGGAAATAGGCTACACCAGAGCTAAATACGGCTTCGATGCAGACACCTGTGCAGTTCTTACATCTATTAACGAACAATCACCAGACATTGCCCTTGGAGTCAACAAGGCTTTAGAACATAGATCCAATGGAGAGGACGAATTAGACCAAATTGGGGCAGGAGACCAGGGGATTATGTTTGGTTTTGCATGTAATGAGACGGAAGAATTGATGCCCCTGCCCATATCCTTGGCCCATGAATTGGCTAGAAGGCTAGCCGATGTAAGGAAGAATGGCACCTTGGAATACCTAAGGCCCGATGGCAAAACCCAGGTTACGGTAGAATACCATGATGGCAAACCAGTGAGATTGGAAAATATAGTGGTATCAACCCAGCATAGCCCAGATGTAGACTTAAAGACCATAGAAAGGGATGTAATGGAGCATGTAATAATGAAGGTAGTCCCCCACCATATGCTGGATGAAAATACCAAATACTTTGTAAACCCAACTGGTAGGTTCGTAATAGGTGGCCCTATGGGGGATGCAGGCCTAACTGGCAGGAAGATAATAGTTGATACTTATGGCGGCTATGGAAGGCACGGAGGAGGAGCCTTTTCTGGCAAGGATCCTACTAAGGTAGACCGTTCAGCCAGCTATGCAGCCAGATATGTGGCTAAGAATATTGTGGCAGCAGGCCTAGCCGATAAATGTGAAATAGGTTTTTCCTATGCCATAGGAGTGGCAAGGCCCCTTTCCATATATGTGGAAACCTTTGGTACTGGGAAAATTTCCGATGAGAGGATAGTTGAGCTTATAAGGAAGCACTTCGACCTAAGGCCAGCAGCCATAATCAAAAACCTAGACTTACAGCGTCCCATCTATAGGCCTTTAGCAGCCTATGGGCATTTTGGCAGGAAGGATTTAGACCTACCCTGGGAAAGGACTGATAAGGCAGAAATCCTTAGGAAGGAAGGATTGGGAGAATAAAGAAACAAGGAGCCTAGGCTCCTTGTTATCATGAGGACCAACATGCCAGGAACAAACCATGCTGCCCAATTGGCTAAGGAAAACCCAGACTTGGGGGTTGGAGTCCATTTGGTCCTAACCTGTGGTAGACCCCTCCTAGATGGGCATAAGACTTTGGTGGATGCAAATGGGAATTTTAGAAAGCTAGCCTTCTATAAAGGAGCCTTTAATATCGACTTAGATGAATTATATAGGGAATGGAAGGCCCAAATTGAAAAGTTCCTATCCCTAGGCTTAGAACCAACCCATTTGGACAGCCATCACCATATAAATAGCTATGGGCAAAACTACACCGTATTCTTGGAATTGGTAAAGGAATACAACTTGCCAGTTAGAAACAATATGGATGAAGCCGTATTCAAGGACTACCCTTCCATAAAGACTACCGATTACTTTGAAAAATCCATAGGCCTATCCTTAAAAGATATGGATTATCTATTGGAAGTATTTAAAAAATACCATAGCATAGAAATCATGACCCATCCTGCATATTTAGATAAGCTAATAATGACCAACTCCTCCTATACCTATCCTAGACTGGAGGAATTGGAATTACTAACCGACCCTAGACTAAAAGAAAGTCTGGAAAAATTAGGGGATATAGAATTGGCAACTTTCAGAGATATATAAAGTAATAAAATCTTAACTTTAGACTTTTCCATAATCCATGAGGGTAAGGGAAGAATTCTTCCTTTACCCTTGTTTTTTTAGTGGGATTTCCTCCAAGTCTAAAATTTCCATTTCCCCCTTCTTAAGTTAATATTAGCTTACCTAGGAAAAACAGGAAGGCGCCTTCCCCTTGGAGGGAAATATGTATAAGGAGATAGAAAAGCTTTTAGTCTTAAGTAAGGAAGGGGATGTGGAAGCTAAGGAAAGGCTGTTGAATAAGCTTACTCCCTTAATAATTAGCTCCATTAGGAGGTACTACAACAAAAAGGACCAATACGACGACCTAATGCAAGATGCTTACGAGACAATCCTCTTGGCCATAGAGGAATACGACCCACAAAAAGGGGTCAAATTCCTAGGCTATGTTAAGGCTATGCTTAAGTATAGGTTGTTGGAAAAGCATAGGGAAAGGGACTTTCTATCACTAAATAGTCCTATGGAAGAAGGGGAGTTTATAGATATGTTGGAGGACCCAGAAAGTCCAATGGATATAGCCTTAGAGAGGGAGGAAAGAAAACTATTATTGCAGGCTCTAAAGGCTTTAGCCCCAAGGCAGAGGGAGGTAATAATAGCTTTCTATATAGATGGACTATCCATCCAGCAAATTGCCGATAAATTAGGCCTTTCCTATAGAACGGTGGTTAACTCCAAAACCCAAGGCTTAAAAAAATTAAAAAATATAATGGTAAAATAGGCCGTTCTCTTCCATATAAGAAATGGAAGGGGGTGAGATGATGGCAGTTGTAGATATTAAGGAAAATGTAAGGCTTAAACTGGAACTAGACGGAGGAATGGACGGAAACAGGCACATAATCAAATCCAAGACCTACTCCAAGATCAAGCCAGACGTAGAAAACGAAGACCTATACACGGTAGCCACCTCTCTAGCAGGGCTACAGGAGCTACCACTATTTAAAGTCAAAAGGCTAGAGGAAATCCAACTGATGGAGGAATAATGGGCTAATAATTTGAAATAGGAGGTGATTAGATGGACAGGACCAAGTTGGAGATGAACTTTTTAGATGAAGGGGGAAGGAAATTCACCCTATCGGTAGACGACCCAAGGATAGATTTAACCGATGAAGAAGTAAGAACCGTAATGGATGAAATAATAAGCAGCAATATATTTTTCACCCAAGCTGGAGACCTTGTAGCCCCTGATAGCGCCAGGATAATTACCACAACCATTGAAGAACTATCCATTTAATAAATTAAGCGGCCTTTTGGCCGCTTAAACTATATGGAAAGGAGTTGTATTATGGAAGAGATTTATACCCACATAGCCAATCTAGGTTTTCCCATTGTAATTTCCATCTACCTCTTGGTTAGAATAGAGGGAAAACTCGATATGCTGACAGAGAGTATAAATGAACTTACTAAAACAATTGCTAGGATAAATTAATAAATCCCCTCCTTGACCCAGAACACACGTTCTGATATAATGGGTCAAGGAGGGGATTTTTATGGATATGGAGAGAATAATTTCTGAGGAGATAATGGCAATCCTGCCAATCTATCTCAAGCTGAAGGGCAATTGCAGCCTATTAATAACCAAGGCTGGTAATAGATATGAAATGGAAAGGACGGTTAAAAGCCTATTAAACCTAATGGGGAAGTTTTTCTTCATAGATTTAAAGGCCAGCAGGAAGTATTATGGCAATCTATTAAACGTCAAAAACCTAACTCCCATCCCTTTCAATAGGGAGAATGTTTTCATACCCGTAAAGGTAAGAAAACCCCTGTGTAAAAATGACGGCTCCTTTGGCTATGTCAATCTAAACCATATTGAAAGGACTTTTAAAAAGGAAGAAAGAACAATAATAGAACTAATGGATGGCACAGCCATAGAATCCTTATCCTCCTTGGAAACGGTAAACAAGCATATCAAGAATGGCCATATAGTCAAAAAGCTAGCTGAGAATAGGGATAATAAGATGACAATAAAAGAGGCAGACCCCTTTGATGAGTATGATAAACCTGCTACCAAGAAGGATATAGCCTTACTCATAAACGAGATAATAAAGATTAGGGAAAATATAAGGTAGTCTATTGTCCTATATTCTAATGGCCTATGGGTTATGATATAATATTATCTAACTATAAGTAGAGGAGAATAGGGTTTGCTGACTTTAGAAGGTACGGTAGAAGATATAATATTTAGAAATGAACTCAATAGCTATACGGTGGCAAGCATCGATACTCCCGATGGCAAGGCCACCATTGTAGGCTATATCCCCTTTATAAACATAGGAGAGACGGTGAGGGTAGAAGGAGAGTGGGTTTACCACCCAAATTATGGTGAACAGCTGGAGATTACCAACATATCCATAGTAGTTCCTTCTACCGTAAATGGGATAGAAAAGTATCTTTCCTCCGGCTTAATTCCCCATATTGGGCCTAAGACGGCTAAGAAGATTGTAGAAAGATTTGGCCTTGATACCCTGGACATAATCCAATACAATCCAGAAAGGCTGAAGGAGATAGACGGAATAGGTGAAAAGAAATTAAAGCGGATAGTAGAGGCCTTTGAAGAACAGGGGGAGTTAAGGGATATCATGGTCTTCTTACAGCAGTACGGCATATCTGCCAACTATGGAATTAGGATATATAAGAAATACGGCAAGGACACCATCAACATAATATCTAAAAACCCCTACAAGCTTTCGGAAGATATATTTGGAATAGGATTTAAGACGGCAGATAAAATCGCTCAAAACATGGGAATTGACAAGGATTCCCCCTATAGAATCCAAGGAGGAATTAGATATATAATAAATAGATTTGCCAGCAATGGCCATACCTACGCACCCAAGGAGGATTTGCTTTCACACACCAAGGAGTTGCTAGAAGTAGAGGAGAATCTGATAGAGGAATCCATAAGGGAGTTAGCCATAAAGGGCATAATACATATTCTAAATGCCGATAATCAGATGAAAATCTACTACACCCCCTTCCATGTGGCGGAAAACAATGTAGCCAGAAAGATAGTAGAGCTTAGCCAGGTGGAGCTCATGGATTTAGAGCTGGACATAGACAATATAATAAAGACCATAGAAGGGGAGGAAGGGATAGTATTTGCAGAAAAGCAGATTGAAGCCATTAAGGAATCCATAAAAAGCGGGATGATAGTGATTACCGGTGGGCCCGGAACGGGAAAGACCACTATTATCAAGGCCATAATTAGAATATTTGAAGAGGCAGGTTTAACCGTCAGCCTAGCTGCTCCAACGGGAAGGGCTGCCAAGAGGATGACGGAAACCACAGGCATAGAGGCTAAAACCATTCATAGGCTATTGGAATACTCCTATATGGAAGAGGAGATGGCCTTTGGAAAAGATGAAGACAGCCCCATCGACACCGATTTGGTAATCATAGATGAGGCTTCCATGGTAGATTTGCTCCTAATGAATAGCCTTCTTAAGGCCATAGTCCCAGGAAGCAGGCTGATACTAGTAGGGGATGTGGACCAACTGCCCTCCGTAGGGGCAGGAAACGTACTAAAGGATATAATAGAAAGCCAGGTAGTAAAGGTGGTTAAGTTAGATGAAATATTCCGCCAGGCTGAGGAAAGCCTGATAGTGGTAAATGCCCACAGGATTAATAGGGGAGAAGAGCCCATATTAAATGAGAAGGATAGGGACTTCTACTTCATAAGGGAAAATAATCCCCATAAGATAGTTCAAACCATCATATCCCTATGCAAGGAAAGGCTTTCCAACTACTATGGGCTAGATCCCCTTAATGACATCCAAGTCCTAACCCCTATGAAGAAGGGGGATGTTGGAATAAACGCCTTAAATAAACACTTACAGCAAGCCCTAAACCCCAAGGCCTATGGCAAGAAGGAAAAGACTATGGGAGATAATATATTTAGGGTTGGGGATAAGGTAATGCAGATTAGGAACAACTACTCCATGGAATGGGAGATAATAAGGGATGGAGTGGTAGTGGATAGGGGAGAAGGGATATTTAATGGGGATTTTGGTGTCATTCTAGATATAGATGAAGATAATAGAACTTTGAAGGTGTTGTTCGATGAAGAAAAGGAAGTGGAATACAATTTCAACCAGTTAGATGAACTTAAACTTTCCTATGCCACCACAGTTCACAAGAGTCAGGGAAGCGAATTTCCAGTGGTGGTCATGCCCATCTACTGGGGACCACCCATGCTACTTACAAGAAACCTATTATACACGGCAGTAACAAGGGCTAAGAAGCTGGTGGTATTGGTGGGGGATGAAAGATATCTAAACCACATGATTAAGAATAACAGGATCGATAAAAGGTATTCCAGCCTAGATACTAAGATAAGGAACATATTGGCTTCCTTCTTAGGAGGTATCCAATGGGAATAATAGATGCTATGGAAAGGCTATTATTTATAAAAGAGGATTTCTGCTATCTTTGCAGGGAAAATAGGGCTAAGGACTATATCTGCAGCCACTGCAAAGGCTTGATAGAATTCGTCCATCAAAGGGTAGAAATAAAACTACCCCATATAGAAGGGGTTTACTCTTCTGTATTATACAATAGGTTTATTAGGGAAAAGCTCCATTCCTATAAATTTCAAGGGAAGAACTATCTATACAAGCCCTTTGGAGAGATGCTCCTTATTACCCTAAGGGAAAATGGGTTGGAAGATAAGATAGAAGGGATAAGCTACGTTCCCATCCATAGGAGGAAGGAGGCCCTAAGGGGATATAACCAATCTAAGCTTCTAGCAGAATATGTGGCTAAGGCTTTAAATATCCCCCTCTTGGACAAGCACCTATTCAAGGTAAGGTGGACTAGGGACCAGAGTAAACTGGATAGGGCTGGTAGGATGAACAACTTAGCTTCCTCCTTCAAGGCCAAGAATATCAAGGATTTTAAGGGTAAAGAAATACTTTTAATTGACGATATCATTACTACCGGAGCAACTTTGATGGAATGCAGCAAAACCCTAATGGAAGCTGGAGCTAAAGGGGTATATGGACTAGTTCTAACTTCTAGTATGAAACTGTGAGGTGTTAATATGAATGTTAGGAACTGTACCAGGTGCGGAAAGATTTACGCTTACGATGGCTTTAATATCTGTCTCAACTGCCGAAAAGATGATGAAGAGGACTTTAAAAAGATAAAGGAATTTTTAGATGAAAACCCAGGGGCCAATATTTCAGAGGTTTCAGATGGAACGGGAGTGGACAGCAAAAAGATTATGGAGTTTTTAAGGCAGGGTAGATTGGAAATAAAGGATGAACACAATATACTACTAACCTGCGAAAGATGTGGAAAATCCATAAAGACTGGACGTTTCTGTGAAAAATGCACCCTGGAGATGCAGAGAGAATTTAAACAATCCATCGGAGGAGGAAGGGATCCAGACTCCCTAGGCAGTGGAAAGCTGAAGGAAAGGATGAGGATTGTAGATAGGCGTAAGAGAGGATAGTCCTATAAAATATAATTAAAGTCTCACCCCATTTAACCGATAATAATATTGAATAAGGGAAATGGGGTGTTTTTTTATGAAAATCAACAAAACCAATAAGATTTTCCAAATATATGAGAATATGAAGAACGGAAGGCTAAATTCCAATAAAAATGTCAGTAAAAAGGACGAATTTAAGGCTTCTGAAAAGGCTTTAGACTATCAGTTTGCAATAAACAAGCTAAAGGAAGTCCCAGAAATAAGGAAGGAAAGGGTAGAAAGGATAAAAGCCCAAGTTCAATCTGGCAATTACAATGTAGAGGGGAAGAAGATAGCAGAAAAGATCATAGAAGGCCTTCATTTTGATAAAAGAGTTTAGCGGGGTGGAAAGATGAATTTTAAAGATGAACTAATGAATTTGCTGAAAGAGGAATTGGAAGTTTTAAAAGCCTTAAAGGAGCTTACCTACGATAAGACGGATGTAATAGTGGAAAACCAGATAGAAAAACTGCAGGAAATAATCAAGAAGGAAGAAGAGTTAATAAATAAAATGGCCATAAAGGAAGAGGAAAGGTTAAATCTTCTATATAATTGGGGGATTAATAAGAATACTCCCCTATCACAAGTAGTGGAAAAGCTACCAGAGGGGAAAGAGGAATTGATGGATTTAGGAGAAGACCTATTCAATCTGTTAGAGGAAATTAAGGTCAGAAACGACTTAAACGGTCAGCTAATTGAAGAAAATCTACAGTGGTTGGATTTTAATATAAATCTTCTTACCAATGCAACTACCCCAGCCACCTATGATAAGGGGAAAAAAGGACAGGAAGTTAAGAACAAATTATTTGATAGGAAGGTGTAGCCATGGGATTTGGAGGATTATATATTTCCATATCGGGAATCAATGCAAATAAAAAGGCTTTAGATACGGTATCCCACAACATTGCCAATGTCAACAATCCCAATTACGTTAGACAAAGGGTAATCCAGGCGGAAGGCCGTTATTCCACAGATGTTATCACCAGATTTCAATACGGCACAGGGGTGAACATCCAGCAGATAAACCAGATTAGGGACGAATTTTTGGATATGAAGCTTAGAAGGGAAATGGCAATCTACGGATACTATTTCACTAAGTCGGAGATATTAGAAGAAATGGAGGTAATATTCAATGAAATAACCAGCAGTGGATTACAGAAGGTAATGGACGACTTTTGGAACGGCTGGTCTGAACTATATAAGGAACCAGACAGCCTAACCATAAGAGGACTACTCCATGAAAAGGCAGTAGCCTTTACCACCACTGTAAACCATATAGCTACTCAACTGGACGATTTGCAGTTTAACTTGAACAAGGAGATAAGCATTAAGGCAGAGGAAGTAAACTCCCTCTTAAGGGAAATTGCCGATTTAAACAAGAAAATAAAACTTGCCGAAGGCTATGGCCCCCATGTGTCGGCCAACGACTACAGGGATGAAAGAAACAGGGCCTTAGATGAGCTTTCCGGGTTAATTCCCATAAGCTATTATGAAAACAAATACGGTGAAGTAGTTGTTTCCCTAAATGGAAGGGATTTAATAAACGGAGACTACTTTAATCCTATAGAAGTTAAGCTGGACGATGAAAAGGGCTTTGGCCATATACACTGGTCAGATACTGGAGAGAAAATAGATCTTAAAGGCCTAGGTTCTCTAGGCGGCTATATAGACGCCAGGGATAAGCTAGTGGTGGAATACAGGACTAGGCTCAATATCTTGGTAGGAGAGCTGGCATCAAGCATAAATGCCCTCCATAAATTAGGCTATGACTTAGAAGGGGCACAAGAC
>JAAYEU010000050.1 GCA_012728595.1 Tissierellia bacterium
GGAATATTACATACAAAGAAGAAATGACGAAAAAACTTTAATTACAATATTTGGAGAAGTAAATTATCTAAGGACATATTACAAAAGTAAAAAAGATGGCAGCTATAGATATCTTTCAGATGAACTAGTAGGAATATATCCATATGAAAGAATGGACTTATCATATGAATCAGAACTGATAGAAGAAGCCATTTTAATATAAATATGTACTAAGCAATAATATTTGAGAAAGCAGAGGTTATATAAAATTTAAAATAACCTATGTTTTAAAAAATATTATTGTTTATTTGACATGCCAAAAAATAAGTACTGTGAGACATGAAAAAATTAAATAGTTTAGCTTACTCCATCAAACTAGGGATAATACTAATTATTTTTTTCCTACAGTAAATTGACACTATCAACAAAGTATAAAAAGTAGCTTACAAGCTACTTTTTTGTTATACTTGAGATATTAGGATAAAGATTTGGTTTTTCTTCTGCTAAGAGGTGAAAAATTAATGAAAAATATAATATTAACTCTTTTGAAAAATCATAAAAACAAATTGATTCCCCTTATAGAAATTGAAAAAAAACTACCAGGAAACATAGAATATAGTGATTTTGCTAATACTATGAACGAATTGGTAGATATGAAAATACTCTTTCCTATAAAGTCCCATGGTCATAATAATAAAAAAATCCCACTGGCCAACACCTATCGAATAAATAAATCCTATTTTAAAAGAGAGTTAATCGATGAAATACTTCCCTATGAATCTAAATTCCATCCCAAGATAAGCTTAAAAGCCTATTACTCATTGGATAGAAAAACATGGGAAAGGGATCTGCCATATATAGAAAAGCTTGACCGATATTTAAAGGAAGAAGGTTTGCCAAAGGAGGAGGCAATTTCTCAACAGCGTTCCTATCAGCTAATGGGAAATGAAAAGTGGATAGATGAGGAAGGGGGTAGAAATATTTTAGAGAGAATAGGGCTGTTAGAAGATTTGAAGATTACTTCATGCCCAGACCCCTTAATGCTTGCTATCAACAGAAATAAAATCTATAGTGGAAGTAAACATTACCATTTAATTGTAGAAAATAAAGCTACATTTTATGGATTAATAGACGATATAGGTAATGCCAATTTCACATCTTTAATATATGGAGCTGGGTGGAAAATATTAGGCGGAATTTCTGTACTTGAAAAACAACTTGGATTGATGGATAATGAAAATATAATCTACTATTTTGGAGATTTAGACCTAGAAGGAATATCCATATGGCATGGGTTAAACGATAGAAGAGAAGTCCTATTGGCAATAGATTTTTATGAAAGCTTGCTTAAAAAACCCTGTTCCTACGGCAAGGAAAACCAACATCCTAATAAAGAAGCACTAAACAGTTTCTTACTTAATTTCAATGAATCCAGTAGAGAAAAAATAAAGAAAGTTATAAACCAAGGCGGATATTATCCTCAAGAAGGATTAGATAAAGAAGAATTGCAATCTATATGGAGGAATATAATATGAAGGTTAGACCTGAAGAAGTGCTTAATAACTATAGGGATAGAATCTATAGACTTTCCATATACGAACCATTGATAGAGCTGAGCAGGAAAAGAGAAAGAGATGGAAGTGGAAATATTATCAATTATGGCAGTCTAGGATTTCTAGCCCTTTTATTTTTTTTCGAAAACATGATTATGAGGAATAAGGAAGTTGGAGTAAAGGAATTAGCAGAATTTTTCTTTGAAATAAATAAGGGAAAAATAGATTTGGATTTAGGAGGTTTTCGGAAATTAGCAAGAAATATAATAGATGTATTCCGACCACCTAGCGGGGAGAGAAGGTCCAAAAGCTTTTATAATTGGGAAACTGGTAAAGATGAAACCATCTATTATTCCATATTAAAAGCCAGTAAATCCGACTTAAAATTTAATACCCAATACTATACATTAGACGAAGATGGGTTGGAACTGGTCTTTGCTACAAGGGAGTATTTTAGCGAATTCCAGCTATCTATAAACCAATTATTACTTAGAAAGCAATTGGAGAAAGGGGAATTTGTAGGAGCCTTAAGACAAATAGATGAGATGCGATTGGCAGTAGAAAATTTGAAGGATAGGATATCTAAAATAAAACATGATGTAAATAGGAATATCGTATCGGAAAAAATCCTTAAAAGATATAGGGAGTTAGTAGAAGATATAAATATCAGGCTAGCAAGGGAAAATGAAGAATTTGATGAATTGGAATCCTTCGTTAAGGATACAAAAAATGCGATGGAATACGAAGTTAAAGACGAAAAGGATAAAAGGGCTTATGATTTAATTTTAGAAATTGACAAGGAATTGAACTTGGTACATAGAGAACATAGAAAACTGCTTCAAGAAAGCATTTCTCTTAAGATAACGGCTCTAGAAGCTGCCCAGGAGTCTCTATATTTTATGGGAATTGAAAGCTTCAACTTCAAACAGGAAATAACCAATAGACTCATATCCACACCATTAGCTCTTAAATCTTCAAGACAACTGGTTAAGCCTTTCCTATCTCTTGGTTCACACATTTCCTGGTCTCCCGTCGCCGTATTTACAGAACAAAGAATAAGGGAAGATAAGGACGAGGAAAAAACAAATGAATTTATCAACCCCATAGATGAAAAAATAATAGACGAGTACAAAGAGATTACCATGCAGAATTTTAAGAGGATAATGGAGATTATACTTGAAATAATGGAAGATGGAAAAGAGATAGAATTAGAGCAGGTAATAGAATATATGAAGATAAACTATGCCCATATACTGGATGAAAGGGTTTTCTATGATTTTTGGATAATGCTACATCAAGTATCACCAATTACAATAGATGGGGATGAAGGTAATCATATAGGCTTGTTTGAAGAGGTCATCAAGCTATTGATAGGCAGGTATAAAGGCTTAAAAGTAGAGGAGTCAAATAAAATATTGGATGTTAACCATAGATTTAAAATAAAAAATATGATTTTAAAGTTAGAGGGTGATGACCATGGAATTTAAAAGTAGGGAGATTATGGAAGCTTTCAATATTTATTCAAGACTGGCAGCTAAAGGATACGAAGATAGAGAGGAGATTAGAGGATATATAATAGACGACAAGGTTAGAGAATTAGTAGATGAATTTGCCCACCAAGTAGATTGTACCATTATTTCAGCAGGAGAATATATATACATGGTTCCCATAGCCACTACTTCACCCTTCCATATATCCAATGAAGAGCTGAAGAGAAGGTATCTTCCATCTAAGCAGCAGAAAAATATATATATATATTTAATGTATGTAACTATAATCATCTTATATGGTGAGTTTTATGATAGCTACCAGAGCTTAGAGCCTACCAGGGATTTCATCTCCTTGGAGAATTGGTTGAAGGCAGTTAATAATTTTATTGAAACCTTAGATGAGATAGATAAAGAGGAGTTAAAGGGGATTGAAAGGGAACAGGAATATAATTGGGTAGGCATATTAGAGGAATGGACTGCTATGGACGATATAAGGGAAGGGGTAAGATCTCAGGATGGTAGAACTAATAGTAGGCTTAGCTTTTTGATAACGGTAAAAAACTTTCTAGAAGACCAAGGCCTTATAAAGGACATTGGAAATGATGAAATAGAGCTTACCGAAAAGTCTAAGACCATCATACAGAGATATTATATGGACTATGAATTTAATAGGGGCATATTAGATTTTATGTATGGACTTGAAAGGGAAAGGAGAGAGAATACAGATGCCAGCCATATCGAAGATTAGATTTACCAATGCCATATATGATAATGGAGAAAAAAGGTATAATGACGAAATATTTGAATTTGATGGACATAATGGTGTTATTCTACTGGAAAATGGCGGTGGAAAGACTACCTTTATACAGATAGCGCTACAAGCTATACTGCCTCATGTAGATTTAGGTGGAAGAAAGATAAGGGATACCCTATTATTGGAAGGTAATCCTTGCCATATTGCTATAGAATGGATTATTAACGATAACCCAAGAAGATACGCTTTAACGGCAGTAACTCTATATTTAAACAACGGAAAATTGGACTCCTATAGATATGTGTATGAATACGGAGACGGAGATAAGAATTCAATAGAAAATATTCCCTTTACAAAAGATGCTATAAATGGGAACAAGCGATCTTCAAGTAGGGAGGAAATGGGAGATTATTATCATTCAATGGCTCGAAAATACATCAATGCAAAGACCTTTTCCACCATTAAAGAATACCATAATTATATTGAAGAAAATTTTAAGATAATACCTCAGGAATGGAGGAGAATAGGTATTATAAATGGAGAAGAAGGAGGAATACGGAAATTCTTCGAAAACTGTAAGACAACGGATAATCTGGTAGATAGACTATTGATCCCAGTTGTAGAAGAAGCTATGGAGGGAAAAGGAACGGAGGATTTTGTTAATACCTTTGAGGAACAAAGGGAACATTTTAAAAAGCATAGATATTTAAAGGAGCTCATAGATGAAAGCAGACAAATTCAAGATAAAATTAAAAGATATGTAAATATATATAGTCAATATAAGGATGAGGAGGAAAAGTTTAACCATAAAAAATCCTATGCTAAAGGATTGTACCAATATATTTCTAAAGAGGAAGAAGATAGAATTATAAAACTAGAGGAAAATAGTAGAGAGCAAGAAGACTACAAAGATCAATTGAAAGAATTAAATAGAATGGTAAGGTCTTATGAATTAGCCACATTAGAAAGCAAGCTAAATTCATCAAAAGAAAGATTTGAGGAGGCTCTAAAAAGCTATGAAGTTCAGAAAGGGGAATTGGACAGCAGAGAAGCTAGGTTACAAAACTTAAAAATAGCTAGAATAAATAAACAGATACAGATATCAAAAGACGAGCTCCTTTTATATGAAGGACAGCTAAAAAGGCTAGAAAAGGATGAAGAAATATCTAAATTAGAAAGGGAACTTTTTGAAAACTCTGCAAGAATAAATGGGTATTTCCAAACTGAAATAAATAGATTGAATAAGGACATTGAAACTATAGAGAATGATAAGAAAAGATATGAAGAATTATTAGAAGAATATAGGCAAAAAAGAAAAAAACTAGAGAAAAAATATGAGGAAATATCTGAAAGTTATATTCGAAAGGATCAGGAGAAAAGGTCAAAAGAGAAGAATATGGAGGATATAAGAAGGGGAGTACTCTCTAACCCGGCAACTGAAAGGATAGAAGAGGAATATCCTAAATGGGCAAATAAGGTGGCAGACATTGAAAGGTATTTAATAGAGTCTCAGGAGAAGATAAAATCATTGCACAATGAAAAGGATGAACTAAAATTACAGTTACAAAATCATAGAGATGAACTTTCCCGATTTTCCACCGAAAGAGATACATTAGCAGGAGAAATAAAATATATAGAAGAGTTGGAATATGAAATATTGGAAATCATAAAGGAAAATATTCCAAATCTATACCATATAAATAGCATATATACTAAGCAGGAGCAGATATTAGGAACATTGGAAAATAGATATGAAATTTTAAGAAAGGAGAGAGAGAAGCTCCTCATAGAGGAGAGGAAGGTTCATAGATTCATAGATGATTATAGGGACAATACCTATTTTACCGCAGAACCTCTCTTATCTAAGTGGATAGAACAATGGAAGGACCAATTTAGTTTCTTAGAATCCGGCTCTAAATATATTGAAAGAATAGCTGCAGCAGATGAAAAGGTTAGGGAATATTTTGAAGAATATCCATATTGGGCCATGACCGTTGTAGTTGCAGATGATGAAGAGTTAAAACTAAAGGATAGACTTAAGAAGAACTTAGACAAAATAAGCCATCCTATTATAATATTATCCTATAGCAAAGCCAATGAGGTTTTAAAAAATGGAAGCGTTGGAATAAATGATAATATACTCTATCCACCTATGTGGAAGGCGAATATAATAAGAAGAAATTTTCAACGAAACAAAGATGAATTCCAGAAAATTGCTGATAAAGTTACTCTAGATAGGAAGGATATAGAAAATAGATTGAATAAGCTAGATTATATCCATTCAAAAACGATAGAATTTCTAAATAGATATCCTTTCATGGAGCATTTAAGACCTTTAAAGGATAGATTTAAAAATGTGGAAGAAAAGATATTTGACTTAAAAGAGACAATAACTAGAAAGGATAAGAGAATATTTGATATAGATGATGAACTAGCAACTATTAATAAAGAAATCCAACAATTTATCGGGGAAAAGGATGGGTTGAATAAAAGAATAGAAAAGGCCATGGAATATATAAGGGAAAAACGGGAAGTATCCATAATTGAAAATGTCATATTTCAGCTTAAAAATCAAAAGGCCAAGAAGAAAAAGGAGCTCTCTACCCTATTAGAATCCATTGATAAGGTTGAGAAAAAGATAAGCCAATACCACATAAAGATAAATAACATCCAAAACAAAAAGAATAATCTGCTGGAAATGGAAATTTATAAGGAAGTAAAGGATATATCACCTTTAGAACCGAATAAATCTTTAGAAATACTAAAGATTGAAAGAAAAGATATAAAGGATAGATTGGACAAAAGACAGAGAAATAGAAGGGATATAGAGGATAATATAAGAAGGATTAAAGATATAATAGAGGACTATAAAATAGATTTAAACAATGAAATAAAGGGAGCCAAGTTTTCCATTGAAGAAATAGAATATCCCCATTACGGAGATAAAGAAATAGAGGAGTTAATAGAAGAGATCAACAGGCTTAATCCTATAGTAAAAGAAATGGAATTTAAAAAGGATAGGGCAAAAGATGAATTTAACAAGGACCAGATTAACTATAATAATAGGGTAGAGGACTTCTTTAAGGAATATGACAGTATAATTAAATTTACAGAATCTTTAAGGATTGTAAAGGAAAATATTCATGAGAAAAAAAGACAGTTGGATACCAGGTATAGATATTTAAAATCCATGGAAGATAGACTAAAGATGGAGTATGATTCAATTAAAGAAGCTTTGAAATTATTAGTTATGAAAAATGAACGATATGAATACCTAGCAGATAAGGTAGAAGCAAGCTTATTACCTGAGAATATACAAGCAGAAATACCTTATAATAGGATAGAATATGTAAACTCATTAATTAAGGAATTAGAGGAAATTGGCCATAAATTAGGTGAAAAAAGGAAAAGAGTATCGAATGAAAGAGTGAATTTTGAACAATTTTGCAATAATTCCATCTCCGATCCAAGACTTAAAAACATGGCAATTTCAGGCATTAACCATAAGGATGATTTTGTGGAATTGACCAAATGGAAGAAAATTATGGATAGGAATATAGACAATTCCATTAGAATGCTGGAAGAAGATTTAATTGAGCATGATAGGCAAATAAATCAATTTGTAAGCCATATGAATTCATATTTAAAAACGCTAACAGAAGAAATTAGGTATATTCCTAAAAAAACCAGAATAAAAGTTGAAGATAGGTGGAAGGAAATCTATATAATCCATGTGCCAAGCTGGGAGGATGAGGTAGGTAAACAAAAGCTTATAGATTATATAAACTATTTATTGAAGGAAATTGAGGATATTAGATTTAAAGATGAGGATGGCAAGGAAAACAAAGAATATATAAGGAAGTTTATAGAAAATAGATTTCAAGGCAAGGAACTATTAAAAATTGTAATGGGCAATCAAAAGATTAAAGTAAAATGCAGGAAGGTAACAAATGATGGAAGAGTAAATAGTATACCAGTATCCTGGGATAAATCCAATAACTGGTCTGGTGGAGAAAGATGGAGTAAAAATATGACATTATTCCTTGGAATATTGAACTATCTGGCGGAAAAAAGTCAAGGTATTCAATCTAGCCAGAAAAGAAATCGGACAGTCATATTGGATAATCCCTTTGGTGAGGCCTCTAGCGATCATGTGTTGGAACCGGTATTCTTTATAGCTGAAAAGCTTGGTTTTCAAATAATAGCATTAACAGCCCTCAGCGAAGGCAAATATATACGGGATTATTTCCCAGTAGTCTACAGCTGTAGACTTAGGCCATCAAAGAATAATGAAACCCAAATATTAACTAAAGAAAAAGAAATAAACTATGCCTTCCTAAGGGACAACAACCCAACTAGCCTTTTAAAGCTTGGGTATGTAGAGCAGCTGAGTATGATATAAAAGAATATTCATGCTACAATAATAAATCTAAACTATTGCAAAATGTAATACTATGTAATACAATGAAATGGAGGAGGTATGAATATGAGTATTATTTCATTAAGAATAAGCAGTGAGGAAGATAAATTAATTAGAGATTATGCAAAAACCAAGGGCATTTCTATATCTGACTTAGTAAGGGAAGCAGTTATGGAAAAAATAGAAGATGATATAGATATTAATATATATACTGAGGCCATGAAAGAACATGAAGAAAATCCTCAAGATATATCCTTTGATGAGATGATGGAAGAGTTGGATCTAAATGACTAGAAAGTATAAAGTTAGATTTGGGAAAAGAGCTCAGGAAAGTCTTAAGAAAATAGATAAGAGCAGTTCCCGTATAATAATGGCTTGGATAAAAAAGAACTTGCAAGATTGTGAAGACCCATATAATCATGGAAAACCATTAGAAGGCCCTTTCAAAGGCCAATGGAGATATAGAATTGGTGATTACAGAATTATAAGCCATATAGACAATGAAGATAATATCATATTATTATTAGAGATTAAATATAGAAAAGATGCATATAAGTTAAAATAAGAGAAACATTCTATTAAATAGAATGTTCAGTTTGTAGACAAAACACGGTTTCCTTCTTTATGGAAACCGTGTTTCTTAATGAACAAATAATAAAACTATATAAATTTGATAAAAGACCATGCATATTAACGCATGGATTGGATGGATTTGGTCCATTTTTCCTGGAC
>JAAYEU010000051.1 GCA_012728595.1 Tissierellia bacterium
TATTTCTCCACAGCTACAACTCCATTTTCAGCTTCCCCTACTACCTCAAATCCATTTTTGGTCAATATGTCCTTTATCATCATTCTCATAAATGAAGCATCGTCGACTATTAAAATTCCCTTTGCCATATCAATTCCTCCTTATATCTCAAAATTAGCCACTATAGTTGTTATTAATATCAGTTATTCTAATTCCAAAGTTATCATCAATAACTACTACTTCACCCTTAGCAATAAACTTACCATTTGCGTAGATATCTAATGGTTCGCCAACTAACTTATCCAGTTCTATAACGGTACCAGGACCATATTCTAAAATTTCACTAATTTTTTTCATAGCTCTACCTAATTCGACCGTCAATTCTACAGGTATATCGCTTATTAAATCGATAGATTCATTATAGCTAACATCAACACTGCTGTCAAAAGCCTCAAACTGAGGTTTTCGTACAATTACATGTTCATCTTCCATTTTTTCGAATTTATTGTCAACTGTTGGTGTTTTTTGTCTTTTTACACCAGAAGGAGCCATATCCATCTCTCTTTGGACCCCTACCCCCTTTTCTTCCATCATATGAACAGCTTCCGTAGAAGCCACTTCCTCTTCTGAATCGCCAATAAGGCTTTCCACCATTTCTTGTCCGAAATCAACTGGAATTAATTGCATTATCTCGCTATCGATTAAATCTTCTACTTCCATCTTAAAGGATACCTTTATAATGGGATCGGAGGATTTCAAAATGTCTAACTTTTTCCTACCCTCACTAAAAGTTATATTATAAGATTTAGGAGGTTCTATATCGATTTTCTTCAAGAAGATCTCCGACAATGAAGTTGCAGACGATCCCATCATTTGATTCATTACTTCAGAAATAGCACTTAAATCCATATCGGTTAACTCTCTATTTACATCTATTTCATCTTCATCTTTCCCCATCATTATGTCGGTGATTATCTTAACATCATCAACCTTAATTATCAAAATATTAGAACCTTCAAAGCCCTCTTTGTACCTTACATCTACTGCTACAAAAGGTATTGGATATTCATGGGATAGTTCCCCTGCTGTAGTTACCTGGACTTTTGGAGTTGTAATAATAACTTTTCGATTGAGTAAGGTAGACAGTGTAGTAGCTGCAGTCCCCATGCTTATATTTCCTATTTCACCAATTGCATCTTTTTCAATATCTGTAATAACTTCTCCCTCTAAACTTTCGTCATCGCCTTTTAAAAGCATATCGATCTCTTCTTGAGAAAGTATATCTTTATCCATATTTAATCTTCACCATCCTTTGCCACAGTTGTAATTTTTACTGCCATTTTATTTCTGGAAGTGCCAATATTACCATAGAATTTCACATTCGAACCTACTCTAACGCTAACAAATTCATCGGTATTGGTATCTAACTTAATTACATCTCCAATTTGCAGATTCAATATATCGTTTATCCTAACTTTGGTTCTACCTAATTCCACGCTTATTGGCACCTTAGCATCTAACATCCTCTTTTTAATGACCCTCAGTTCTTCATCGGACAGTTCCTTCTGGGTAGTAGAGAACCAAAATCTAGTACTCAGCTTGTCCAGTATTGGTTCTATTACTAAGTATGGTATACAAACATTTAGCATGCCTTCTGCAGCACCCACTTCGATACTCAGGGTTATAAGAGCAATCGTTTCATTATGAGGCACTATTTGGGCGAACTGAGGATTTACCTCTATTTTATCCAGTTTTGGCTTTAAATCGATTACATTTGTCCAGGCTTCTTTAATTAGAGACATAGATCTGTTCATTAAATTTTGTAATAGGGTAAGTTCAATTTCTGTAAAAGCCCTTATCTCCTGTTCCTCTGTCCCATCTCCTCCTAAAAGCCTGTCTATAATCGAGAAAACAATGTTAGTGGATATATCTATTAATATTTGACCACTCAAAGGTGCAAAGTCGATTATACTCAAAAAAGCTGGGGTGCTAATAGCGTTACTGAATTCACTGTATGCAAATTGGTCTACTGACAATATGGAAATCTTTACTGGCGCTCTTAAGTAGCCCGATAAAAAGGTTTGAAATAATCTACCGAAATTTTCATGTATCATTTCAAGGGTTCTTAATTGGTCTTTAGCTATTTTTTGAGGATTCCTAAAATCGTAGTTTTTAACTTTTTTTGAACTTTCTACATCTTTTATATCCTGAACGTCGACTTTTCCAGAACTAAGCGCATTGAGTAGGGCATCAATTTCAGTTTGAGATAGTATTTCCGACAATTGCCTCTTCCTCCTCCCATTACTGTATAACCAGTTCGTTGAAATAAACGTTGGTTATTGAGTTATCATTAAATAGTTCTACTAAGCTGTTCTTTATTTCATTCTTTAAAGCAGTCTGCCCCTCACTGCCTTCGACATCCTCTTCCGTCTTATTCCTAATGATTTTATTGATATCATCCCTAATTAGGAATTCCTTTTCTTCCAAGGATTTTATGGTATCTTCGTTATCTGCTTCGATAGTTATTATGGCCTTCATTATCCTTTTACTATCCCGCAAGTTGAAGTACATATCATCTAAAGTTAAGCAATAGATTTCACCTGAGCTTTTAGAACTAGGATTATTACTTCTATAATAGGTTATACCTAGAATAGCGCCTAGTATAGCAAATAGGATTACTAATATTAAAATGATTATCAATAAAATATTTCTATTATTCATAACCATCTCATTCCCTTCTAGTTAGGTTCTACTTAGGTTCCATATCTTCATAAATGGACTTTAATATTACTATGTCTACCCTTCTGTTCATCTGCTTGTTTTCAGGCGTATCATTTGGTGCAATTGGCCTGTGGTAGCTGTAACCCGATGAAGAGATTCTATTTCCATCAATTCCGTTTTCTTCTACAAGGTAGCGCAACACATTGGTAGCCCTTATTGCAGATAGTTCCCAGTTGGTAGGGAAAGTAGTAGAGTAGACAATTGGGTCGGTGTCGGTATGGCCTTCTACCTTAATGAGTTTATCTTTAAATTCTTCCCTGTTTAAAATTTCAGCAACTGAATCTAATATTTCCTTGGCTTCTGGCTTTAAATCGGCCTTACCTGAGTCAAATAAGACCTTGTCCATAAAGCGTATAACCAAGCCCCTTTCTTCTACATTTAAAATTATCTCAGGGCCTAAGCCATTTTCTCCTGCATATTCTTCTAATAGTTCCCTCAATTCCTCTAACTCCCTATCGCCTTCATCCATATATTCTATTTCAAAATCCATCATATCTAGAGAAGAACCACTGTTTAATACCCCTGTCCCACCCCTGAAGCTACTCATGATGCTTCTAAACTTTTGAGCATCTACTTCAGAAAAAGCAAATAGCAGTACGAAAAAACACAGTAATAGGGTTATCATATCGCTATAGGTGGTAAGCCAATTGCTAGCAACAGTTTCTTCTTCTCTTCTTCTCCTTTTCCTTCTACTCATTATACTCCCTCTCTCTCAGGCTTTCCCTGTAATTTCTTCTAGCCTCAGGTGGAACGAAAGTTTTTAATTTTTCCTCAATTATCCTTGGATTCTCTCCTGCTTGGATTGAAAGCAAGCCTTCAAGCATCAACTCTTTTACCAGTATTTCAGATTTACTCCTACTTTTTAACTTCTGGGCTAATGGTTGGAAGACTACATTTGCTAAAACTGAACCATAGAAAGTAGTTACCAAGGCTACAGACATGTTAGGCCCTATAGAGCTGGTATCATCAATAGTCCTAAGCATGTTAATCAATCCAATTAATGTTCCAATCATACCGAAGGCTGGAGCATATGCTGCCATGGATTCAAAAATTCCCTGCCCATCTGAATGGCGTTCTTCCAAAAATATTAGTTCCGTTTCCAATATATTCCTAACAAGCTCTGGATCTGTACCATCTACGATGAGCATTATACCCTTATGTAAAAAGTCATCTTGTAATTCTTCAGCATATTCTTCTAAGGCCAATAGACCTTCTTTCCTTGCAATATTTGCTAGATTTATTATTTCCTCTATTACCTCATCAAGATGCACTTCTTTGTAGACGAAAGCTTTTCTAATTACCTTTACCACTTTTAAGAAGTCTTTCATAGGAACGCTTACTATAGTAGATGCAAAGGTTCCTCCTAAGACAATTACAATAGATGCAAAATTATAATATGCACCTAGTGTACCAGATTCTAGTATTCCCCATATTAAGAAGATGACGCCTAGGAGGAGACCCAGTATGGTTGATATATCCAATTACTACACCTCTTTCTCTTCATCTCTTATTTTATAGTTTGTAACCATCGCCTTATACCGGACTACTTTTTCAATGATTTCATCTATTGATTCAGCTACAACTATTTTTTGGCCAGTAGTCAAAGTTATTACGGTATCTGGAGTTTCCTCGACAAATTGGATAAGCTCGCTATTTACTACGAACTCCTTTCCATTTAAGCGTTTAACCCTAATCATTTAAATCCCACCTTTTTATTGGATTAGGAAGGGAAAAGCCCTTTCCTAATCCCAATTAAACTATCGTTTCATGTTAACTAACTCTTGTAACATTTCATCAGAGGTGGTAATTATCCTTGAGTTTGCCTGGAATCCCCTTTGGGTTGTAATCATTTCAGTAAATTCCATTGCTAGATCCACATTGGAAGCTTCAAGTGTACCTGGAGCTATGGCTCCAAAACCACCGCTAGCCGCCACTCCATATTGGGGTTCTCCAGAGTTTCTGGTGTCTATAAAGAAGTTACCACCTATTTTTTGTAAGCCCATTGGATTGTCGAATTTAGCTAGCATTATCTGGGCTAAAGCCTTCCTTTCACCATTGGTAAATATACCTACTACTACACCACTACTATCGATGGCATAGCCTTCAAGCTTACCTGAGGTGTTGCCATCTAGAGCATAGGGTTTAGCGTCCATTTCGTTGGCGTATTGGGTGAGTTGAGAGA
>JAAYEU010000052.1 GCA_012728595.1 Tissierellia bacterium
AGGTTATACCCTGCGTATGAATACTCATTACCTTCCAAGAGCAAACTTTGTCATTCTTCACTGCTCACGAGCAAACTCGCTTGTCATTTTCTCATTTTTTATATATTTTTTTATATTTTTTAAGGTAATAAAACCCGCGAGCAAACTTTGTTACTCGAAGGAAATAAACAGCGAGCAGCCTTGAAACAACTACATTTCAACACGAGCAAACTTTGTCACTCCGTGAGCAAACTTATTTGTAACTGAACAATTGGTGGCAGCTTAGAAAGAGGACTATTAATAATTACAAACTTATATTTCAAAAGCGGATAACCGTCAAAGGTATTTACCTTTTGACGGTTTTTTTATAAAATGAAATTTTCTAGCTAAAGCTGTTAGAGAATATTATTCTTTGGCGGGTTTAATTTTAGACAAGAGCTTACAAGGCTTTGTAATTTCTCATAAATAGGAGAATTTTAAGTTTTATTATCTTAGGATTTTACTATCCTAATATGAAAAATAATGTACTATTTGGCCGATTATAGGAAGAGAATAATTAAATGTGGATAATCCTTGTGGATAGGAAAGAAGAATGTGGATAAAAAAATATTATGTAAACGATAAACCTTATATCCCTTCAAATTCTGACATAGCTCATGTTTACATAAGTTATCCACTATAAATTGTGAATATTGTGGATAAAGTGGATAAATTAAAATTGTTTTTATATTAAGAGATTATTTTGTTGGAAAGCTTGTTAAAAAAAACACATAATTGTCATCTTAATTTAATAACATTATTGCAATACTTATTTTTCTTTTGTATAATAAAGACGATGAAATTTTTTTGGAATTCCTTTTTATCATGGTTATGTGGGATATAAAAAGGAATTTTAGGGTAACATATAGTATGTGCAGGCTTAAGGGTATAATTTAGGAAGGAGTGGTAAAATGGTGGCAAAGAAGACTCCGCTTTACGATGAACATGTAAGGCTTGGGGGAAAGATTGTTGAATATGCAGGGTGGTTCCTTCCAGTACAATACGAAGGTTTAATTCCAGAACACGAAGCAGTAAGAAATGTAGCAGGAATATTTGATGTATCCCATATGGGACAGATAGTAGTGAAAGGAAAAGATGCGCTGGCTTACCTACAATACTTATGTACAAACGATATTTCAAAGGTAGAGAAGAATCAAACTATTTACACCATGTTCTGCTATCCAGACGGAGGAGTAGTTGACGACTTCTTGATTTATAAGCTAGAAGATGATGAGTATATTTTAGTTGTGAATGCTGCAAATACGGATAAGGATTTCAAATGGATGATCGATAATAAGAAAGACTTTAATATCATCATCGAAAATAAGTCAGACCAAATAGGAGAGGTGGCTATACAAGGCCCTAACTCTGAAAAGATACTACAAAAGCTTACCGATTTTGATTTATCAAGTATTAAACCTTTTTATTTTGAACCAAAAGTTGATATGTTAGGAATAGAGTGCATGGTATCCCGTACTGGTTATACTGGAGAAGATGGATTTGAAATATATGCACCAGCAGAAGACATAGTAAAGATTTGGAATGCTCTATTAGAAAAAGGCAAAGAAGACGGACTTAAGCCTTGTGGATTAGGCTGTAGAGATACTCTTAGATTTGAAGCAGGAATGCCTTTATATGGAAATGAAATATCTGAGGACATCAATCCATTAGAAGGTGGCTTGAAGTTCTTCGTTAAATTTGAAAAGGAAGAGGACTTCATTGGAAAAGAAGCTTTAAAGAAACAGTGGGATGAAGGATTAACAAGAAAAGTGGTAGGTTTTGAATTATTAGGAAGAGGAATTCCAAGAGAAGGCTATGAAGTGCATAAAGATGGCAAAAAAATAGGCCATGTAACTACAGGATACATGTCACCAACTTTAAAGAAGAGTATTGGAAACGCTTTAATCGACATTAACGAAACTGAAATAGGAAATGAAATCGATATAATGATTAGAAATAAGCCGGTTAAGGCTAAGGTAATTAGTAGAAAGTTCTTGAAGAACAAATAAATAATTAATAAAAATAAATTTAAGGAGGGTTAATAAATGAAAATTGTAGAAGGATTATATTATACTAAGGATCATGAATGGTTAAAAGTTGAGGGAGACGAAGCTACCATAGGTTTAAGTGATTTTGCTCAAGATCAATTAGGGGATATCGTTTACGTAGAATTGCCAGAAGTTGATGATGAATTTGAGAAGGAAGAAGCCTTTGCTGCTGTAGAATCAGTTAAAGCTGCAGCTGATGTTTATATGCCTGTAGATGGCAGGGTTATAGATGTGAATGAAGAATTATTAGATGATCCAGAATTGATAAACCAAGATCCATACGAAGCTTGGATAGTAAAAATTGAATTAACAGATAAATCACAACTAGATGAATTAATGGACAGCAAAGAGTATGAAAAGTTTCTAGATGAGGAGGTATAATTAATGTATCCTTACATCCCAAACACTAAAGAAGATGAGAAGCGGATGTTGGAGTACATTGGAGTAGACTCAGTCGATGACTTGTTTAGCGATATACCGGAAAATGTTAGATTGAATAGAGAGCTGGATTTAAAGCCATCCATGTCGGAAATGGAAGTTCGTAGACATATAATAGGTTTATCAAATGAAAATCTTTCTACAACCCAATTAACATGTTTCCTGGGAGCTGGAGCATACGACCATTACATCCCTTCAATAGTCGGCCATGTAATATCAAGAAGTGAATTCTATACATCCTACACCCCATATCAGGCAGAAATAAGCCAAGGTACTTTACAATATATATTTGAGTACCAAACCTTAATAGCCAATCTAACGGGCATGGATGTATCTAATGCTTCATTATACGATGGCGGCACAGCAATTGCTGAGGCAGCCTTCATGGCTGTTAATATTACAAGAAGAAATCAAATACTTATATCCAAAACCGTAAATCCTCAAGCAAGAGAAATCCTAAAGACCTATGCCCACCTTCAAGGCATAGAAGTAATTGAGATAGATGAAGAAATGGGAGTAACAGACCTAGAAAAGTTAAAAGCTTCAGTAACAGATAAAACAGCAGCTGTAATAGTTCAGAATCCTAATTACTTTGGTATAATAGAAGATTTAGAAGCTATTGAAGAAATAGCACATAGCGATAAGAAAACCCTATTTATAACCAGTGTAGACCCAATATCATTAGGAATATTAAAAGCCCCTGGTGATTTGGGAGCAGACATAGTAGTAGGAGAAGGTCAACCGTTAGGTGTTCCACTACAGTTTGGTGGACCATATCTTGGCTTTATAGCGGTAAATAAGAAGCAAATGAGAAAATTACCAGGAAGAATAGTAGGTCAAACTGTAGATGAAGATGGAAATAGGGCCTTTGTATTAACCCTTCAAGCTAGAGAACAGCATATAAGAAGGGAAAAAGCCACTTCCAATATCTGCTCTAACCAAGGTTTAAATACCTTAGCTGCAACTGTATACCTGGTCACATTGGGTAAGAAAGGGTTAAGAGAAGTAGCTACTTTAGCAACCCAAAAGGCTCATTATGCAATGAAACAGATAACTAAATCTGGTAAATATAAACCTTTATTCGATAAGCCTTTCTTCAAGGAATTTGCAGTAACTAGTGATGTGGCTGCTGAAGACATTAGGAAAGGATTATTAAAAGAGAATATATTAGGAGGCCATTCATTAGAACCAGATTATCCCCAATATAAAAATGGAGTGCTCTTCGCAGTTACAGAGAAGAGAACTAAGGAAGAGATTGATAAATTAAGTGCTGTATTGGAGGGGATAAAATGAGAGCTGGAAAGTATAACAAACTAATATTCGAACTATCCAAACCGGGAAGAAAAGCCTATAGGCTTCCAGAAATCGATGTAGACGAAGTAGCCTTAGAAGAACTTATTCCTGGTGAATACCTTAATGATGAAGAATTGAACCTTCCAGAAGTAAGTGAAGTTGATATAATAAGACATTTTACTAATTTATCAAATAAGAACTTTGGTGTAGATACTGGATTCTATCCATTAGGATCCTGTACCATGAAATACAATCCAAAGATAAACGAGGACATGGCAAATTTAGATGGATTTAAAAACATCCATCCACTTCAGCCAGAGGAAACGGTACAAGGGGCTTTAAAGCTAATGTATGAATTAGACAAAGCCCTATGTGAAATATCAGGAATGGATAAGATGACTTTACAACCCGCTGCAGGGGCTCATGGTGAGCTTACTGGTTTAATGCTTATAAAAGCCTATCATGAGCATAGAGGAGATACTAAGAGAACTAAGATAATAGTACCAGACTCTGCTCACGGTACAAACCCAGCCTCAGCTGTAATGGCAGGTTTCGACACCATTGAGATTAAGTCAACAGAAGAAGGTCTTGTAGATATAGAAAGTTTAAAAGCTGCTTTAAGCGATGAAGTAGCTGGTTTAATGTTAACCAATCCAAATACTCTTGGTCTATTTGAAAGAGAAATTTGTGAGATAGCAGATCTAGTCCATGACGCTGGTGGGCTATTGTACTACGATGGCGCTAATGCCAATGCTATCCTAGGAAAAGTTAGGCCAGGAGATATGGGATTTGACGTAGTCCACTTCAATCTTCATAAAACCTTCTCTACTCCACATGGTGGGGGAGGGCCAGGTAGTGGACCAGTTGGCGTTAAGAAAATCCTTTTAGACTATCTACCAACCCCTACAGTTGAAAAAGAGGGAGATAGATATTATCTAAACTATGATATACCACATTCCGTTGGTAGAGTAAAGGATTTCTATGGCCACTTCAGCATACTAATAAGAGCCTATACCTATATATTAACTATGGGTAAAGATGGACTGAACAGAGTAAGCGACATGGCTGTTCTTAATGCTAACTATCTAGCTAAGAGATTAAAAGAACACTATAACCTACCAGCAGAGAATGCTATATTTAAGCATGAGTTCGTTGCGGCTGGACTAAAGGGCAACTTATCAGAAGTTACAACACTAGATGTAGCTAAGAGACTACTCGATTATGGCTACCATCCACCAACAGTTTACTTCCCATTAATAGTTAGAGAAGCCCTCATGGTTGAGCCAACAGAAAGTGAGAGCAAAGAAACTCTGGATGAATTTGCAGATGTACTGATTAAGATTGCAGAAGAAGCTAAAGAAAATCCAGAACTCCTAAAAGAAGCGCCTCATAACACTCCAGTTAAGAGAGTAAACGAAACTCAGGCAGCTAGAAATCCTGTACTAAGGTATGAAGGGTAGGTGTAATAGTTGACTAAAAATATTGCGGTAATTGGTGCAGGTCCAGGAGGCTATGTAGCAGCAATAAGAGGAGCTCAGCTGGGTGGAAATATATATTTAATTGAGGATAGAGAAGTAGGGGGGACATGCCTCAATCGAGGCTGTATCCCCACTAAAACCCTTTTTAGAAATGCAGAAATAATGCAAAACCTAAGAAGGGCAGGAGAGTTTGGAATAACCATAGAAAATTACAGACTAGATGGAAAAGCCCTACAGGAAAGAAAGAACAAGGTAGTAAGCCAGCTAGTTAAAGGTATTGAAAAGCTATTATCCTCTTATAAAAACATAGAATTTATTCCTGGAAAAGCCCAAATTAAAGATGAGAAAACTGTACTAGTTAATTTAAAAGATGGAAATACCCGTGAAATAACGGTAGATAATATAGTCATTGCCACCGGGTCAAAACCAACCATGACGGAAACAAAAGGGATAGACTTGGAAGGGGTTATAACTAGCGATGACCTTTTAGAGATGGAAGAAATACCCGAAACCCTCATCGTCATAGGTGGAGGAGTAATAGGACTAGAGTTTGCAAGCATATATCAGGAATTAGGCTCAAAGGTAATACTCCTTGCCTCCAGAATATTAAAGAATGTAGATATGGAGATAACCAGAAGATTACCCATGTTCTTCAAAAAACAGGGAATGGAAACCTATGTAGACATAAGGGCTAAGGAAATTGTAAAGGAAGGGGACAAGTTAAAGGTTATCGCCAGGTATAAGAATAAGGATGAAGAAATCGAAGTAGTAGGAGACAAGGTCTTAATTGCATCTGGTAGGGGTCCTGTAGTTGAGGGATTAAATTTAGACCAAATTGGCATAGAGTATGATGATAGCGGAATCAAAGTAGACGAAAACTTTGAAACTACAGTCAAGGGTATTTATGCCATAGGAGATGTAAATAACTTGGGTATCCAGTTAGCACACGTGGCCTCAGCTCAAGGCGTATATGTAATGGAAAAGATAATGGGACTTAATCCAGATATCAATTTAGATGTATATCCTAACTGTGTATTTACATTACCTGAGGTAGCCTTCGTAGGCTTGACTGAAGAGGAACTAAAGGAAAAGGGAATCGATTATAAGGTGAGCAAATTCCTATTTGCCGCTAATGGAAAGGCTCTATCCTTAGGTGAAGGAGAAGGCTTTATAAAGGTATTTGCTTCTGAGGAAGATAATAAGATTCTGGGTGTTACTATATTAGGTCCCCATGCTAACGATTTAATCCATGAGGGGGCTTTAGCCATAGCCAATGGCATGGATGTAGACAGCATCACCAGGACAATACATGCACATCCAACCTTAAGCGAGGCTTTCATGGAAGCTGTTCATGGTTTAGACGATAGGGCAATACATATGGCCCCGCCAAGAAGAAAGAGAAGATAGCATTTTATTGTTATCTTCTTATTTAGTTGGGGGAGTTATGAAAAACAAAAAAATCATTGTATTAAGTATTATATCTATAATCTTATGTCTAGTTTTAGGATTAATGGTTAGAAAATCAGAGGAAGGAATACTATTCGATGAAAGGATTATGGAATATGTCCACAACAGAACTACACCTTTAGGCATAAATATTATGGGGAAAATCACCCATTTAGGTTCTGTATACTTCTTAGCTTTTATAGGAACTGTTATACTTTTGTATATGCAAAGAAGAAAAAAGAAAAAAGAACTTATTTTATTACTCCTGTCCACCCTTGGTTCCTATGGGCTAAATTTTACCCTTAAAAATATATTCCTAAGGAGCAGGCCAATAAAATATTTTCTGATAGAACAAGGGGGATACAGTTTCCCCAGTGGTCATTCTATGGTTTCTATGACCTTTTATACCGCCATGACCTTTTTAATAACTAGAAAAATCCATAACAAGAAGCTAAGGACTATTTTATGGATTCTCAACTCCTTAACTATATTTTTAATCGGTTTTTCAAGAATCTACTTAGGTGTCCATTGGCCAACTGACGTGGTCATGGGATTTATCATTGGACTAATATTTATCTATGCCTCTATAAAGGCTTTAAACTTGGCTAAATAATTATTAACATAATACTTCCTCCTGCATATCTAGGTAGTATAAACAAATTTTGTAGGAGGGAGTATTATGCAGGTCCAATTGAATTTGTTACACTGGATATACGTTATTTTTACCTTTTTAGTATTGGTTTTTATGGTTAAGAAAAGGGATACCAGTCTTATCTGTATAATAGGAATATTCACCTTATCTTTTGTTGCTACCAAATCCTTATCCTATTCAGCTATGAGCATATTTAACAGCTTCATCTTTGCCATAGTAGAGCTACTAGGAACCATATTGATCATCTCCATAATAGTTGGTATGAGTTCCCTTTTAACAAAGACTGGCATCAGTCAGGAAATGGTTTCTCCTTTTGCAAAACTAATTAAAACCCCTACTTTAGCCTATTGGATAATTGGTATATTAATGATGATTATTTCCTGGTTTTTCTGGCCTTCCCCAGCAGTTGCCCTATTAGGAGCAGTTTTACTACCAGTAGCAGTAGAAGTGGGGTTACCAGCCCTTGGGGTTGCCATGACTATGAATCTTTTTGGGCATGGATTAGCCTTATCTGGAGACTTTATAATCCAAGGTGCCCCTAAACTAACAGCAGATGCAGCAGGAATGCCTGTGGGAGAATTAATATCTTCCAGTATTCCACTTATCTTTGTAATGGGAATAACCACGACCCTTACTGCCTTTATATTATTAAAAAGGGATTTGAAAAAAGGTAATTTAGGCTATCAAGAGAATATAAAGGATGATAAAAAAGAAACAGTTAAATCAGAAGTATTGCTACCACCCAAAATAAGAAAATTCTATTCAATATTTATTCCCATTCTATTTCTCTTGTGCGTAATAATAATGTTGTTAACTAATCTACAAGGAGGAGAAGCAACCGCTTTAATTGGCGGAACTGCCATATTCATACTCATATTGGTATCAGCATCAAGCTATAGAGGAAAAATGTTAGAGGAGATAACAGCCCATCTAATAGAAGGCCTTAAATTTGGATTCCAGATCTTTGGTCCCATCATCCCAATAGCAGCTTTCTTCTATCTAGGTGGAGAGGGCTTTTCGGAGGTTATTGGCGATTTTCTTCCTGTTAGTTCCCAGGGTATTGTAAACGACTTAGGTTTGGCTTTAGCCAATAAGGTGCCATTAAATGCGGGAGTTGGTGCCTTTACCTTAACATCTGTAGGAGCCATAACAGGCTTAGATGGTTCAGGGTTTTCCGGTTTGGCTTTAGCAGGTTCTGTTGCAAGGCTTTTCTCGGTGGCTCTTGGTAAGGGATTGGGTACTTTGGCAACCTTAGGTCAAATTGCAGCTATATGGATTGGTGGTGGTACGCTAATTCCTTGGGCAGTTATACCGGCAGCAGCAATATGTAATGTGGACCCCTTTGAACTGACTAGGAAAAACTTCAAGCCTGTAATGATTGGATTGATAGTTACTACTATAGTGGGAATATTTTTAATATAATAAGTATAAGCCAAATAAAAGGCCCATCTCTTTATTTTTAGAAAGAGATGGGCCTTTTACATCAGAGGATTGAAGAGGACTATAATAAAAAAAGCAGGTAAGTGTTATGTGATTATATGGTATAATATTAAGTTGGAGGTATTTGGAATGGAAAAAAGACATTCAATATTACTAATCGTCGTCATTCTAATTACTCTTATAGTTGGCTGTAAGCAAGGAGCTAAAGAACCTGCAACCATAAAATTTTGCTTTAGGGATGGAATTCCAGCTTTGACCCTTGCTAAACTTATAAAGGATAACCCCACTATAGCTGGGAATAGCAATATCGATTTTGAAATACAAAAAACGCCAGATTTATTAGTTACAAAGATATTAAAGGAGGAAGCGGATATAGCTATAGTGCCTTCCAACTTAGCTGCTCAAGCCTATAATAAGGGGCTTTCCTATAAATTGGTTGGTACTGCTAGTTGGGGCAGCATATATATCCTTAGCACTGAAGATGTAAAAGGATTTGAAGATTTGAGAGGAAGAGAAATATACGCCTTTGGCAAAGGGCTTACCCCCGATTTAGTACTTAGGTTTGTCCTGTCTAAAAATGGGATTCAGCCAGATGAGGACGTAAAAATCATCTACTTAAATGCAGCTTCAGAAGTAGGACCAGCTTTTTTGAGTGGAAAATCGAATTTAGCCCTTCTTCCAGAACCCTTGGCAACCAACATATTGACGGAGAAGGAGGATGCCAGGGTAGTATTAGATTTAAATGAGGAATGGAAACATATAACCGGAACTAAAGGTGGATATCCTCAGGCCAGCCTAATAATCAAATCAGAACTAATTGAAAACAATAGAGAATTTGTCGATGAGTTTATTAAACTATATGAAGATAGCATCAATTGGGCAAAGGACAAGCCAGAAGAATTAGGGACTATTTGTGAGGAGTTAGAGTTAGGTGTTGGCAAGGAAGCAGTTATAAATGGCATTGAAAGGATTAATTTAGCTTCCTCTCCCATAGGAGATAGCAAGGAGGAGTATAGAATCTATTTTGAAGCTATAATGGATTTTGCACCCGATTTCATAGGAGGAAAAATACCCGATGAAGATATATTCTTTGAAAGGTAGGAAATTGGTCATTATCTCTAAAATTATTATAATAATCTTTTGGATAATAGTGTCTAGAATAGTGGATAATGAGGTAATATTCCCTACCATTAAGAGCACTATATCAAGCCTAATAGATATAATTAGGGGACCATACTTTTTTAATGTCATAAGATATTCGTTGATTAGGACTTTAGTAGGCTTTACCATCTCACTTATTTTAGCTATACTTATTGGGGTTTTGGCAAGTGTATTTAAGGTAATTTTGTACATAATGCTTCCCATAGTAAATTTTTTAAGTTCGGTGCCAACTATGGCCATAATCATATTGGCCCTTATATGGTTGGATAATGAAGTAGTTCCTCTATTTGTAGGCTTTATTATGGTGTTTCCCATACTATATGAATCCGTATTGAAGGGAATTGAGAATGTGGATAAGAACATAATTGAGATGGCTGAGCTTTATAAGGTAGATAGAATCCATGTTATAAAGGATATATATATTCCCAACATATTATACAGCTTGAACAGCGTATTTTCATCTACCCTAGGGCTTAACTTAAAAATGGTAATAGCAGGGGAGGCTTTATCACAGCCTAACTATGGAATAGGTAGCAGTCTCCAGTTGGAGAAAACCTACCTAAACACTCCAGCAGTCTTTGCCTGGATTATAATAATACTATTGATCTCAAAATTCTTGGAAGGCCTATTGAACAGACTGGATAATATACTCCATATCAATAGATGGAAGGGATAATATGGCATATAAAGTAGAAGGAATAATCAAATATTACGGAGACTTGAAGGTATTAGATAAGGTAACCATAGATTTTGAACCCAATAAGACTACCTGTATATTAGGACCTTCGGGATGTGGCAAAACTACCTTATTAAATATCATAGCAGGTCTAATCCCAATGGATTTAGGCCAAATAGTTGGTTTTGATGATGAAAGGATATCCTATGTTTTTCAAGAGGATAGGCTTATCAAGTGGAAAAATGTAAAGGAAAACTTAGAATTCGTATTAAAGGGGAATGTGGATAAAAACCAAATAGAAATAATAATAGATAAATACTTGAAGCTGGTCAGTTTAGAAGAGTATAAATACTATTATCCAAAGGACTTAAGCGGTGGAATGAAGCAGAGGGTAAGTATATTGAGAGCCTTCTTATATCCTTCTAGTGTATTATTAATGGATGAGCCCTTTAAATCATTAGATGTAAAGAGTAAGTCCCTTGTAATAGAGTTTTTTAAAGAGTTAAGAAGTGTGGAAAATAAAACTTGTATTTTGGTAACCCATAATATAGAAGAAGCTTTAGAATTGGGAGATAAAATAGTTATACTAACACAAAAACCTACTAGGGTAAGGAAAGTTGTAGATAAAAATATAATGGCAGCTAGGGAATTAATCGAATCCTATTTTAAAATGATGCCTTAAGAGTAGACAAAGCAATTTGATTGTATTACTTTGTCTACTTTGCCAATTAGTCAAAAAGAATAGCTTCTAATAGCTGAATATCTACTATTTCTATTATGTTTTTATCGAGTTGGATTATACCTTCATCCTTCATAGCCCCTAATTCTCTAGATAGGGAGGGCCTCGGAATATTTAAAAGTTCTGCCATCCTCTTTCTTGTAAGGGGTATGTTTAAGGTAGTGCTTCCTTGATTTTTGTATTCCTCTAGTAGGTAATTGGCAATTTTTTTCCTTATGGAATCTTGGCTTAGATTGGTGATTCTTTTGTTTAACATTAAAATCCTTTCTGATAATACGGAGACAAAATTGGTAAGCACCTTAGAATTCAACATGCACAGTTTAACTATACTCTCCTTTTCTATAAACATTATCTTTGCTTTTTCTATGGCAGTAATTGTTGCAGGATAGGTATGTTTTTTTGAAAAGACTAAAGACTCGCCAAACACATTTCCTTCCTCAAATATGTTTATGGTCATCACCTGACCAGATGGAAATACTTTCTGGATTTCTATTTTTCCCTTGAGTATAATCCCTAGACTATTACAGCTATCTCCCTCTATAGCAATAACTTCATTCCTATTATATTCGACAATTTGGTAAGGTACCTTTTCTAACACCTTAAGCACTTCATTCTTATCCATATCCTTAAACAGTATACATTTTAATAATTGATCTATATAATTTTTCATATAATTTACCTCCGAAAAAACTGAATAGTTACTAATTAATATATATCCATTATAGCAGATGAAGTCAATTAAAAGCATTGGATTTGCAAAAGCAGTCATTTTTATATAAAATAAATTATTAGAAAAGGTGAATATTTAATTTTAAATGGGTAATTAAAAAAATAAGAGATTTTTTACGGGGAGTGTACCATTGATAAGGGAGTGAAAATTCAATGACTTAAAAAATAATAAAGTAATTATAATAAGGCTTTAGTTTAAAAGTTTTAAAATATATGCGAGGAGCTCGATTATGAATAAGATATTGTTAATAAACAGATTGGATCCACAGGATTACTCAGATGAAAAGCATAAGATTTTTTTTATGATAGGCGGGATGAACTTGCCTGAAACGGGAAATAGGATTGTAGATGCAATACTTCAATCCAACCTAGTCGAGGCAGATGATATGGTACTAAAATATAACGGTATAGAGTTGAATATAAGCGTCCAGCAGATACCTGCTATAGTAAAACTGTTGAGTAAGGAAAATTTCTCCATATATGAAATTTACAAGCCCTACACACCAGAAGGGTAATAAAGTTAATCTAGTGAAATAGATTAACTTTATGTGTACATATTATGTTAGAGAGTAGCATTAGTGCTACTCTCTTTTTTCGTTAAAATGATTTTGAAAAGTTTTAATTATTTTGTATATGCATATAAATAGTACATAGGGGGGATAGACAATGAATAGGCGAATAAAGACTATTCTTCTATTATTTATTCTAGTGCTTATGGTCATCGTAATAGGGAATTATATACATATTTTCTTAGTACAAAGAGCTAAGAGGCCTGAAAACAAGGATACTTATTTGAAAATAGATAAGGATAATATTGCAATACTAATAGAAGTAGATAAAAAGAGGCTTTCAGTTATAGACCTATCCACAAATAGGATAATAAAATCCTACGTAGTAGCTACGGGAAAGCCTGAAACTCCTACTCCCTTAGGAACTTTTAAGGTAATAGAAAAGGCAAAATGGGGCGGTGGCTTTGGCTCCAGATGGATAGGCTTAGATGTGCCTTGGGGGAAATATGGGATACATGGCACTAATAAGCCGGGTTCCATTGGATTCAATGCATCGGCTGGCTGTGTAAGGATGAGGAATACAGATATAGAAGAGCTTTATGACATAGTAGATTTTAATACCACTGTAGCCATTATAAGCGGGGATTATGGGCCCTTTGGCCATGGCTTTAGAAACCTTAGACCTGGAGATAGAGGGGCAGATGTAATGGAAGTTCAAAAAAGATTGAAGTTAAAAGGCTATTATACGGGAGCCTTAGATGGGGTATATGGAGAAGGGATGAAACATGCTCTAATCCAATATTTAAAAGATAATAATTTAGAATTAACCGATACAATAGGGCATCAAATCTATGAGGAATTAGATATCATATTAATGGACTAAAACGTTGATAATTTTAAAAGGCAGGTAATTACCTGCCTTTTAATATAAAACTTACCTAGTTGTAGTTCCTCCAGTCATGTTTTGTTGCGCCATTTCAACTAATCTTTTCGTCATATATCCACCAACGTATCCATTTTGTCTAGATGGTAGATTTCCTTTGTCTATTGTATTATAGTTTGATAAACCAAGTTCTGAAGCGATTTCTAATTTCATTTGGTCTAAAGCTTGTCGAGCTTCTGGTACTAAAATTCTATTGGAACCAGTTTTGTTATTAGCCATTACATTCACTCCTTTCTTGGATATTAATTTTTGTTTATTTTATATGAAATTGTAGTAGTATTATGTGTAGAAAATGCAAAGATAAACCAAGTAAATTTATGCAATAGTGGGTCAAATAGCTAAATAGACCATAAAAAGAAATTAAAAGTTAAATGATGATTCGGAAAAAGGGAATATAGTACGAATAGCAGGAAAACTTATAATTTAAACGCTTATAGCTTTGATATAATATAAGCTGTACGAAAAGCGGGAATAAATGGATAAAATTTCGTGTTATTAGCGAGGAATATAAGCATTTTAATTGGTATGATTATTGCTAGTAATTATTATGTGAAAAAAATTTATTAATATTTGAAAGGACGGATCATCATGACAAATTTTTATTTTGCTGGAGTTGATACAGTATATCTAGCTAATAAATACAAAACACCCTTATACGTTATGTCTGAAAATATAATTTTAGATAGAATCCGTGAAATTAGGACAAATTTTTTAGAAAAATATAAGAATACAGAAGCCTTTTATGCTAGTAAGGCTTTTTTGACTAAGGAGATGGCAAGAATTATAAAAAGGGAGAATTTTGGAATAGATATAGTGTCTGGAGGAGAGCTATATACAGCTATGGAAGTGGATTTTCCAGCTGAAAAGATTATTTTCCACGGCAATAATAAAACGGAAGAAGAATTGGAAATGGCAGTTCAATACGGAGTTGGAAGAATAATAGTAGATAATTTATATGAACTTTCATTATTGAACCATATAACCAAAAAGTATAATAAAAAAGCAAATATACTCTTTAGAGTTACTCCGGAAGTAGAAAGCAATACTCATAGGTATATTCAAACGGGACAGCTGGATTCTAAATTTGGAATTCCCTTAAGTCAGGGAATTATTTTTGAAGCTATAGAAAAGGCCTTAAATCTACCCTATATAAATCTATTAGGCTTCCACTTTCATATTGGCTCTCAGATATTACACAATAAAAATTATAAGAAAGCAATTGAAAATACCATTAAGTTAATGAAGGAAGCCAAATCTAGGTACGGTTTTATTACTGAGGAATTAAATATAGGAGGGGGCTATGGAATTAAATACACCGACGACGATGAAAGAAGGCCTATTTCCTATTTTACGGATGCTGCTATGGAAGAGATAGAAACAAATTGTAGTAAATATAAATTAAAAAGACCAAAGGTTATAATCGAACCTGGAAGATGGATTGTTGGGGAGGCAGGCATCACCCTATATACAATCGGCTCCATCAAGAGGATACCTGGAGTTAGAACTTACGTTAGTGTAGATGGAGGTATGACCGATAACCCTAGGCCCAGTCTATACCAGGCAAAATATAAGGGCATAATAGCAAATAAAGCTAATGAGGAAGCTACCGAAGTGGTTACTATAGCTGGCAAATGTTGTGAATCGGGAGATATATTGATTTGGGATTTAAAGGTACCCCAAGTAGAAGCTGGTGATATTTTAGCCATTTTATCTACTGGTGCTTATAATTACTCCATGGCAAGTAATTATAATAAAATACCTAAACCAGCTGTAGTCATGATTAAAGATGGTGTGGATAGGCTAATTGTAAAAAGGGAAAGCTATGCTGAAATGATAAAAAATGAATTATAAATGGTCTCAAATTTAAAAGAGACCATTTTTTTACTTATCATATAATTATTTTGTAGAAGGTATTGGTTAAGAAGGTGACTAAAATGGCTATGCTGGTAGTAAATAAAAAGGTGAAAATAGTCCATTTCATACTGCCTGTTTCATTCTTAATGGTTAAAAGGGTGGTGCCGCAGGGAAAATGGAGCAAGGAGAATAACATAAAATTTAAGGCTGTAATAAAAGTCCATTGATTATTTACTAGAAGCAGTTTTAAGGCATTCAAGTCAGCTAATTCTAACATAGCACCTTCAGCCATGTAACTCATGATGAGGATGGGAAGAACTATTTCATTAGTCTAAAAAAGAGCTCAGAAAGCAAATCTGATGGGTAATTAGCTCCAACTATAGTAATCCAAAATATAATCCCCAATAATAGTAACATAGCAGGATATCCGGTAAATTTATTGGTTAGTATATCATCTAATTTTTTGTCCAGTCTTTCCTTGTTGCTAGCTTTATGTATCACCACATCCTTGGCAATGGCTTCGGCCCTATCGTATAATCTAATAACAATCTTTTCTCCTAAATCATCATATGTATTAAGGATATTCTCAATTTGATTAAAGGAGTACCCGCTATTTGATTTTAGTAGGATATTTTTTATTTCTTTTTTCATATTTAAATCTCCGTCTAACAATCTTAGCCCAATCCAGCGCGGATTAAAAGCAGAATTTAATTCTGTCTTTAATACATTTTCTATTTCTCCTATAGCCCTTTCTGTGAATTCGTCGTATATGGTCTTATTAGGCTTAATTTTGAGTTCTCCACTGACTATACTATCTATAGTTTTAAGTAAAGATTCAATTCCTTCACCTATCCGAGCTACTGTAGGGATGATAGGTATATTTAGTTTTTCTTCTAATTTCTTAATATCTATGCTAATCCCCTTTTTCTCAGCCTCATCCATCAAATTCACACACATTATTACATTATCTGTAGCCTCCATAATTTGAAGGGCTAAGTTTAGATTTCTTTCCAAACTTGTAGCATCTACTAAAACTATGACTATTTCAGGATTACCAAAGCAAATAAAATCTCTGGCTATTTCCTCTTCCTGGGAATTAATAAAGAGAGAGTATGTACCAGGTAAATCTACCAAAGTATATTTCCTTCCCTTATAAGCAAAGTAACCTTTTGTACTGCTTACAGTTTTCCCTGGCCAATTTCCTGTATGTTGTTTTAAACCCGTTAGACGATTGAAGAGGGTACTCTTCCCTGTATTTGGATTACCGGCTAATCCGATGGTAATCTTATTTTCTAAATTATCCAATTTAATATCTTCCATAAAAATATCCTCCACCCTTCCTATTAATATTACAACCAACTATTATCTGCTTACAAAAATATTTTCTGCTTCTTCCCTTCGGATAGCAATGATGGTAGCTCGAAACCTATAAGCAATTGGATTACCAGAGGGGCTGTATCTTTCAGTTTTAACTATGGTATTAGGGGTTAATCCTAAATCCAAAAATCTCCTCTTCATATGGCTATCTTCAATATATTTAACTCTTCCTGTTTCTCCTATGGGAAGATGGGTCAGGGGAATTAGCCTTTTAGTATTCATTTATTTAACCTCCCTCAAATTAAATGTAGTAGTCCATTTTATTTACTACTTACTACCATAATATGATAAAAGTTTATTTTTGTTACTACTTTAAACCTATTTCTTGTAACCAATAGATATCTTTAACGTAATATGGTACTAGAGCCAAAATTAAAATATAGACAAGGGGGATTATAGATGAATGGAGGTTATTATGATAGGGGCAGGCAAAAGCAACTTGCTAGAGTTTATATTCCTTTCCAAATTATGAATCAGGTATACAGCCCCAGCGAAGCCCTTATGAGGGGTACTCTCTTTCCAGAATTATTTATGCCCTACAAAAAAAGGGATTTAGAGGAAGGTAGATACTATGGATAGAGAACAAATGGCTTTATTAAAGGAGATAATGGAAGTAGGCTTCCTATTGGTGGAAACCAATCTATATTTGGATACCCATCCAGAAGATGAAAAAGCCCTTAGGCTTCACAACACCTATTCCCAAAGATATGATGAGCTTACATCTTTATATGAGGCAAGATATGGCTTGTTAACTTTTACTGGTAAGAGCGGCTGTCCTTGGTCCTATATCAATGGGCCTTGGCCCTGGGAAGTAAATTTCGATATATAAGGAGGGGAAAGTATGTGGATATATGAGAAGAGGTTACAATATCCGGTTAGAGTAGATACAACCAACCCTACTTTAGCTGCCATGATAATAGAGCAATTTGGTGGAGCTGATGGAGAATTGTCAGCTGGAATTAGATACTTAACCCAAAGATGGACCATGCCCACTAACCAAGCCAAGGCTCTTCTAACGGATATAGGTACGGAGGAGTTGGCTCATTGGGAGATAATAGGGACCTTGGTTTGGAAGTTGGTAAAGGATGCGACTATAGATCAAATTAAGGGAACTCCCTTTGAAGCCCATTTTGTAAACCATGGGAAAAGCCCATTTCCTCATAATGCGGCAGGGGATGCTTGGTCTGCAAAGTTTATTAATTCCAAAGGCGATCCTATAGCAGATCTACATGAGGATATGGCAGCGGAACAAAAAGCAAGGGCAACCTATGAATGGCTTATAAAAATTAGTGATGATCCAGGAGTAACGGATACCTTAAGGTTTTTACGAGAAAGGGAAATAGTCCATTTCCAGAGATTTGGAGAAGCCCTTATGATTGTACAAGAAGAGCTAAATAGAAAAAAATATTATTAAGGGTAGAGGATTTCCTCTACCTTTTTTTAAAAAGTAATCGGCGAAATTGGTAGAAAAGTGCAACAAATCCAATAACTCAAATATTATACCCAAGTCACACTAGTTAGAATATATTGACAAAACCTTATAAGTGGAATATAATTTTTTTTAGCGGTACTTTAGCAAGGAATTATCAAGCTGGCAGACAATGTCGCTTACGTTAAAATTTAACATTACATAAGGATGAGTAGGGGTTTTATTTTGTTTTTAAATTAAGATTTAATCTTAATTTAAAATAAAATATAAATAAGTAAGGGGGAGATTTTGTGTTCAACAGAAGAACTTTTTTAGTTCTGTCCATTTTGCTAGTCTTAGTGCTTACCCTAACAGCTTGTGGTAGCCAAGAGACTGGTGGAAGTGGAAAAGATACGCTAGTAGTGGCTCAGGGAGCAGATCCTAAATCATTAGATCCCCATGCATCTAATGACCAGCCTTCCTCTAGAGTCAATAAGCAAATCTATAATACCCTAGTAGAAGCAACTGAAGACATGGAGATAGAGCCAAGTCTAGCAGAAAGTTGGGAGCAAGTAGATGAAACCACTTGGAAATTTAAGCTGAGAGAAGGTGTTAAGTTCCATAATGGTGAAGAGCTAAAAGCAAGCGACGTAAAATTCAGTTTAGACAGGATGATGAATTCACCAGAAGTAGCCCACATAGTTGGAGCTGTAGAATCGGTTGAAATTGAAGGCGATTATACTGTAATAATTAAGACTAAAGAACCTTTTGCACCTATATTGGCACACTTGGCCCATACAGCTGCCTCCATATTAAATGAGAAGGCGGTTACAGAGGCTGGGGACGATTATCAAAATAATCCTGTAGGAACTGGACCTTTCAAATTTGTAAGCCATGATGCTGGAGATAAGGTTACACTAGAAAGGTTTGACGACTATTTTGGAGAAACTGCAAAGGTTAAAACCTTAGTATTCAGAAATATACCAGAAGGAACTAATAGAACTATTGGTTTGAAAACTGGAGAAGTTGACATTGCTTACGATATAGAGCCAATCGATTTGGACAAGGTTAGAGAAGATGATAAGCTAGTACTAATTGAAGAGGAGTCCTTATCAACATCATACATAGGATTCAATACTAAGAAAGCACCTTTCGACGATGTAAGAGTTAGAAAGGCCCTTAACCACGCAATTAATGTAGATGAGATAATAGAGGTAGTATTAGAGGGAGCCGGTACAAAGGCTACAGGACCTATTAACGATAAGGTATATGGCTATAACCAAAGCTTATCGGGATATGAATACAATCCAGAAAAAGCTAAGGAATTATTAGCAGAAGCTGGATATCCTGATGGATTTAAAACTAGTATCTGGACTAACGATAACCCAGTAAGGGTTAGAATTGCTGAATTAGTTCAAGCTCAACTTAAAGAAGTAGGAGTAGACGTTACAATAGAAGAAGTAGAGTGGGGAGCTTATCTTGAAAGAACGGCTGCTGGAGAGCATGACATGTTCATATTAGGATGGGTTACAGTAACTGGAGACGCTGACTACGGACTATATGCCTTGTTCCACAGTTCACAGCATGGCGGAGCTGGTAACAGAACCTTCTATACTAACGCAGAAGTAGACCAACTACTAGATAAGGGAAGAACTTCCATAGATGAAAATGAAAGGTTAGAAGCATATGCAAAGGCTCAAGAGATAATAGTAGAAGATGCTCCTCAAATATTCCTATATTTCCAAACCCAAAATGCTGGAGTTCAAAGCAATATAGAAGGCTTTAGACTGCATCCAGCAGGACATCATAAGTTGGTTAACGTAGGTTTTAAATAAAATATAAGATTAGTGGGCAATGGAGTCCTTTTATAGGACTCCATGCCATTGATATTCTCAGGCTTACAAACGAAGGAGGGAAACAATGCATAAGTATATAATTAGAAGGCTGTTAATGTTGATACCAGTAATTATAGGAGTTACTTTTATAGTTTATAGTATTATGTTCTTTACTCCGGGGGATCCAGCTTTAATAATACTAGGAGAAAATGCTCCAGAAGAACAAGTGGAAAAACTAAGAGAGGAAATGGGACTTAATGATCCATTTATTATCCAGTATCTAAGATTTTTAAAAAATGCCTTAAAAGGTGATTTTGGTAGATCCTACTCAACGAGAAAACCAGTCTTTAATGAAGTCTTTTCTAGATTCCCAGCTACTTTAAAACTATCTACAGCAGGTTTATTGCTAGCTGTTGCTATAGGTATACCCATTGGTATTATATCTGCTACTAGACAATATTCATTACTAGACAGTATCACCATGGTTTTAGCCTTATTGGGAGTGTCCATGCCTAATTTCTGGTTGGGATTAATGTTAATACTTTTATTTTCCGTTCGACTGGGGTTATTGCCTTCTGGAGGAGACGTTGGATTTGCATCCTTAATACTACCTGCAATTACCCTTGGTACAGGAGTGGCTGCCATAATAACCAGGATGACTCGTTCATCCATGTTAGAGGTAATAAGGCAAGACTACATAAGAACTGCCAGAGCAAAAGGGGTTGCTGAAAGAAGGGTTATAAATAAACACGCTTTGAAAAATGCCCTAATACCAGTAGTGACCGTAATAGGGCTTCAGTTTGGTTATCTTTTAGGGGGAGCGGTATTGACTGAAACCGTTTTCTCATGGCCTGGAGTTGGAAGGCTTATGGTAGAAGCTATTAAGCAAAAAGATACTCCTGTAGTATTGGCATCGGTTATATTCATGTCGGTAGTATTTAGTATTGTGAACCTATTAGTGGATATCTTGTATGCATTCTTAGATCCACGGATAAAATCTCAATACAGATAAGGAGGGCATAATATGAGTTCTAGTGTGACAACGGAAAAGGATACCAATTTAAAATCCCAAGCTGGAAAGAAAAGATCCCAGTGGGGCGAAGTTTGGCGAAGGCTTAAAAAGAACCATATGGCTATGATCGGTTTAATTATAATGATAATATTGATTTTACTTGCTGTATTTGCAAATCAAATTGCCGATTATGAAGAAGTGGCTATTAAGCAAAATACTGCTAATAGATTGCAAGGCCCATCTAGGGAAAACTGGCTAGGAACGGATAACTTCGGTAGAGATATATTTGCTAGGATAATCCATGGCGGAAGGATTTCCTTAATGGTGGGAGTAGTTGCGGTAGGTATTGCAGTGTTAATAGGAGGAACCCTAGGTGCAATAGCTGGTTTTTATGGGGGAAGAGTGGACAACCTCATTATGAGGGCAATGGATATTTTCCTGGCAATTCCAAGTATATTATTGGCCATAGCTATAGTTACGGCCCTAGGTGCAAATCTATTCAATCTGATGTTAGCCATTGGAATTTCATCTATTCCTGGTTATGCAAGAATAGTTAGGGCTTCTGTACTTACAGTAAAAGACCAAGAGTTTATAGAAGCGGCAAGGGCTATAGGTGCATCGGATTTTAGGATAATTACAAAACATATAATTCCCAATGCCTTGGCTCCTGTAATCGTTCAAGGGACTCTGGGAGTGGCAACAGCGATTCTTTCTACGGCTGGTCTAAGCTTTATAGGTTTAGGAGTACCTAAACCTAGACCAGAGTGGGGCTCCATGTTGTCAGATGGAAGAACCTACCTATGGGAGGCTTCCCATATTACAACTTTTCCGGGTTTAGCTATTGTAATAACAATACTGGCATTAAACTTGTTAGGTGATGGTCTAAGAGATGCACTGGATCCACGGTTAAAGCAGTAAAGGAGGGAAGTATATGAGTGATAATATTCTTGAAATAAAAGATTTAGTAGTACACTATATTACCGATGAGGGGGTAGTAGAAGCGGTAAATGGCCTAAACATGACTCTTAAAAGAGGTGAGACTTTAGGCTTAGTAGGAGAAACGGGAGCAGGAAAAACTACTACTGCCTTAAGTATATTAAGACTAGTTCCTAATCCTCCAGGAAAAATTATAAGCGGAGAGATACATTTTGACGGAGAAAATCTATTAGAACTATCTGAAGAAGAGATGAGAAGTATCAGAGGAAATAAGATATCCATGATATTCCAGGACCCTATGACTTCCTTAAATCCAGTCATGACTGTAGGTGAGCAGATAGCTGAGGGAATTGAAATTCACCAGGGTTTATCTACTGATGAAGCCATGGAAAAGGCTCATGAGATGTTGGAATTGGTTGGAATACCAAGGGAAAGGGCCATAGATTACCCCCATCAATTCTCAGGAGGAATGAAACAAAGGGTTGTAATCGCCATTGCCTTGGCTTGTAACCCCAGCTTACTTATTGCTGATGAGCCTACTACAGCCTTAGACGTTACCATACAGGCTCAAGTATTGGAGCTTATGAGGAATTTAAGGGAAGAGTTTAACACGGCTATGATCCTTATAACCCACGATTTAGGAATTGTAGCGGAAACATGCGATAAGGTAGCTGTAATGTATGCGGGAGAGGTAATAGAATATGCAACACTGGAGCAATTATTTGAAAATCCTAAACATCCCTATACAATAGGCCTTTTTGGCTCCATACCAAGCTTAGAGCATGATGTGGAGAGATTAAAGCCTATAAAGGGGCTTATGCCAGATCCTACCAATCTGCCTTCCGGTTGTCCTTTCCATCCTAGGTGTTCTCATGCCCAGGATATTTGCAAGGAAAGGAAACCCATTGTAACTAATATAGAAGAAGGCCATATGGTAAAATGCTTGATATATGAAGGCGTTATTGAAGCAAAGGAGGTACTATAATGGCAGAATCAATATTAAAAGTAAAGGGAATTAAAAAGTATTTCAGTACCCCAAAGGGTATGTTGCATGCAGTAGATGGAGTAGATTTTGAAATGGAGAAAGGGGAGACATTGGGCCTTGTAGGGGAGTCAGGTTGTGGAAAATCCACCATTGGAAGGGTTATATTGAGGCTTTTAGAACCTACTGAAGGAGAAATATATTTCGAAGATAAAAACATCAGTCAGCTTAATAAAAAAGAGATGATTAAACTTAGAAGGGATATGCAGATAATATTCCAAGACCCCTTTTCATCACTAAATCCTAGACTATCAGTATCGGAAATAATAGCTGAACCTTTGATTATACATAATATAGTAAAGAAAAAGAATTCTGAATTAGAAAAGGAAGTATTACGCTTAATGGATTTAGTCGGTTTGGCTAAGAGATTGGTCAATGCCTATCCCCATGAATTAGATGGTGGAAGAAGACAGCGTATAGGAATTGCAAGGGCTTTAGCTTTAAGACCAAAGTTCATAGTAGCAGATGAACCCGTATCAGCACTAGATGTTTCCATACAAGCCCAGATATTGAACTTGCTGCAGGATTTACAAGAAGAGTTGGGTTTAACTTACCTTTTCATTACCCATGATTTATCCGTAGTTAAGCATATTTCAGATAATATTGCAGTAATGTATCTAGGGAAATTAGTAGAGAAGGCACCTGCAGATGAATTATTTAGAAATAGCCTTCATCCTTATACCCAAGCATTACTATCTGCCATTCCAGTGCCTAGCATAAAGAGTAAAAGAGAACGGATCATATTAAAAGGGGAAATAACATCGCCTATAGATCCAAAACCTGGCTGTAGGTTTGCAGCACGTTGTAATTATGCCATGGATAGGTGTTTCAAAGAAGATCCAGAATTAACGGAAGTTGGAAACAATCACCTTGTAGCTTGTTTTTTGGTGGAGGAAAAGGCTAATAATTAATTAAAATTCCACCATAAAAATTTGTCGAAGATTAATATATCTAGACTTATCAAGTAAATAAGGTTATAATATATCTGTGGTAGTATGTTAACCATGTATGTAAAGGGGGGAATACATATGAACGCTATGACTGCAAGCAACTTAAGATCGGCTTACGGTGGAGAAAGTCAAGCACATATGAGGTACAGAATTTGGGCACAAAAAGCTGAAAAAGATGGCTTCCCAACAGTAGCAAGGTTGTTTATGGCAACCTCCGATGCTGAAGAGGTACATGCTACATTACATTTTAAAGCTTTAAAGGATGAAGTAGGAGCTTTTGATGTAACTTCTGGTGGAGAATTTGGTTATGGTTCCACATCAGAGAATTTACAAGGAGCCATTAATGGAGAGTTATTCGAGGTAGAACAAATGTACCCTGCTTACATAGCTGTAGCAGAAATGCAGAATGAAAAGACTGCACTTTCAGCTTATAGATATGCTATAGAAGCAGAAAAAGTACATGCAGAACTATTTACGAAAGCAAAGGAAGCTGTAGACCAAGGTAAGGATTTAGAAGCAGATGTCATATTACTATGTCCAGTATGTGGATTTATTACCATAACTGGCGAAGAAGACACTTGTCCATTATGTAATGCAAAAAAAGAATTATTTAAGGAATACTAGTGAGGCGAAAATTACGCCTCACTTTTTTATGCAAACCTTTTCATAAATTTCAAATAAAACTTTTTAACCAATTGTAAATGTTTATATGCATACTGGGTATGCTTAAATTAAAACCATGTAAATTAAATAATAATTATTATATAAAAATTTTAAAGGAGGAAATTTATTATGGTTAAACAAGAAGTAACATTAACTAATGAAACAGGTCTTCATGCTAGACCAGCAAGTTTATTCGTAAAGGAGGCTTCTAAATTTACTGCTGATATAACCGTTGAAAAGGATGGCAAAGAATATAATGCTAAGAGCATAATGGGAGTACTGAGTATGGGGGCTGCAAAAGGGGACACTATAACCATAAAGGCTGAAGGCAGCGATGCTGAGGAGGCTGTAGAAGCTTTGGCAAAACTTATAAAAGATAATTTTAACGAATAGGAGGCATTTCCATGAAAGCCATAGGAACATCAGCAGGAATCGCCCTAGGCAAGGTATTAGTCTATAAAGAAGCTGAAATCAAGATAGAAAAAAAGACAATAGATGACTTAGAAGGTGAGATTGAGAGATTAGATACTGCCATTGAACAAGGAATTAAGGAACTAGAAAATCTTTATGAAGAGACTTTGGAAAATATTGGTGAAGAAGAAGCAGAAATATTCAATGCTCATAAGATGATGATTCAGGATCCAGAATATATTGATGGCATAAAAGGAAAAATAAAGGAAGAAAAGGTCAATGTAGAATGGGCATTAAAAGAGGTAACAGATCAATATGTAAGCCTATTTGAGAATATAGATGATGAATATTTAAGGGAAAGAGCTTTAGACTTAAAGGATATATCCCAGAGACTAATCAGGATACTATACGGGATAGAAGGAAACGACCTAAGAAATATAAAGGAAGAATCCATAATTGTAGCAGAGGATTTAGTACCTTCTGATACAGCTCAAATGGATAAGGATAAAGTAATAGGAATAGTAACTGAACTTGGTGGAAGGACTTCCCACACCTCCATTATGGCAAGGAGTCTAGAAATACCAGCAGTAGCAGGGGTAAAGGATATAACCAATATAGCTAAAAATGGGGATTTTATGATAGTCGACGGAAGTAAGGGCATTGTTTTAATCAATCCCTCCCAAGATGAGGTAGAATTCTACCAAAGGGAAAAGGAAAAGTATGAAGAATTCAAGCAACAAACTAGGCAAATGAAAGGAAAAGAAAGCATCTCTAAAGACGGAGTAAAGGTGGAAATAGCTGCTAATATCGGTACCCCAAAAGATGTAGATAATGTTATAGAAAATGATGGAGAAGGAGTAGGACTATACAGGACAGAGTTTCTTTATATGGATAACGACCGCTTGCCAACGGAGGATGAACAATTTGAAGCCTATAAGGTTGTAGCAGAAAGACTGGAAGGAAAACCCATAGTAATAAGAACACTAGATGTAGGCGGGGATAAGGATATACCTTACTTAGAGCTTCCAAAAGAGATGAATCCATTCTTAGGCTATAGGGCCATTAGGCTTTGCCTAGATAGAAGGGATATATTCAAAACTCAATTAAGGGCCTTATTAAGGGCTTCTGCCTATGGGAATATTAAAATAATGTTTCCAATGATATCTAATATACAGGAAGTAAGGGAAGCTAAAAGGATATTGGAAGAAGCCAAGGAAGAATTAAGGAAGGAAAATATCCCCTTTAATGAGGATATAGAAGTAGGAATAATGGTAGAAATTCCTTCTGTAGCAATTCATTCAGATATTTTTGCAAGAGAAGTAGATTTTTTCAGTATTGGAACCAATGATTTAATTCAGTATACATTAGCGGTAGATAGGGGCAACCAAGAGATATCCCACCTCTATAACCAGTACGACCCAGCTGTATTAAGGCTTATAAAGATGACTATAGACAATGGGCATAAGGCAGGTATCTGGGTAGGTATGTGTGGTGAGGCAGCAGGAGATGAAAAGCTAATACCCGTACTACTAGGCATGGGATTAGACGAGTTTAGTATGAATCCAGCTTCCATATTGAAGGCAAGATATATAATTAGCAACACTTCTAAAAAGGAAGTAGAAGGTATGCTGGATGAAATACTAAGCTTACCTACTGCAGAAGATGTTGAAAGGTATATAGATGAAAATATAATAGGAAAATAAGGCTACTTAAGACCCACTTTTTAGTGGGTCTTATTCTTTTAAAGCTTTAGGGATTAAAACTTGAATATTTACCAATAATATATTTAACTACATTAATGGAGGGGATATTTTGGAACTTAGATTGTTCATAATAGCAATAACTCCAGCAATAGACATAATATTTGGCATATACCTAAGCGATAAATACGATAGGGAACCATTAAAAGTGCTGTTATTAACCTATTTATTAGGAGCCCTAACCGTAATACCCATAATAATAGTTGAAGAGATACTCCTAAGCTTTAATATCTTTGGTGGTACATTGTCTAACCTTTATACAGCTTTTATAGTAGCAGGATTTACAGAGGAATTTTTTAAAAGGGAGGTTATTCTAAGAATTCCTTATAAAACTAAATACTTCAATGAAAAGCTAGATGGGATAGTATATGGGGTCTTTTCTTCCATGGGCTTTGCTACAGTGGAGAATATAGTCTATGTAGTATATAGGTATGCTAACAATCCTCATGTTGGATTATATAGGGGGATTTTTTCCGTTCCTGCCCATGCAGTTTTTGGAATAACCATGGGGTATTATCTTTCCTTAGCAAAATTTGATACCGATAGAATAAGGGCAAGGAAAAACATGAGAAGGTCTCTTTACATGCCTATTCTACTTCATGGAACTTTCAATTTCATATTGATGACTAACATTCCTCAGCTAAGCATATTATTCATTCCCTATGTTATCTATATATGGTGGATAAACCAGCGTAAGTTGAGCAAATTCATATATGATTCTAGGCATAGGATAATAGACATTGAAAGGGAGGAATAATTGGTTGAAATTTCCTCCTGTTAATTATAAAATGTAAATACAATAAAAGAAATGGGGATAGTCATGAATAGAAGAAATATTTTTATTTTATTAATCTTTTTAGTTTTTGTTTTTTTCTTAATTACTAATAGTGCTCTTTTTAATCCAAGCCATATTTCTAATAGGACAAGCTTTGATGATCAGGAAATTTTAATCAAAACATTAGAAGTTGAAAAAAGTGAAACTATTGAAGAGATGGAGGAAACAGAAGCAATAGAAGAAAAAACATCTACTTTAAGCCTTTTAGCTGTAGGGGATATAATGTTTCATATGCCTCAGATAAAGTCAGCCTATATTCTAGAAGATGGGACTTACGATTTTAAGGATGTATTTAAATATGTAAAAAAGTATATAGAGTCTGCAGATATATCCATAGCCAATTTGGAGACGGTAGTAGCTGGTAATGACAAAGGTTTTTTCGGATATCCCACCTTTAATTCTCCCCAAGAAACCTTAGAGGCCATTAAGTATGCAGGCTTTGATATCCTTGTAACTGCTAACAACCATGCCTTAGACCAGGGAAAGGAAGGCCTATTAAATACCATAGACTTTATAGAAAAGGAAGGTATGAAAAATATTGGCACCAACAAAAAGCCGGATAACCAAATATTGATTGAAAGGATAAATGATATAGAAGTAGCTCTACTAGCCTACTCCTACGGTTTTAATGGTTTAGACTATACTTTGACTGAGGAAGAATTTTCCTATATGGTCAATAGGATAGATGAGGATAGGATTAAAGAAGACATATTAAAGGCAAAAGATATGGGCTCAGATGTAATAGTAGCCTATATCCATTGGGGCAATGAGTATGAAAGGGAACCTTCTGATTTCCAGCTGGAACTGGGAAGGAAAATGGTAGAATGGGGGGCCAATATAATTTTAGGCAGCCATCCTCATGTGATACAGAGGTCTGAAATTATAGAATACGATGGAAGGGATAACTTCATCATCTATTCTATGGGGAATTTTTTATCCAATCAGAGGGAAGAAAATATAAATACTAAGTATGTAGAAGATGGAGTAATGGTTAAAATCCAGATTGAGAAGGATTTTGTTAAAGATGAAACCCATATTAAGGAAATCACCTATGTACCCACTTGGGTTAGAAGATATAATGATGGAAAAATGAAATATGAGATAATTCCTATTGAAGACTTTCTTCAAGATGAGGCTCTATATTCTACCATTTATGAAAAGGAAAGAAAGAGGATAGAGGAGTCTTATCATAGCACACTGGAAATAATGGCACAAAATTAACTAAATTCTGAATATAATTACATTTTTTATTTATTGTTATTTGGTTCAAAAGCCTATATATTTGTTATATAATAGTAATGGATGATAAAATCTAATGAAGGTGTGGTAGCCCTTGGAATTTATAAGAGGATTATTCGTTAATTTAAGAGTGAAAGATATAATTGATATATTAATAGTAGCTACAGCTTTTTATAAGCTTTTCCAGCTAATAAGAGAGACTAGAGCGGAACAGTTGACTAAAGGAATTTTAGCACTATTTGTCTTTACTAAAGTAAGTGAATGGCTTCAATTATATACGGTATTCTGGATATTAGAAAAGACCATGACTGTGGGAATATTAGCTCTAATAATAGTTTTTCAACCGGAATTGAGAAGAGCTTTAGAATATATAGGAAGAAGCAATTTCTTTACCAAGTCTTTTATGGAGGTAAAGGATGAAAGTTTAAGCCAGTTGGTAGAAGAAATTGTAGAAGCTGTAGCCTCCCTTTCCAGACAAAAAATTGGTGCTCTCATCGTTATAGAGAGGGCTACAGGCTTAAGCGAGATAGTAGAAACTGGCACCAGAATTGATGGAATTGTATCAAGTGACCTTCTTATTAATATATTTATTCCAAATACTCCCCTTCACGATGGCGCAGTAATTATAAAAGAGGATATGATAAAGGCTGCAGGGTGTTTTTTACCATTGACGGAAAACACTTCCCTTAGCAAGGATTTGGGTACTAGGCATAGGGCAGCCCTTGGGATATCGGAAAAATCTGATAGTCTTTCCATAATAGTTTCAGAAGAGACAGGAGCTATTTCCATTGCTGAAAATGGCAGTTTGGCTAGATATCTAGATACTAAGACTTTAAGGCAGATATTGATGGACATGTATAAGCCTAAAGACCAAAAACCAACTTTTTTTGCAAGATGGAGGCGTAAAGATGAGCAAAGAGAATAAGAATGATCTTACCCTGAAAATCTTTGCTTTAATAATAGCTATCATTCTATGGAGCTATGTTATGAGTGAAGTAAACCCACCTTTTGAAAATGAATTTAAAAATATAGATGTTAGGTATGTAAATGAAAGGGCTTTAGAAAGACAGGGCTTGGTAATAATGGAGCCACAAAACGCCAGCGTTAGGGTGACTATTTCTGGTAGAAGATCAGAGGTCTTAAAGGTAAGCAGTAAGGATATTATAGCCCAGGTAGATTTAAGCGGTTATTCTGAAGGAGAACAGAAGGTTCCCGTATACGTTCAGGTACCAGATGATGTGAAATTGGTAGATTATAGCCCTAAGGAGATACTATTTAAATTTGATAAGATAATAAGTAAGAGTAGTCCTGTAGTAGTTGAAACTCAAGGCAATCTACCTCAAGGCTATGTGCTTGGAAGTCCTATAATTAAGCCTCAATCAATCTATATAGAAGGTCCTAGAAGCTGGGTTAACCAAGTGGATAAGGCTGTGGCCTTTGTTGATATTACCGGTAAGACGGAGGATATTCATACAACTGAGTCCATTAAAATTGTAGATGATCAAGGGAACCCTGTAAGAGGGGTAAGCGTAGAACAGAATGTTGTGGACATATCCATTCCTGTATATCGAGTTAAGAAGGTGCCCGTAGAACTGCAAACTGAAAATCAATTACCCGATAATTATGAAATAGTAGACATAAACATAAATCCAAGCACCATTGAAATAAAGGGTAAACAGGAAGATTTAGCAGGGGTTAATGTTATAAAAACTAAACCCATAGACATTAATACTTTGATAGACAACAGAAATGTTCCTGTGGAACTGGATTTGCCCGAAGGAGTAAGCCTAGTAAATCCAGACTTAAAGGTGACCATAACATTGAATATAGATGAAATAAAATCTAGAACTTTCAACTATACTTTAGCTGATGTGGACATTGTTAACCTAGACTCTGCCCTTAGGCTAGATGAAAATGATTTGAATAAGTCTATAACCCTCATTCTGGAGGGAAGTGGCACAAAAATAGATTTAATGGATAAGGAAGATATAAAATTGAAATTAGACCTGCAGGGCTTTGAACAAGGAAGTCATAGGGTAGATGTTGAAGTTTTAGTCGAAGAAGGGATTGAAATAATACGTATAATTCCTGAAAGCCTAGATATTACACTAATTCAAGATTAGGAGGTAAAAATGGAGAGAAAATATGTTTTGGTCATCAATCCTGGTTCCACTTCTACTAAAGTAGCCTTATATGATCAAGAGTTTGAAGTAAAATCCAATAAACTAGAGCATAGCCAAGATGAATTAGCTAAATACAATAGCGTTTTAGACCAATATGAGTATAGGCTCAACCTAATTAACAATTGGCTGAAGAAGGAGAATATCCAAACTAGTAGCCTAAAAGCCGTAGTGGGCAGAGGAGGATTACTAAGGCCAATTCCTGGTGGGACCTACTTAGTTACAGATAAGATGTTAGAAGATTTGAGATTGGGTATTGGTGGAGAACATGCTGCTAACCTAGGAGGGATTCTTGCTAGAGGAATAGCTGATAAGGAAAATATTAATTCCTATATAGTAGACCCCGTATCGGTAGATGAATTTGAAGAAGTAGCGAGAATCTCTGGTTTAAACTTAATCGAGAGGAAATCCTTAATCCATGCTTTGAATATTAAGGCAGTCTCTCACAGAAGGGCAGAAGAGTTAAACAAGGATTTAGATGAATTGAACCTAATCGTTGCCCATTTGGGAGGGGGAATTTCCGTAGCACCATTGGAAAAAGGACGTATGATAGATGTAAATAATGCCAGTGAAATGGGACCCTTTTCACCAGAAAGGACTGGAAGCCTCCCTGTAGGAGATTTAATAAGGATGTGTTACTCCGGTAAGTATAGCTATGAAGATATGAAGAAAAAAATAAAGGGGAAAGGAGGACTTATGTCCTATCTAGGCACCATAGACGCTAGAGAAGTAGAAAAGAGGATTGAAGCAGGAGACGAATATGCAAAACTAGTATATGATGCCATGATATACCAGATAGGCAAGGAAATAGGAGCTGCTGCCACAGTTCTTAAAGGGGAAGTAGACGATATCATTTTAACTGGTGGACTAGCTTATTCCAATTATATAGTTGAAAAGGTAAAGGAGATGGTTTCCTTTATAGGACCTATAGTAGTATATCCTGGTGAGGATGAAATGGGAGCTTTAAATAAAGGAGTATTAAGGGTTATAAAGGGTGAAGAGAAAGCTAAAATATATGAAGATGAGGTGATAAGATGATCAAGTCTTTTGAAGATTTAAAGCTATTGGCTCAAAAAAAGGACAAAAAAAGACTGGCTGTTGCAGCTGCTGAGGACAAACCCGTATTGGAAGCTGTAAAGGCAGCAGTGGATTTAGGTATAGTAGAGCCAATACTGGTAGGAGATGAGGAAAAAATCATTGAAATAAGCCACCAAATCGGTTTAGATCTATCGAAAGCTGAGATAATCGATGAAAAGGACAAGGTATCTGCTGCAAGAGAAGCTACAAGATTGGTAAGTAGCAATCAAGCCCATATACTTATGAAGGGTTTGGTGGATACTTCCATTATTATGAAGCAGGTATTGGATAAGGAAATAGGTCTTAGAACTGGAAATATAATTAGCCATGCAGCTGTATTCCATGTGGATACATATCATAAGATTTTTATTGTAACGGATGCAGCTATGAATATAAGTCCCGATTTAAATCAAAAGAAGGCAATAATAGAAAACTCTGTAAGATTAGCCCATTCCTTAGGACTAGAAAAACCAAAGGTAGCTGTTATTGCGGCTAAGGAAAAGGTTTCCACAAAGATGGAAGCAACAGTCCATGCTCAGGAATTATCCAATATGAATAAGGAGGGCTTAATTGAAGGCTGTATAGTGGAAGGGCCTTTTGCCTTGGATAACGCTATCTCTAAAGAGGCCGCAGAACATAAGGGAATAGAATCTACTGTAGCTGGAGATGCAGACATATTATTAGTACCCCATATAGATGCTGGTAATGTATTATATAAAGCCTTAACTTTCTTAGCTGGGGCTAAGAGTGCAGGTATAATTTTAGGGGCTAAGGCTCCTATTGTCCTGACATCAAGGGCGGACAAGCAGGAAGCTAAGTTACACTCTATAATACTAGGAGTAATGTTAACATAAAAATAGAGGAGGATATTAGATGGCAGCAGAGTTCAGATTATTAATTATAAATCCAGGCTCAACTTCTACTAAGATTGCAGTATTTGATGATGAAAACATGGTATTTGAAAAGACCTTAAGGCATTCCGTAGAAGAACTATCTCAATATAACACTATCACCGATCAAATTGATTTTAGGAAGGAAATCATATTAAAGAATTTGGAAGAAAGTCAAATTCCTATAGATTCCATATCGGCAATTGTAGGAAGGGGAGGATTGTTAAAACCAATTCCAGGCGGTACTTATAAGGTGAATGAAAAGATGGTAATGGATTTAAGGAATAGAACTTATGGGGAACACGCTTCAAACCTGGGAGGCATTATTGCCTATGAGATTAGTAAAGGTATTGGCGTTGAAGCCTTTATAGTAGACCCCGTTGTGGTAGATGAATTACAGGATGTAGCCAGAATTTCAGGATTAAAGGAAATAGAAAGAAAAAGTATATTCCACGCCTTAAACCAAAAAGCAGTTGCTAGAAGGCATGCAAAACTTCAAGGAAAGGCCTATGAGGATATGAATTTAATAGTTGTCCACTTGGGAGGGGGCGTATCCATAGGTGCTCATAAAAAGGGAAGGGTAATAGATGTAGCCAATGCCTTAGATGGCGATGGACCTTTTTCTCCAGAAAGGTCAGGAGGACTTCCTGTTGGAGATTTGATTAAACTTTGTTATTCAGGGAAATACAGCTACGAAGAGATGAAAAGCCTGATAGTAGGAAAGGGAGGTATGGTTTCCTATCTAAGCACCAATAATGCCATGGAAGTATGTGATAGGATAGAAGCAGGGGATGAATATGCTAAATCCATCTATTATGCTATGGCCTATCAGATAGCTAAGGAGATAGGAAGCTGTGCAGCGGTATTAAAGGGAGAAGTAGATGGAATCTTACTAACTGGTGGAATAGCCCATGATGAAATGTTTACAGCATGGATTGAAGAAAGGGTAAACTTTATATCCAAGGTATACATCTATCCTGGAGAAGATGAACTAATGGCTTTAGCAGAAGGTGGGCTAAGAGTCTTAAGAGGAGAGGAAAAGGCAAAAGAATATAATTAGAATTAGGTGAAAAAGATGTTAAATGACAAGAGGATAAGGATTATCATTGGGCATTATGGCAGTGGTAAAACAGAATTTAGTGTCAATTATGCGGTAAAATTAGCAAGTTTAGGAAAAAAGGTAGCCTTAGTTGACTTGGATATTGTTAACCTATATTTTAGAAGTAGAGAAAAGGCAGATATATTAGAAGAAATGGGAATAAAAGTCATTGCTAGCTCCGTTAAGGGGGCAGCAGTGGATATACCAGCTATCTCCTCTCAAGTTTTAGTACCCTTGCAGGACAAATCCTATGAAGGGATTATTGACGTAGGGGGAGATCCAGTAGGAGCTAGGACTTTAGGGATGTACTATCAACACTTCCTGCCAGGTGAGTACGACATGTTCTTTGTACTAAATGCCAATAGGCCTGAAACTCAGACTGTAGAAAAGGCAATGGAGTATCTAAGAAAGATTGAAGATATGGCTAGGGCTAAAGTAACTGGCATAATAAATAATACTCATATGCTAAAAAGCACCACAGTAGATGACGTATTAAGGGGGCAAGTTTTAGCTGAAGAACTGTCTGAAAAAACTAATATACCAATTAGATATATATCTACCATTGAAAGAGTCGCCAAGGAATTACCAAGGGACTTAAATGGTGAGATTTTCCCGATGAATTTATATATGAGGGAAGAGTGGATGGTCTAATAATATAAAGCGTAAGGAGGTTTTATGATGGCCAAAGTAAAAGGAAGGGTAACTTTCCAAGAAGACCTTTGCAAGGGATGTGGACTATGCGTTTCAGTGTGTCCTGTTAATATCATCACATTAGACAATGAAAAGATAAATGCAAAGGGCTATCACCCAGCTACTGTAACAGATATGGATAAATGTATTTCTTGTGCTAATTGTGCAATGATGTGTCCAGATCTAGTAATAACTGTTGAGAGGTTGACTAACTAAATTATAAAGGAGGGTTATTGATGGCTAAAGTTCTCATGAAGGGAAATGAGGCTATAGGGGCAGCAGCCATTAAAGCAGGTTGTAAATACTTCTTTGGTTATCCTATAACGCCTCAAAGTGAATTACCAGAATATATGGCCAGAGAATTACCTAAAGTTGGTGGGGTGTTCCTACAGGCAGAATCTGAGATAGCAGCTATAAATATGGTCTATGGAGCTGCTGGGGCAGGAGTTAGGGTTATGACATCCTCATCAAGTCCAGGAATTTCATTAAAACAGGAAGGAATCTCCTATATTGCAGGAGCAGAGTTGCCCTGCGTAATAGTGAACATAATGAGAGGTGGACCAGGTCTTGGTAGTATACAACCATCTCAAACCGATTACTTCCAAGCAACAAGAGGCGGAGGAAATGGAGACTATAGGCTGGTAGTATTGGCTCCAGCTAATGTTCAGGAATTAGTAGACTTAATCATAGAGGGCTTCGATATAGCAGACCAATATAGAAACCCCGTTATGATTTTGGGAGATGGAATGATAGGACAGATGATGGAGCCGGTGGAGTTTAGAGAGCCTAAGAGAAGGGATTTACCTGAAAAGGATTGGGCTACTACTGGTACCCAAGGAAAGAGAAAGCCTAATATTATCAACTCACTATATTTGCAACCAGAAGAACTAGAAGAGCACAATAAGAGATTACAAGCCAAGTATAAGGCAATAATGGAAAATGAAGTCAAGGTTGAATCCTATAATATAGAAGATGCAGATGTAGTTATAGCTGCATATGGAACTACATCTAGGATTGCTAGAACAGCCATATCCCAGCTAGAAGAAGAAGGATATAAAGTAGGGCTAATTAGACCTATTACCCTATGGCCTTATCCATATGATGAGTTTGAGAAGATAAATCCAAATTGTAAGGGAATATTGACAGTAGAAATGAATACAGGACAGATGTTGGATGATGTAAAAATAGCTGTTAAAGGCAAACATCCAGTATACTTCTATGGTAGAACTGGTGGAATGGTACCAACACCTAACGAGATAATTGAAAAGGTCAAGGAAATCTATGGAGGTGAGAAATAATGGCCATAGTATTTAAGAAAACTAGAGGACTGACAGACGTTCCTACTCATTATTGTCCGGGCTGTACCCATGGCATCATACATAGGCTAGTGGGAGAAGCACTGGAAGAGTTAGGAGTACTAGATAATGCTATTGGAGTAGCACCAGTAGGATGTTCAGTTCTTGCTTATAAATATTTTAACTGTGATATGCATGAAGCAGCTCACGGTAGGGCTCCAGCTGTGGCAACAGGTATAAAAAGGGTTAGACCCGACAATTTTGTATTTACCTATCAAGGGGACGGAGATTTGGCCTCTATAGGAACTGCAGAAATTGTCCATGCAGCCCATAGGGGAGAGAAGATATCTACTATATTTGTTAATAATGCCATTTATGGTATGACGGGAGGGCAAATGGCACCTACTACCCTAGTAGGACAAAAAGCTACTACTGCTCCTTATGGTAGAGATGAAGCCCACTGTGGGAAGCCAATAAGGATGTCAGAGTTATTGGCTACTATAGATGGAGCTAAATTCGTGGAAAGGGTTACAGTTACAAGCCCTGCCCATGTAAGAAAAGCAAAGAAGGCCATAATGGAATGCTTTAAAGTTCAGATAGAAGGAAAGGGATTCGGAATTGTAGAGGTATTATCCACATGTCCAACTAACTGGGGATATACGCCAGAGGAATCCTTAAGATGGTTGGAGGAAAACATGATACCCTATTATCCTCTAGGGAACTTTAAAAGACCAGAGGAGGTGGAGTAAGTGGAAGAAAGAATAATCATTGCTGGTTTTGGTGGACAAGGAGTAATGGCCATGGGTCAACTTCTAACCTATGCAGGTATGATAGAGGGAAAACATGTTTCCTGGCTACCATCCTATGGACCGGAAATGCGTGGAGGTACTGCTAATTGTAGCGTTATTGTATCTTCAGAACCGGTAGGCTCACCAGTGGTTGTAAATTCTACAACTGCCATAGTTATGAATAAACCATCTCTGGATAAATTCGAGCCAAGTGTTAATAAAGGCGGTAGGTTATTTATCAACTCATCCTTAATAGAACAAAAATCAAAGAGGGATGATATAGAAGTATACTATATTTCTGCTAACGAGATTGCAGATGAGTTAGGCAATATGAGGGTTGCTAATATGGTTATGTTAGGGGCCTATTTAGAAGCCACTAAGACGGTAGATGTGGAGTCAGTTCTTGAGGGCTTCACAAAGGTTTTTGGTGAAAACAGAGCCCACTTAATCCCGATAAATAAGGAGGCCTTAGAAAGGGGAGCCCAAGCTGTAAGGGAACAAATGAAAGCCAACGTATAATAAAAAAACCGATTCTTCCTAAGGAAGAATCGGTTTTTTGTGGAATTTTGAATAAAATTTTAGGCCAAATATTTGCATTTACTCAAAAAATATGATATACTATTTTTCGTATATATGTATTAATTTTACTTTTAAACCAATCCATTATATTCTATTCTCAATTGATTTTGTTTTGGTAATTAGAATTAACTACTTATAATCTATTATATACCTACATTGTACAAACATTTTCTTCTCATACAATATTATATGAATTTTTTAACTGGAATCGAATAAGCTTATAATTAGAACTTAAATCTTTTATTTCATTTATTAAAAACTGAATAAAAATCGCTGAATTCTTGAAAAAGAAGCGGGGGAACCAATTTTTGGGGTGAATCCTTTTATAGGACGGGCAAATACCCTTTAGCCCGAACCCGTCAGCTAACCTCGTAAGCGTTGAAAGGGGGATGGATATGTATTGTCATTTTCAGACTATGGGGTGCCCTCTATAGTCTTTTATTTTACTTTAAAACGGTAATGGGATCGAGCAATCGAATAAAAAAATATTGGGATAGGAGGTAATAGGATGAAGAAAGATTTAGTTTATGCTGTTATTGGTGCAGGTAATGGCGGAATCGCTATGGCTGGATACTTAAGTTTGCTAGGCTATAAAGTCAACCTCTATAATAGAACTTTAGAAAATATTCTTCCTTTAATAGAAAGACCAGTAATTAGCCTATCTGGTGAAATTGAAGGGGAAGGAAGGTTGAACTTGGCAACTAACCAAATCCAAGAGGCTATTGAGGATGCGGATATAATTATGGTGACCATACCGGCTATGGGACATTACAATTTAGCCAAGGCTATGGCTCCCTATTTAAGGGATGGTCAGATAATAGTATTGAATCCTGGTCGAACAGGAGGAGCTTTAGAAGTTTATTCAACCATTAGGCAATCTGGTTCAAACAAAGATGTTATAGTAGCAGAAGCTCAAACTTTTATCTATGCTTGTAGAAAAACATCACTAACTAGTGCACATATTTTTAGAACTAAAAAGGAAGTCACCTTAGCAGCAATTCCATCAATTAAAACGGACCATGTTATAGAGATGCTAAAAGACGCATATCCTCAGTTTACACCAGCTAAGGATGTTATAGAAACCAGTATAAACAATTATGGAGCTATATTCCATCCTGGTCCTACCCTATTAAACAGCGGACATATAGAAAGGGGAGCTCCATTTGATTACTATACAGAAGGCATAACTCCATCTATAGGAAGCTTCTTAGAAAAGATGGATGCTGAAAGGATGAAGATAGGACTACTGCTGAATGTAAATACACTATCTGCTAAGGACTGGCTGGAGGAAACCTATGGAGCTAAAGGCAATAATCTGTATGAAGCAGTACAAAACAATCCAGCATATAAGGGATTACAAGCACCCAAGGGTTTAAACATCAGATATATATATGAAGATGTACCCTATAGTTTAATCCCCATGTCATCCCTAGCAAAGGAATTCAATATCGAAACTCCAGCAATAGATTCCATCATAAAAATAGCAGGCCTTATAACTGGTAGAGACTTTTACAAAGAAGGAAGGACTGTAGAAAGGCTAGGTCTTAAAGGCTTATCCGTCAAGGAAATACATGAGTATGCAGAGAAAGGTAGAATAATAAAAGTAGAAGAGGAAGTGGCTTCATAAAAAATGGGTACAATACTTATTTAAACACTCTAAACCGATTGCCTGGATGCCTGGTTTAGGGTGTTTTATATTTTGCAATCCTTTAGTTTTTACTTGAAAAATCTATCAATTTATAGTACTATATATACAACAAAATTAGGTCTTTATGCCTAAAATCACCAATAACAAACAAAAAATTCAAAATATTTTAAACGCAAGCTTTTCTTCATCTTTTTTCCCTAGAAAAAATTGATTTCCTGGGAAATATTCTACTTAAACATACAAAGTAAATCCTTTTTGTCGAATATAATTCATCGATTCAAAAGGTGTGTATACTATTAGTGGGATAGAGGTGTTTAAAATGGGAATAGAAAATCAAAAAATCCTTCATTGTGTCGAGATAGCCTTAGATTATGTGGGGGGTTATCCGCTGGAAAGAGGGTTAGAGATGATAATCGACATATTCGATGAAATAAGGGGCTTAGCAATGGATAAGGGGAAAGTTAAACAGAAACTCTTAAAGATATTATATAATTTGGTAGACTCAGATAGTCTGGATTCTATATTGGAAAAGGAAGAGAGGAAGGCCTTAAACCGTTTTATAAAAGATTTTCTAAAACTCTGTTGCGACTCAGGAAAATATTGTTTTTTAAATGAAGAGTATAAGGATTTAACCCTAGATGAATTTTACAACGTATTAATCCAATTAAAATTTAAGAAGGAAGTAGAAAGCTTTAAAGATAAGAAGTTGCCTATTAATGGTTAATAGGGACTCAGTTTGTAGACAAAACACGGTTTCCTTCTTTATGGAAACCGTGTTTCTTAATGAACAAATAATAAAACTATATAAAATCAATAAAAGACTTCCCATATTAACATATATTCTACAAAAAATTTATATTTTCTCTTCAGTCTGAGGCTTTGGATTAATCCAAAGCCCTATTTACATAATAGAAGAATTTTTAAAGGCCATACTATGTTATACTGGATAATAGGAAGAAAATTATGGGGTGATAAAATGGAATTCGTAATCCCGAGCTATGTAGAAAAAATACTATTAAGATTAGAAAATAGCGGATTTGAGGCCTATATAGTGGGTGGATGTATAAGGGATATGTTACTTGGAAAAAGGCCTAAGGATTTCGATGTTACTACAGATGCCCAACCCTCCCAACTAGAAGAAGTATTTTCCGATTTCAAAACTATCAATATTGGGAAAGAATTTGGAACAATTATAGTATGCCAAGATGAAGGAAATGTTGAAATTACCACTTTTAGACAAGAAGGCCGTTACTTAGATGGAAGAAGGCCTGAGTGGGTTTCCTTTTCTAAGGATATAAAAGACGATTTAAGCCGGAGGGATTTTACCATAAATGCTATGGCATATAATGAAAAGACGGGAATAATAGACCCTTATGGAGGAAGAAAGGATTTAAAAGATAGGATAATTAGGACTGTGGGAAAGCCTGATAAGAGGTTTAATGAAGACTACCTTAGAATATTAAGGGCTGTTAGATTTGCCACTGTACTTAAATTCCATATAGATGAATCCACCTTCCAGGCTGGCAAAAAATACAGTAAGAAGATATTAAATGTAAGCATGGAAAGGATATGGCAGGAATTCTTTAAAATTCTCTTAGCCGATACTCCTTCTATAGGTATAAGGTTAATGGAAAAAATGGGCCTATTGGAGGCAATATTACCAGAGTTAGTTCCCACCATAGGCTTTAACCAAAGAAATCCCCATCACCAGATGGATGTATATAACCATATATTATGTGTATTAGATAATACACCTCCAGTAATTCAGACTAGATTAGCCGCCTTATTCCACGATATTGGCAAACCTCATACCCTAACCATAGATGAAAAGGGGATAGGCCATTTCTTTGGCCATGATAAAGTTGGAGCTGAAATATCTAAAAAGGTATTAGAAAGGTTTAAAACATCTAATGAGCTTAAGAACAAAGTATACATTTTGGTAAAGGAGCATATGAATCACCATGCAAAATTTAAAGAGAAGGGGTTGAAGAGATTAATTAGGAGAGTAGGGGAAAAAGAAATATTTAATTTAATAGAGCTTCAAATAGCAGATATAAAATGTTCCAACCAAGACGCAAACTTTGACCATATAGTCCAAAGAAGAAAAAGAATAAAAGAAATACTAGAAAAGAACGAGGCTTATGAAATAAACCAAATGGCCATAAATGGCAAGGATTTATTAGACCTGGGTATGGAAGAGGGCCCCATAATTGGAGAAGTGCTGGAATATCTTTTGGAAGAAGTAATGGAAAAGCCAAAATTAAACGAAAAGGAAAGCTTAAAGCGGTTAGCATTAGACTATGTAAAAAGAAAAGATGTGTCGCTTTGCTCCAAAAAGTGTGAATTGTGAACTGTGCATTGTGAATTGAATAAGATTGTCCATTGACTGATCTTGTGTTATTATTAAACTGTCATACTTTAGTTAGGAGGTCTAAAAATGGGAAAA
>JAAYEU010000004.1 GCA_012728595.1 Tissierellia bacterium
GGATTTATACACATACCCTTTATTCCAGAGCAGGTAATCGACAAGAAGGATAGGCCTAGTATGAGTTTAGAGCTGATAGTAAAAGGCTTGACCGTGGCAATAGAAACGGCGATAAAATACGATGAAGATATAAGGGAAATTGGCGGTGAAATCCATTGACTAAAAAGGCAAAATACCTATTTGTCTATGGTAGTTTGATGGAAGGCTTTTTTAACTCTGAAAAGGCCTTAAGAGGAAAGGTTGAAAAGAGAATCAAAGCTAAGACTAAAGGGAGACTATATCATTTAGCCAATAAGGGTTATCCTGCCATGGTTTCCGGTGAAGATACCGTTTATGGTGAACTTCTAGTAATAAAGGATCTAGACGATATTTTTCCCATATTAAATGAGATTGAAAACTATTTTGGAGAAAATAACCCCAATAATGAATATAATAGGGTGGTAATAGAGGTGGAAACCTTGGATGGAAAGAAGGAATTGGCTTATGTATATCAGTACAATGATCAAAATTTAGAGAATCAAAAGGATGAAAAAATATACATTCCCAGTGGAAACTGGAGAGAGTATATGAATGAAAGAGGGAATGGGTAAAGAGAGACCGATAATTCACCTTTAATTTAGGTGAATTATCTGTTTTTTGTATGAACGATAAGTAAGGTAATTTTTTCACTTAAATTGGGATTCAAATTGTTTATAATAAGTGTTATTATATGAGTATAATAAAAAATTTAAAGGAGATTATGATGGTATCTAAATTGTCTAAAAAACTAAATACAAAGGAAATAATAATAAAAATACTATTTATCATAATAGGCAATTTATTCTGTTCCATTGCTTTTAATGTATTCTTCATACCCAATAGGCTATTAAGTGGTGGTGTGGGAGGACTTGGAATTATAATTCAGTATTTAACAGGAATACCAACGGGTATATCGGTCTTCTTTCTAAATATTCCCATATTCTTATTAGGTTCAAAATTGATAGATAGGGAATTTACCATCTATGCTTTTATATCCATGCTAATCTATTCTTCTATACTGACTATTACTAGAAAATTAGGCTCCTATTTTGTAGTAGACGATATAATCCTTGCTGCAGTATTTGGAGGAATATTCAATGGTATTGGTATGGGATTGATGTTTAGAAATAGGACCTCACAAGGAGGATTTGATATAATAGCGGCCATTTTGAAGAAAAAATATAATATAAATATAAGCTCTGGTCTTATGGCTGCAAATACCATAATAGTTTCCTTATCATCCTTTTTATTTGGATATAAGTCTGCAATGTATACTTTAATTGCCATGTATATAGGTTATGCAGTAGTTGATAAGGTACAATTAGGATTAAATGTAAAGAAGAATGTAATTATAGTTTCTGAAAAGGCAGATTTGGTTGCTGAGGCAATACTCAATCAGCTTAATAGAGGGGTTACCTTCCTTGAAGGAATGGGAGGATATACCCATGAAGATAAAAAGGTAATATATTGTATAGTAACCTCAAGGGAAACTGCCAAGCTAAAGGAGATTGTAGAAGAAATAGACCCAATGGCCTTCTTCACTATAAATGATGTGGTAGAGGTAAGGGGCAAAGGCTTTAAGAATGTAGGTATATAATGTAAAAATAAAGGCATAAGGGATGGGGTTTTGCATCAAATTTATTATTTAATGAAGATGCAAAATGGCCCGTCCTTTTTGCCTTATTTTTATATAATAATATTGTAAGATAATTGCCCTCCATGCGTCTTATTAGTAAGGAGGTAAAAAAGTGACGGAGCTAGAGAGATTATATAATACTTACTTTAAAGATGTTTATCTATATGTCTATAGCCTATCTGGCAACAAGCATATTGCTGAAGATATAACTTCAGAAACATTTTTAAAAGCAATAAACTCCATAGATAGTTTTAAAGGCACTTGTGATGTAAGGGTATGGCTATGTCAGATTGCTAAAAATAGCTATTATTCATATTTGCGAAAAAATAAAAATACGGTTAGTATTGATACACTTCCAGAACAGGAAGATGGTTTAGATATTGAGAAGAAAATTTCCGACTCAGAAGAATCCATGAGAATTCATGAAATTTTACATAGTCTTAATGAACCCTATAAGGAAGTATTTACACTTAGGGTATTTGGAGAATTAAGCTTCAAACAGATAGCTTCTTTGTTTGGAAAAAGCGAAAACTGGGCTTGCGTTACTTATCACCGTGCTAAAAACAAGGTAAAATCGAGATTGGAGGGTTATAGATGAAAATAAGCTGTAAAGTAATTGAGGATATTTTACCCTTGTATGTTGAGGAAATGGTAAGTGAAGATACTAAAAAATTGGTAGATGAACATATTGACAGTTGTGAAAGCTGCAGAAGAAAACTTAATGGGATGAGCTTACCAGTAAATCTGCCACTAGATACAGATACAACAGCCTTTAAGAGAGTAAAAGCTAAAATGCGTAAGAAAAAAATCCAAACTGTTATCTTTGCTATTATGATGACAATATCTATTATAGTAGCCCTTATTAGTACTCTTACTGCTAGAGAATACATTCCCTATCATGAAGGCTTAATATCCTTTATTGAAAGCGATGATGGAACTATAATTATAAAGTTTAGCGACCAAGTAGCAGGATACAACATTAGTACTAGCCCATCTAAAATAGGAGAAGGCTATACTTACCATATAACTACCTGGGATAGCATATGGTATAGAAATATTATGAAAAAGTCTAATAAGGCTGCCTTCTTAAATCTAGATGGGAAGAAGGTAGATTCGGTTTATTATTACAATGCCGATAGAAGTGAAGATATATTAATATATGGCAAGGACCAAAACCCAACTGGAGGAATGGTTACATTGCCAAGATTAGTCCTAGGATATTATTTATTATTAGCTCTTTTCTTAGCAAGTAGCAGCGGTATTTTATTATATTTATATCGTAAAAATGAAAGGGCAAAAAATATACTGTTAAAGTTTTTCTTACTCCCAATATCATATATAACTGCACATCTTTTAATTAAGGGATTTCCTGTATCTTCCTATTCAGCAATGATGGATTTTGTTTCTATACTAATTAATGCAATATCCCTATATATAGCAACTATATCTGCAATGGTTATAATAAGGGAGTAATTTAGGTATGGGGTTTTGTATCCTTTTAGTCGATACAAGGCCCTATTTTTTACTTAAAGATTTTTATCTTTTATTGCAGTATTTTTATTTCTTATTTCGTTTATATTATTAGACAGGAAAGGAGGGGAGGTATGGATCAAGATATACAACTAATAAAAAGAGTATTAGCAGGAGAAAAGGCTGCCTTCGAAAAAATAGTTGAAAAGTATAAAGGCTATGTATTTGCAATTATATTCAATTTTATTAAAGACTATGATGAAGCTGAAAATATAGCTCAGGAAGTATTTCTTCAGATTTATATCTCCCTTCCGGAATTCAAATTTGATAATTTTAAAGGTTGGATTAGTAGGGTTACAGCAAATAAGGCCATAGACTGGAAAAGAAAGAAGAAAAGCAAGTTTAGAGAAGAGACTATGGAATATATGGAAGCCATTGCTGATAAAGAAAGCATAAGGGAATTTAAGACACCAGAGGATTTGGTCATAGAAAAGGAATATAGAGAAAAGATTCGAAAGGTATGCAAAAATATCCCACCTATTTATCAGAATGTAATAATTAAATTCTATTTCCAAGGAAAGTCCTATGAAGAGATTGCAGAGGAAGAGGGGATAAGTGTAAAGAGTGTAGCCTCAAGGCTTTACCGAGGAAGAAATATTTTAAGAGAGAAATGGAGGTTGGAAGAGGATGAAACATTATGACCATGTAGAATGGATTTTTTATAAGAATAATGTTCTTTCAGAGGAAAAGATGATTGAGATGGAAGAACATCTTTATTACTGTGATGAATGTTTGGAAACCTTCCTTTCTCTCATAGATGAAAATGAAGTAGAAGAGGCAATAAAGCTCATTTCTGAAGAGTTTACAAATAAAATTATGGACGAGATTGAGAAGGTGGAATATCTGCCAAGAGTTAGAACCAATAGAACTAATAGAAGATATAAGGAGATTCTTACCTATTATATAGCAGTGGCTTCAGTAACAATAGTTTTAACTGTAGGAGGATTTTTTACTAGATTAGTTGATACAGTGCCTATTGTAGTTCAATCTAGCCCAATAGTTGATAATAAAGAGCTTCCAAATAAGGTTGCAGATATATCGGGAAAGATAGTAAATAAAACATCAGATTTTATAAATAGAATTGAAATATCCAATATTAAGGAGGATGGAAATGAGAGAAAAAAGTAAGTTTATAACCTTTTTATTATCCTTTATACCGGGGTTATCCCATCTTTATCTGGGATATGCAGATAGAGCTGTAATATTTCTTATGGTATTCTTTGGAACACTAGCAATTTCCGTTGGTTTAGTATTTTTAACCCATAGCGATGCCTTCATTGTATTAGCAATAATTGCTCTACCCATAATATGGCTAGTAGCTCTATTAGATGCCTCTTCTTTAAGAAAAAGTTTAAGCTCAAAGGCATATATAAATAATGGAAATGAAGTGGAATATAGAAAGATTGAAGAAATAAAAAATTCTAATAAAAAGCTCATAACCCTAGCTTTATCAGCCATCCCTGGGGCAGGCCATATGTATCTAGGATTGCAAAATAAGGGATTAGTTCTAATGGCAGTATTTTTATTTACCGTATTCTTTATGGGATGGTTAGCTTCAAGCCTGTTCTTATTCGTACTACCACTGATATGGTTTTATAGTTTCTTTGATGCCCTTCATATTGTTAATGGTACAAAAACTGATAGTGGGGATTTTTTAGCTGTTTTTCCAAAGCTTAAACCAGAATGGGTGGGCTGGGGGCTAATAGGAATTGGAATACTTGTGGTTGTTGAGCGAATAGTGTACCCTTTAATTTCATATCAGCTAAGAAACTACATTCAAACATCTATAGTATCCGCAATATTCATAGTTGGTGGAATCAAATTGTTGATTAAGGGCAGAGCTAATGACAATCAAGAGGAAGGGGATGACCTATGCAAAGGAGACGAGTAGGTACTATTTCCATGGCTATAGTGCTAATTGGTTTTGGAATTTTAGTATTCCTATCCCAGATAAGCAAGCACTCTGCAGTAGAACTAGGAATTAAATTTTGGCCCGTAATACTGTTTTTAATTGGCGGAGAAATCCTCTATTATTGCTATAAATATAAAGATGGAGATATAAATATAAGATATGATGTTTTAAGCATATTTGTAGTATTGTTAATAGTTGGAGTAAATCTAATGATATATGGTGCTATTGAAATAGGAATTATGGACAAAATTACTGCTGCAGCCACATCCCAAAATTTTCACTACCAAATCCCTATCAATGAGGTAGTAATAGATGAAAATGTTAAAAAGATAGTTATAGATCCAAAAAATCAGCCCAGTTTAACTATAAGAACTGGAAAGGAAAATAAAATTATCTCCACTGGCTCACTAAGTATTACTATTGACAGCGAAGAAAGGGCTAAAGAATTTTTAGACCATGAATATATTAAAGTGGATAAAATAGGAGATATAGCATATATTACTTTTACTGGTAGGACAAACTTTTTTGATGGAACTTATTCCGTAAATCCATATGGATTTCAACTGATAGTCCCGGGGGATAAAGAAGTAGAGATCAGTAAAGTTAATGAACTGGAACTGATATTATACAACCTAGAAAATAATTGGGTAATAGACCATGTCAACCATACAAAAATACGGTTAGGAGAAGGTTTAAACCTTACAGTAAATGCTTTCATGAATAACAAAGATTTGCTTAGAGGAAATGTAAAATGGAATATTACAGAAGATAACAGTAAAGATTTATCCAATTTTAAAGGTCAACTAATTTATGGGGAAGGAGAAAATACAATCAATATACTTAATGCCTACGAAGTGGTAGTAGATGAAATTTGATATATAAGGGACGGGGTTTTTTGCATCAATCCTAAAATAATTGCAAAAACCCCGTCCTCTTTGCATCTATTGTATTAAGTGATAAAACTTGGCTATATAGGGGTATGGTAAAAGTGAAAGGAAGGTGGTTAAAATCAAGAACTCATTGATAGTTATCCTTATTATAACTGCTATTCTTATGTTAGTGGTCTATATTACAGGAGGAGGAGAACTTGTAATAAAGGGCTTAAACATATCGATGAATACGGCCATAAGAACTCTTCCTATGCTATTTGTTTCCTTCATAGTTATCGGGCAAATACAAGTTTTACTCTCAAAAGAAGTGCTAGACCAATGGGTACAAAAATTTAGTGGAATAAAGGGTATAATTGTTAGTGCAATTGCTGGAGGGCTTTTTCCAGGAGGTCCTTATGTTTATTATCCTTTTATCTCCAGTTTTGTGGAAAAAGAATTACCCTTTTATATTTTTATTTCCTTCATATTCGGAAAGCATGTATATGATTTTACTCGTATCCCTATGGAGGCTAGTCTTGTAGAACCTAAAATTGCCTTAATTAGAAATTTAATTACAATCCCAATTCCCATTATCATAGGAATGCTTGCAAAGAGATTTTATGACAAAAACACAATGGATATTTCATTTATAAGGGCAGGTGGAAAAAATGGCTCTAACGACAATAATCCTTAGTATTGTGGCTTTGTTACTCATATATGCCAATATAAAGATAACTGGAAGACAGTATGAAGGCCTTAAAGGAGGCATGAAACAGATGGTATATATGCTACCCATTATATTGGCTGCCTTCATTCTATCTGGAATGATAGAGGTGGTAATTCCAGAGGAATTTGTAAAGGAATGGCTCTCCAAGGAAGCAGGGTTAAGGGGTATATTATTAGGTAGTTTTGGAGGAATGTTACTTGCAATGGGTCCTTATGCCTTCTTTCCCATAGCTGCTTCAATCCTTACATCGGGAGCAGGTTTAGGAACGATTATTTCCATTATTACAGGCTGGTGTTTGCTAAGCTTAAGTAAAATGCCTTTTGAAACGGCTTTTTTCGGAATGAGATTTTTTATCAGAAAGACCATTTTAAGCATCCCATTTTCCTTAGCTGCTGGACTTATAGCTCATGTTTTGGAAGTTATATTTATGTAAGAAGCAGGGGGGCGGTTCTTTTTGAATCAAAGCTAGAATATTGAAAAAGATGCATAAAACCTCCGTCCCTTTTGCACCATTTTCATCACAATACCCAAAGCCCATATTTTTATTTGGAATAATCATTTTCTTATTATATAATAAATAGGAAATGAAGGTTAAACTAGGATGGTGACAATATGGAACTGATAAATGGACTTAATGATAGACAAAGAGAAGCCGTTCTTTATGGAGAAGGGCCTTTACTTATTTTAGCAGGAGCAGGTTCAGGTAAGACTAGGGTGTTGACCCATAGGATAGCCTATTTAATAAAGGAAAGAGGGGTTTTCCCAGGAAATATTCTGGCAATAACCTTTACAAATAAGGCTGCCAACGAAATGAAGGAGAGAATTGACCATCTACTAGATGGTAATATAGACGAACTATGGATGGGGACCTTCCATTCAGCCTGTGTAAGGATACTTAGAAGGAATATCGATAGAATAGGATACGATAGAGCTTTTTCCATCTATGATAGGGATGATCAGATTACTCTTGTAAAGGAATGTATTAAGGATTTAAACTTGAATAAGGATATGTTTAAGGAAAGGTCCATATTAAGTGTTATAGGCTCTTTAAAGGATAGGATGGTTGACCCAGATACATATATTAATGAGCATTATAACGAATATTATTATAGGAATGTAGGGGAAGTTTACGCCCTTTATGAGAAAAAACTTAAAGCTAATAATGCCTTAGATTTTGATGACTTAATCCTAAAGACCATAGAGCTTTTTAATAAGGATGGAGATGTACTAGATTACTATCAAAGGAAATTTAAATATGTATTTGTAGATGAATTTCAGGACACCAATAAATCCCAATATGAGTTGGTTAGGCTCATAACTGGAAGGTATAAAAACATCTGTGTAGTAGGTGATCCAGACCAGAGTATATATAAGTTCCGCGGAGCTGATATAAGCAATATATTAAATTTTGAAAAGGATTTTGAAGATGCTACCACTATATTATTAGAACAAAACTATAGATCCACAAAAAATATATTAGAGGTGGCAAACCAGGTTATTAAAAACAACTATGGAAGGAAGGAAAAAGACCTTTGGACGGATAATGAGAAAGGGGATAGGGTTGTAGTTGAAAGCCTTTTAGATGAAAGGGAAGAAGCTAATTTTGTAGCCAATAAAATAGAACAATTATTAGTTGAAGGTTATAAGCCTAAGGATTTTGCAATCCTCTATAGAACTAATGCCCAATCAAGAACCTTTGAAGAAGTTTTCATGAGAAGGCAGATTCCCTACAAAATAGTAGGGGGATTAAGGTTCTACGACAGAAAAGAGATAAAGGATATCGTAGCTTATTTGAATTTAATTCAAAACCCAGCCGACGATCTATCGTTAAAGAGAATAGTCAATGTACCTAAGAGGGGTATAGGAAATGCTACCCTAGAAAAAGTTGAAGCATATGCCAACCAAAAGGGGGAAAGTATATATAAAGCCTTATTAGAACTAGATGAGATTCCAAATCTATCCACAAGGGCAAAGAACAATTTAAAATCCTTTTTAGATATGATAAATAGCTTTATGGCCATGAGTGAGGTAATGGGATTAAGGGAATTCCTAGAGGAGGTAATAAATAAAACTGGCTATGTAAAGGAATTAGAACAAGAAGACAGCATAGAATCCCAAACCCGATTGGATAATATAAGGGAATTTTTATCGGTGGCAGTAGATTTTGAAGTTAACAACCCCAATGGAACATTAGAGGACTTTTTGGCCAATATATCCCTTCTTTCCGATGTAGATAAGACGGAAGATGTAGATAATGCTGTAACCCTACTTACGGTCCACTCGGCTAAAGGATTGGAGTTTCCTGTGGTATTTATAGTGGGGATGGAGGAAGGCTTATTCCCCATATCAAGGGCCTTAGATGATGAAGAGGAATTGGAAGAGGAAAGAAGGCTTTGTTATGTGGCCATAACTAGAGCTGAAAGGCTGCTATTTATTACCCATGCTAAGCTTAGGACTATCTATGGAAATATAAACTACACCCTACCCTCCAGATTTCTAGATGAGATGCCAAAGGAATACATAAAATCATCGGAAGATGAAAAGAAAGAATCTTTTAATAACAAAGGGCTGATACAAGTTATCGATTATACTAGTGAAAGGGAAAGCAGTAAAGCTTTAAGGGTGAATAATCAAGATTTAGATATAGGCGATAAGGTAAACCATAAGAAGTGGGGAGTTGGAACCATAGTCCAAATCAAGGAAAGGGATGGGGATAAGGAATTGGTAATTGCCTTTGATAAGGTAGGCCTAAAGAGATTACTTCTTTCCATTGCTCCCATAGAAATATTGAAAGGAGAATAGGCCATGGATAGGATTGCAAGGATGAAGGAACTCATAGAAATAATCAACGACTTAAACTATCATTATTACACATTAGACCAACCTAAGGTAAGCGATAAGGAGTATGATGCACTCTTTGATGAACTGGTAAAATTGGAGAAGGAAACTGGTATTGTATTTTCATATTCTCCTACCCAGAGGGTTGGAGGAGAAATATTGGATAAGTTTGAAAAGCATTATCATATTGAAAGGCTTTGGAGCTTAGATAAGTGTCAGAGCTATGGAGAGTTGAGAAATTGGGACAAGAGAATTAAAAGGCTAATAGAGGAATACAACAGCAGCCATGAAGATAAGATCCCTTCTCCCACTTATGTGGTAGAGTATAAATTCGATGGACTTACCATCAACCTAACCTATAGGGATGGGGAACTAGTCCAAGGGGCAACCAGAGGAAATGGTACAGTTGGGGAGGCTATTCTACCCCAGATAAAGACCATAAAGACCATACCTTTAAAGATAGATTATGAGGGAACGGTGGAAATACAAGGGGAAGGACTGATGCCCCTATCAGCCTTAGAAAAATATAATGAAACTGCGGAAGAACCATTAAAAAACGCTAGAAACGCTGCAGCAGGAGCTCTAAGAAACCTAGACCCAAGGGTTACCAAGGAAAGGAATTTAATGGCCTACTTTTACAATGTAGGTTATATTGAAGGAAAAGAATTTAGCACCCACATGGAAATGCTTGAATTTATAAAGGATAATAGGTTACCCACCTACGATTATGCTAAAGAGTGTAAAAACATTGAAGAGGTAATAGAGGAGATAGAAAAAATAGAGGAAGAAAGGCATAAACTAGACGTATTAACCGATGGGGTTGTAATAAAGATAAATGACATGCGAACAAGGGAAGTTTTAGGCTACACCATGAGGGCCCCACGCTGGGCTATAGCTTATAAATTTGAAGCGGAGGAAACCACTACCAAGCTAATTGAAGTCCAATGGAATGTAGGTAGAACTGGAAAGGTAACACCTATTGCCATATTAGAGCCTGTGGAAATAGCCGGAGCAACAGTTAGAAGGGCTACCCTAAATAATTACGATGATATACTTAGAAAGAAGGTAGCCTTAGGTTCTAGGGTGCTTATCAGAAGGTCAAATGAGGTAATTCCAGAGATAATGGGAGTGGTAGATACGGAGGAAGAAACGGAAAAAATAGAAAAGCCCACCCATTGTCCAGCCTGTAATACCGAGTTAATCCAAGATGGAGTCCATATATTCTGCCCCAACTCCTTAGCCTGCAAGCCCCAATTGGTATCCAGAATAGTACATTTTGCCAGCAGGGATGCCATGAATATAGAAGGCCTTAGTGAAAAGACGGCAGAAAAGCTATTCGAGGAGTTAAATCTAAAAGATATAGGGGATATTTATGAAATAAAGTTTGAGGACTTGATAAAATTAGAAGGCTTTAAAGAGAAGAGAGCCAATAACCTACTTACTGCCATAGAAAACAGTAAAAACCCAAGCCTAGATGCTTTTATCTACGCACTAGGGATTCCCAATGTAGGTTTAAAGACAGCTCAGGACTTAGCAGAACATTTTAAATCCCTTGATAATATCAAGAAGGCCAAGTATGAAGAGTTAGTAACCCTTCCAGATATAGGGCCTAAAATTGCAGAGAGCATAGTGGAATTCTTCCAGGATGAAAGGATTCTGGAAGGCATAGAAAAATTGCTATCAGAAGGGGTTAACCCTCATTATGAAGAAACCACTATAGAAGAGTCTATATTTACCAACAAGACGGTGGTTATTACTGGAACTATAGCTGGTTTTACTAGGAAGGAATTAAAGGAAAGAATAGAGGATATGGGAGGAAAGGTTACAGGCTCTGTCAGCAGAAATACCGACTTTGTAATAGTAGGTGAAAATCCTGGTTCTAAATATGAAAGGGCCTTAGAATTAGGAATTGAAATAATTGATGAGGAAAGACTAATAGAAATAATGGATTAATTTACTATAAGGAGGCGGTAAAATGATTTCTAAGGAAGAGATTTTACAGCTAGCTGGGATGTGTAAATTGAAATTGTCTGATGAAGAAATTGAAATTTTTGGTGCCATGTTTTCCAATGTTTTAGAACAGGTTAAAGGATTGGATATGGTAAATACAGAAGGGATAAAGCCTTTATACTTTTTAAATTCAGCTAACAAATCTTTAAGGGAAGACGTAGCCGGTGATAGTCTAGATAGAGAGGAAGTATTAAAAAATGCACCTGAAGAGGAATATGGTTACTTCAAACTAAAGAAGGTAATGGATTAGAAGGGGTGATAAGATGGATATAACGAGATTAACAGCAATGGAGATTAGAGAAAAGGTTATAAACAAGGAAATATCAAGCAAAGAGGTAGTAAAAGCCCACTTAAATAGGATTAAAGAGCTAGATGAGGAATTAAATGCCTTTATCACTATTACGGAAGAAGAGGCTTTAAAGGCAGCCGAAAGGGTAGATGAGAAGATAAAAAATGGAGAAAGTTTAGGAAAACTTGCAGGTATTCCCATTGGAGTTAAGGATAATATAATTACTAAAAATGTAAGAACTACTTGTGGCTCTAAGATGCTTGAAAATTACATACCTCCCTATGATGCTACCGTAATAGAGAGAATTAAAGCTGAAGATGGGATTATATTGGGTAAAACCAATTTAGATGAATTTGCCGGCAGTTATTCTACGGAGAGCTCTTACTTTGGAGTTACAAAGAATCCAATAGATACAGAAAGGGTACCTGGTGGTTCAAGTGGTGGCTCTACTGCAGCTGTAAAGGCACATGAGGTGGCTTTAGCCTTAGGCTCGGATACAGGAGGTTCAAACCGTCAACCAGCTAGCTATTGTGGTATAGTTGGTATTAAGCCGACCTATGGTTTAGTTTCAAGATATGGATTAGTTCCCTTGGCTAATTCATTAGATGTGGTCGGAACCTTTGGCAGAAATGTTAAAGATGCAACCCTATTGCTAGAAGTAATTAGGGGATATGATGAAAAGGATCCAACCTCCATGGAAATTGAAGGTAGCAGCTATCTAGAAAAACTTAAGGAAGGCATTAAGGGCATGAAGATAGCTTTGCCGAGAGAATACATGAATATGGATATGGACAGTAGGGTTAAGGGTAAGGTTATGGAGACTGTTAAACTATTTGAAATATTAGGCGGTCATGTGGAAGAGGTATCTTTACCCCATGTTGAACATTATTGGGCTACTTATTATTTAATAGTTGTATCTGAGATAAGTTCCAATATGGCTCGATACGATGGTGTCGGATATGGATATAGGACTGAAGATTATGATTCCTTAGATGAACTATATATAAAGTCTAGAACTGAAGGCTTTGGAGAAGAGATAAAGAGAAGCATTTTGGCTGGAACCTATATATTGGGCAGTAAAGAAGGTAGGGAATATTATGAAAAGGCCTTTAGGGTAAGGACTTTAATAAAGGAAGATTTCGATAAGGTATTTGAGAAGTATGATGTAATTTTAACCCCAACAACACCCAACTTGCCCTTTAAGATAGGGGACAGTATTAAGAATCCTTTTGAAATGTATGGGTCAGGGATATTTAATATTCCTGCAAATTTAGCTGGCCTGTGTGCTATATCTGTTCCTTGCGGTTATGTAGATGGACTACCAGTAGGACTTCAGATAATAGGTGATAGATTTAAGGAAGCAAATATACTGAAAGCAGCCTATGCCTTAGAAGAGGAACTAGCTTTGGGAGGTGAAAATAATGGGTTATAAAACTATTGTAGGATTGGAAATACATGTAGAGCTGTTAACAAAAACTAAAATATTTTGTAATTGTGTCAATGAATTTGGTGGCGACGCCAATACCCATTGTTGTCCAGTCTGTTTAGGATTACCAGGTGCTATTCCAAAGTTGAATAAGGGAGCTTTGGAGTTTGGAATAAAGGCAGGCCTTGCTTTCAACTGTCAGATATCAGAATGGGTTAAGATGGACAGAAAGCATTATTTCTATCCCGATTTATCAAAGGGTTATCAGGTAAGCCAGGATGACAACCCCTTATGTAGGAATGGTTATGTGGAAATTGAAGTAGAAGAAGGCCTTAAAAGGATTGGAATCCAAAGAATTCATATGGAAGAAGATACAGGGAAATCAATTCACACGGAAGGTGGGGACACCTTAGTTGATTATAATAGGGCGGGGGTTCCTCTAATCGAAATAGTAACTGCTCCAGATATTAATTCATCGGAAGAGGCCAGGATGTTTTTGGAAAATCTAAGAAATATTTTAAGGTACATTGAAGTTTCCGACTGTAAAATGGAGGAAGGTTCCTTAAGGTGCGATGTTAATATAAATGTAGTAGATACCGAAACTGGCAAAAAGACAAATATAACGGAATTAAAGAATCTTAATTCCTTTAAGGCAGTAGCTAGTGCCATTGAATATGAAGAAAGAAGGCATATTTCCTTATTAGAAAAGGGAGAAAATACAGCTAAGGAAACTAGAAGATGGAATGAAGTAGAAAATAAAACGGTGGTTATGAGAGATAAGGGAAGTGCCGATAATTATAGATATGCTGTTGATGTAGATGTACTTCCAGTTGTAATAGAGAAGGAATGGATCGATGAGATAAGGGATAGTTTACCAGAACTACCCCACCAAAAGAAGGAAAGGTTTATTAAAGAATACGCTTTACCAGAATATGATGCAGGGGTTCTTACCCAATCTAAGGAATTAGCCCAATTCTACGAAGAGACTAATAAGTATGCCAAGGACCCAAAACAGGTTAGCAATTGGGTAATGGGAGATGTATTAAGAAGGCTTAACGATGAGGAAATGGAAATTGAAGATCTGAAATTTCAACCAAAGGATTTGGCAGACCTTTTGGAATTTATTAATGCTGGAAAGATTAGCAACAATATAGGCAAAAAGGTATTAAGGGAAATGTTTGAAACAGGAGAAAAGCCTGAAGCTATTATAAAAAAGAAGGGATTAATTCAAATAAGCGATGAAGGTGAATTAGAAGGGATTATAGAAAAGGTGCTAGATGAAAATCAACAATCCGTCATAGATTATAAGAATGGTAAGGACAGGGCTTTAGGATTCATAATTGGCCAAGTGATGAAGGCTACTAAGGGTAAGGCCAATCCACAACTGGTTAATAAGATGGTGAGGGAGAGGATTGAAAAACGCTAGATGAAAATTCTTTTATCTATCTGTTTCATTTGTCAGAAAATTAACCCTTGATCTAACGAATAGGCCAATATATAATAATCATAACTATTTTATATAGTTATGATTATTTTTTTAGAATAGGGGGTATTTTATGGGAAAAAAAGGAAAAGGCTTAACAACTAAGATTTTTATAGGCCTGTTAGTAGGTCTAGTGGTTGGTATTCTAGTATATTATTTACC
>JAAYEU010000053.1 GCA_012728595.1 Tissierellia bacterium
AATATGGACCTATCCATAAAGGCACCTGGGTCTCCCTCGTCGGCATTACAGATAACATACTTCTTATCTGCTGGATACTTAAAAGCTGTCTCCCATTTTACACCTGCTGGGAAACCTGCTCCTCCCCTTCCCCTTACATTGGCAGCCTTTACAAAATCGATTACCTCTTGTTGGCTCATTTCCGTTAATACCTTAGCTAAAGCTTGGTAGCCGTCGAGGGCTATGTATTCATCTATATCTTCAGGATTTATAAGTCCGCAGTTTCTTAAAGCCACCCTAGTTTGTTTTTTATAGAAATTCACTTCATTAACGGGTAAAATGGTCTCTTCCTTAACTGCTCCCTCATATAGCAATCTTTTAATTATATTTCCCTTAACAAAATGTTCTTCTACTATTTCATCAATATCCTCCAGTTTTACCTGGCTATAGAATATACCTTCCGGATAGATGACTATATTGGGTCCAGTTTCACATAAACCAAAACATCCAGTTAATGTAACTTTTATATTATCTAATCCCTTTTCTTCAACCTTCTCCTCTAGTAATCTTCTGATTTCATCTCCTTGAGAAGAATGGCAACCTGTACCACCACATACTAATACATGGGTCATGTGTGATTTCATATCCTTTTTTTCAAAAGACATGGTGGACTGTTTGCTTCGCCTTAATTCGATTTTTTCTAAGGTTTCCTCTTTTATCCTATTCAAATCATTAATAGTTATCAAATTACCACCTCCGGATTATCTATACTTTTCTATAATCTCTTCTACATCATCAGGGCTTAACTTACCATATACATCTTCATTTACAGTTATTACTGGAGCTAAGCCACAAGCCCCTATACATCTAGTAGCATCGATAGAAAATTTCCTATCTGGTGTAGTTTGTCCTACATCTATTCCTAATACTTCTTCTAACTTGTCCAATATCTCCTGGGCACCTTTTACATAGCAGGCAGTACCAAGACATACTCCAATTTTATATTCTCCTTTTGGTATTAGGGAAAATTGAGAATAGAAGGTAGCAACTCCATAGATTTCAGATAGGGGGATCCTCAACTCTTGAGAGATAAGCTTTTGTACTTCAATAGGAAGATATCCGAACAGCTCCTGGGCTTTGTGTAATACAGACATTAAAACGCCTTTCTTACCCTTATTTTCCTTAATAAAAATCTTTAAATCCCTTATTTTCTCTTCGTTTTCTTCCCAATCAAATGCAAATTCCATTTCCTAACCTCCTTTATGTGTCAAATCCAAAAATAGACAGCTACTTCCAGTTTGCTGTCTTCCCTTCCAATGGCCGCCATATGATATAGTTATTATTTTAACAGTCCATTGATGGTCATAAAATTTATCTATTACAAATCTAATACTAATGTATTTTTGGCTAATTGTCAATATTGACGATATTAATGGTAATAAAGGCTTTTAACTCCATTTAATGAATAAAAAGACACTTTAGCAAACTTTTGCTAAAGTGCCTTTGGTTTAACTAACATGCTGGGGATGGAAAAGTACCCTTCTCTTCCAAATATTATGTTTTCCCTGCTTATTCTAGTATATGCTCCTGCAAATTTTCCGTTATACATATAGACTCCAATATTGAGTTTAAAATCCCATACCCTAAGTTCTCCATCTTCAAATTGGACAAAGGGCCTGGTGAAGGGGTCAATGAATTCTTGGAATAGATAATCCTTGTTCCAAGCCTCCCTTAGTATTTCTTCCCATTCCTCTTGGGAATAGTCTCTCCCAGCATGAACCCCTTGGGAGGCGTAGGAGTCTATTGGCTTGATTATGTAACTATCCTTATTCTTTAAAACCCTTTCAAATTTCCTTTCATGACCGCCAAATTCATCGGTGGTAGGTATATGGTTTTTTACTAGTTTTCTTTCCTCCTCCGATAGGAATTCAAGGGTTTCTTCATCATGGAGTATTTTAAATATGATCTTATTATGCATTATTTGAGATCTTAAAGAGCCTATTACGCAAACTGTCCCATCCTTATATGCCTGTATTAAATCTGGAATTTCATTGGCCTTTTCTATAAATTCTACCGTAACTATTCTCCTATATATAAGGTCTATTTTGGTATCCCCATAATATAGTTTTCCATCTATATATTTTAAATCCCTAGGA
>JAAYEU010000054.1 GCA_012728595.1 Tissierellia bacterium
GTTATATCGTACACCTTATCCTTTATACTAAGATACTTATTCATACTTAACCTCCTAAAAGCATCGCTAGAAATATACTAACTCTATTATAATATTTTTTCCGTAACTTGCGTTACCAAGCTTAAAAAATATCCATTACCAGCCACAATTAGGTATACATAATATGAATATTTATACTCCCCGCGGGTATATATTGAAGGACAAAGGAAGAAAAGAGGTGTATTTGATGGAATTGATATTTGAAAACATGATGGAAAAATCCTTTGAGGCTTTAGCAGATAATGTTATAATGACTTTGAAGGTAAAAAATATAAAGATGAATTATGAAAACCATAAGCCCAAAAAAGTTAAGGGATAATGGTTAAACCATTATCTTTAGCGATAAAAAAGGAACTACTTATATAAAGTAGTTCATATATCCATGTTTAAACCAATTTCTTTATCGACACCCTCCATACTTCAGGCCCTTCTTCTAAATATTGCCACTCAAATTCTCCTTGCTTTTCTGCTGACATCTGATAATATAGAGGTTTTGGATCGTGGTCATTTATTAGCTCCATCTTTTCTCCCTTTTTCAAGCCTTCAAAAGCCTTAAAGATGGTAGGATGCTTATCCCTTGGTTCATATTCTCTAGCATCAACTCGAGCAGCAAATTCCGTCATGGGTATACCTCCTCATATTAGGTAAACTATATATGCTTTGCCCTATAAGTATACCCATTTGCTTATTAAAATAAATATTTTATATTTAACTAATTTCTAAGGGTGGCTTTTATCTTATCTTTATTTAATATTATCTCTAAGGCTTCTAAAATGGACCTTGTAATTATGTCTGCATGGCTTAAAAGTTTACCCGAAGCCCCTTCCCCCTCTATAACTGCTATAGATAGAATGGATTCCTGAAACATGGGTATGTCGTTATAGCCATTCCCTACGCAAAGGGTTTTATCCCCACCCAATTTTTTTACTATATCCCTTTTGGACTCACCTGCATTTTCCTTAGGAAAGGTTAGAAGTTCTACATCTAATCCCCTGCACTCCCTTTCTACAGTTCCATAGGTGTCTGCTGTTAGAATATATACATTGACATAATCCTTTAACTTCAATAGTAATTCTTTGACCCCATATATTATCCTTCCATCCACCGCTATTGTTCCGTTATAGTCCAGAACCACATTCTCTATTTTAATGGGCCTTCTACCCGGTATCTGGTATATTATCATAGCACTACCTCCAATTAGCCAAATATTCCCTCTACATATTCCTTAGTTCTCCTATCCTTAGGATTTGAAAATATTTTTTTCGTCTCGTCGTATTCTATTAGTTTTCCATCTAGTATAAAGGCAGTATAGTCGGATATCCTTTTTGCTTGAGAAAGGTTGTGGGTTACTATTACTATGGTATAGTCCTTGGAAAGCTCTTTGAGCAACCTCTCTATATTGGCAGTGTTCTTAATATCCAAGGCAGAACAGGGTTCATCCAATAATAGGATTTCCGGCTCTACGGTAAGAGCCCTACCTATGCAGAGCCTTTGCTGTTGGCCTCCTGAAAGTTTTGTTGCAGACCTATTTAATTCATCCTTTA
>JAAYEU010000055.1 GCA_012728595.1 Tissierellia bacterium
AGCTTATTATAAATGTTATAAATAGCAGTTGTTTATTTTATTGAATAGATATATCCTTAAATTGATGGATTGTTAAAGTTTTGAGAAGACAGGAGGTGTAATTTTGAGAGAAATTTACTTGGATAATGGCGCAACATCCTTTCCCAAAGCACTAGGCGTTGCTGAAAGCATGTATAATTACCTAATCAATATAGGCTGTAATGTAAATAGGGGAGCCTATAAGACTTCCTTTGAGGCGGAGAATGTGGTTTATGAAACTAGGGAACTTCTTTGTGAATTATTTAACTTTAATAGGACGGAAAATGTAATATTTACTAAAAATGTAACTGAAAGCCTTAATGTGCTGATAAAGGGACTATTAAAGCCAGGCGACCATGTAATAGTTTCATCCATGGAGCATAATGCGGTCATTAGACCAATAAATAGCCTGGTAAAAAAGGGAGTTGAGTTTTCCAGAGTTATCTGTAATAAAGAGGGAGTATTAAATCCTGATGACATATATGGCTATATTAAACCAAATACCAAGGCTGTCGTCATGACCCATGCATCCAATGTTTGCGGAACCATATTGGATTTAAAAAGGGTGGGATCCATATGTAGGGAAAGGGGTATATACTTCATAATCGATGCTGCCCAGACAGCGGGCTTTCTGGATATAGACTTTAATGAACTGATGGCCGATGCCATAGCCTTTACAGGCCATAAAGGCCTTTTAGGACCCCAAGGCATAGGAGGCTTTTTAATAAGTGATGAATTGGCAGCTATATTAGACCCTTTTATAGAGGGGGGAACAGGGAGTTTATCCGATAAGGAAATACAGCCTGAATACATGCCCGATAAGTTCGAAGCAGGGACTTTGAATATTCCAGGAATCTATGGATTAAATGCAGCCTTAAAGTATATTCTAAAGGAAGGGATAAGCAGTATAAAGGAGAAAGAACTCTTCCTATTAGAGCATTTCTTAGAAGGAATATTGAATATTCCTCAAATCAAGATTGCTGGAAAGAAGGACTTAATAGATAGGACTGCAGTGGTTTCTATAGATCTTCCTGATAGTGATAATGCAATAATCGCCTATAATCTATACAATGACTATGGAATTATGACAAGATGCGGATTACACTGTGCCCCTTCAGCCCATCAGACCTTAGGTACTTTCCCCCAAGGAACCATCAGGTTTAGTTTTAGCTATTTTAACAGCTTAGATGATGTAAGGTATACCATTGACGCCATAAACAAGGCTATAAGAAGTTAATATGGATAAAACCAACTTGAGAAGGCCATAAACCCAGCTGGTTATGGTCTTTTTATATGGATAAAAAATTAAGGTAAAATTAAGCTTGTCTTAATTACAACTTAAGTTGACCCCTGTAGGATTATAGTTGATAAAAGTAGAATGTTAGGAGGGGTTAAGTTGAGTGAACTAGTAATAGAAACCAAGGGATTAACTAAGGAATTTGGTAGTCTGACAGCAGTTAAGGATTTAAATCTTAAGGTCAAAAAAGGAGCCTTATACGGCTTTTTAGGGGCTAATGGGGCGGGAAAGTCCACTACTATCCGCATGCTTTTAGATCTGGTAAAACCTACAAGAGGAAACGCCTATCTATTTAATAAGGATATTAGATATCATAGGAAGGAAATATTGAGGAAGGTGGGGGCAATGGTTGAATCCCCTTCTTATTATGAAAATTTAACGGCCTATGAGAATTTAGAAATAATAAGGAGGATTTTAAAATTAGAGAGGAAGGAAATAGATAAGGCCTTAGAAATTGTCAATTTATCCAAGTGGAAAGATAAGAGGGTAAAAACCTTCTCTCTAGGGATGAAACAGAGATTGGGGATAGCCCAAGCCTTAATGGGTGACAGGGAACTTCTAATATTAGATGAACCCACCAACGGCCTGGACCCAGCAGGGGTAAGGGAAATTAGGAACTTAATCATAAGCCTGCCAGAAATCACTGGTGCAACTGTATTAATCAGCAGCCATATTTTAAGTGAAATCGAATTGATAGCTGACCATGTAGGCATTATTCACAATGGCAAGCTGTTGTTCCAGGGGACCTTAGAGGAATTAAAGGAAATGGGGAATAGGGAAATTGCCATCAAGGCCCAACCCCTGCTGGAGGCAGAAAAGTTCTTGAGAAATAAGGGCTATGATGTGGAGATGAGGGAAGGGAGGCTCTATATAACCGCAGAGAGAATAAATATAGAGGAAGTAAACAGGGAAATGGTATTAGAAGGCTTTGGGGTTTCCCATTTAAGTGAAAACAAGAAAAAGTTAGAAGAGGTCTTCTTGCAGATGACAGGGGGGATAGAAGGGTGATGGAATTTTATCGTCTATTAAGAGGAGAATTTCTAAAGCAGAAAAAGAGCCTTACATGGCCTATAAGCCTTTTTGCACCCATTTTAGCAGGAGGCTTAAGCTTTATCAACCTATTGATTCGATATGATTATCTAATGGGCTTAGAAGCCAATCAAGGATTGAGTTCTTGGAACCTACTCCTGTTTCAACATCACTTTATGTGGTTTATATTCTTACCCCTAGTGGTAACAGTAATTGCTTGGATGGTCCATTATATAGAGTTCAAGTCGGGAGGCTTAAAAAACACTTTAGCCCTTCCAGTTTCTAAGAAGAAAGTATACCTTGCTAAATGGGCTTTAGTATTCATACTAAGCTCCATCATGATAATAATAAATGGATTTGTACTCCTGCTGGTGGGAATAGCACTAAGATTTCCCGAAGCGGTAGACTTTATATTGATTCTTAAATATAGCCTTTACCAAATAATTGGGATTCTTAGTTTAATAAGCCTTCAAACTCTAATAAGTGCTGGGATAAATAATACCAATATTGCCTTGGCCATGGGTTTTGTAGGGGTGGCATCCTCCCTCTTCTTTGCTCAGTCGGAAAAGCTGGCTAAACTTATTCCCTATGCCCATATAATTTTTACCCTGCCAGACCCAACTATAAATAACCATATTCCAATACAATATGGCCTTAGCCTTGGAATGGCATTTTTACTGATAGGGCTTATCTACTTTAATAGAAAGGAAATATGTTAGGAGTGAAAGGAATGAGGAATATATTTGGAATAGAAATATTAAAGCTAAAGAATTCGAAAGCCTTGTGGATTGTCACCCTGGCACCCATATTCATGGTAGTCCAGGGAGCCTTAAACCTGATGCGCTACTACGACCTTTTTACCGGCCAAGGACAAAATGTTTGGGAACAGCTTTACAGTCAGAGTATGATTTTTTATGTCAGCATACTTTTGCCAATCTTGATAAGCATAGTCATGACCTTGATAGCAAGAATTGAAAACACAAACAACAATTGGAAGCACTACCTAAGCCTTCCTATAGATAGGGAAAAGGTGTACGGAATCAAATTCATAATTGGATGTATGCTTGTTTTTATAAACATACTGGTTTTGATTTCAAGTATTATAATAGCAGGAAAAATACTTGGGATTGAGGAAAGCATTCCCTATATGGACTTGCTAACAAAGCCTATGGCAACCTATATAGCAGCTTTCCCCATCATGGCCATACTATATGTATCAAGCATTGGCTTTGCTCATATGGCCATCCCTTTAGGAATCGGCATAGGGCTTACCCTACCAGCCATGATAGTGGCTAATTCAAAGTTTTGGATCTTCTACCCCTGGACCTATCCCATTATGGCAGCCCTAGGAGGGGATATGGAAATTTTCAACAAGGGCAATATCATATATATAGTTAGCCCTATGCTATTAATTCTAGTGTTTAGCTTTGGATATAAGAGGTTTTTAAAGAGGGATATTATTTAAATAAATTTTATTAATTTAGTAAAATTATTGGTAATTATTATATAATGGGCTTTAATAGGGGGTGTGAATCTTGCTGGATATGAATTTGGCCAGTATTAAAGATAAAAAGATATTATTAGTAGATGACGAAGTAGACATTTTAAATTTATTAGAAACCGTTCTAATAAAGGAGGACTTCAACCATATCTATAAAGCTACTTGTGGTTTTGAAGCCATTAGGCTTGCTAGAGAAATAAAGCCAGATATCATAGTTCTAGACATTATGATGCCCGATATGGATGGATTTGAAGTCTGCAGGAGGCTAAGGGAATTTACCCTAGTACCCATATTGTTTTTATCGGCCATGGATGAGGATGTAGATAAGCTTTTGGGACTAGGAATTGGGGGAGACGACTATATTACCAAGCCCTTTAGCCCAAAGGAAGTAGCCTACCGTATTAAAGCCCATTTTAGGAGAAGTGAGTATATGGCTTTAAACAGGAAGGATGATGAAAGACATATATTAAGCTTTGGTGATATTGAAATCCACCCCAAAAAGGGTGAAGTCAAAAAAGGAGGCACCCCAGTAAATTTAACGGCTAAGGAGTATAATCTGCTTCTGTATTTAGCGGAAAATCCCAACCAGATCTTAAGTAAGAATAAAATATTATCAAGGGTATGGGGCTATGACTATGAAGGCTATGATAATACCTTGATGGTTCACATCAGGCATCTTAGGCAAAAAATAGAAGATGACCCTTCCAATCCTAAATATATAATGACAGTTAAGGGATTAGGCTACAAATTAGTGGTAGAGGATTGATAGCATGAAATGGAAAATATTATTGAGGTTTTTATTGATTATAGTACTGTCTGTAATAATAGCTATCAATATCAATATCTTTATAGTCTACCGATTCTTCTTTACAGACCATGATTCTGGAAGGGAATGGAGCCAATTGGGGAAATTTTCCCTAAGCTTTAACCAATATATCTTGGAAGAAGGGGGCAGCCCCAAGGTAACAGAAGAGGGGATAGAACAGTTAAAGCAAAGGGGTGCCTGGATTCAAATCTTAGATAAAGAAGGCTATGAGGTCTTTAGTTGGAATACACCAGAGCAAGTCCTAGAACACTATAGTCCCAGCCAAATGGTCTATTATAATATCTATTCTGGCGCCATAGACGACTATACCACCTTTGCTGGTACGGCTGAAATAAATAACTATAGCTGGAGCTATATCATAGGCTTTCCCATAGAGAGGATTGCTAAGTATCTTTTTATTTATTCCCCATCTAGTATAAAAACCATTATCTTGGAAGTCTTGGTCTACTTATTTATAGTCCCAATCATAGTTTTAATAGTAATGGGATATGCCTTTGGAAGAAACCTTACCAATCCCTTAATAGAAATTATCAATGGCATAGGCATATTATCCCAGGGGAATTATGGTGTAAGATATAATGAAAAAGGCCTTTATAAGGAAGTTTACAAAAGCCTTAATAATTTATCCGACACCTTAAAGAGGAATGAGCTTGAAAGAAAAGATATGGAGAAGATGAGAGAGGAATGGATTCAGAATCTCTCCCACGATTTAAAAACTCCCTTAGCCTCCATTAGGGGCTATGGAGAGCTTATGGCTGATGAAGAATACCTTTTAAGTCAGGAAGAAATAAGGGAGTATTCCCGCATAATTAAGGATAAGGCTGAATATATGGAGGAATTAATAGAGGATTTGAAATTTACCCATGTTTTGAAGAAGGGCTTAATCCCCATAAGACTAAAGGAAAACAACCTTACAGAACTTATCAGGGAGATTACCATAGACCTACTTAACAATCCCCATTATCAGGATAGGAGCATAAGCTTTAATCCAAAGGTGGAGAAAATCCTCTTTGAATTCGATAAAGCCCTCCTACAAAGGGCTTTTACAAATCTAATCTATAACTCCCTAGTCCATAATGATGAGGACACTCACATATCCATTACCATGGAGAAAAAGGATAAAATCTACGTCTATATAGAAGATAATGGCAAGGGGATTGCCAAGGAAGATTTAAAAAATCTATTTAAAAAATACTACAGGGGAACAAATACGGGAGAAAGCCATAAGGGTTCAGGTTTAGGCATGGCCATAGCCAAGCAGATAATAGAGGTCCATGGTGGTCAGATAGAGGTAGAAAGCAAATTAGGAAAAGGGACCAAGATAAGTGTAATCTTTTGATTTAAAGCTTTGGCTTGACATGAAAATCCCAATATGATACCTTCAATATATTAAAGATTTAAAATAAATTAAAGGAGATTATGAATATGAATGAAAGTAAAGTGTTGGCAACGGTAAATGGGAAGGAAATAACTGATATGGACGTGTATAACTTCTTAAGCCAGTTAGCACCACAAACGGCAGCCCAATTCAGAAGTCCAGAAGGGATAAAACAGCTGACAGATGAGTTGGTAAACCAGGAACTGCTATACTTAGAGGCTATTGAAAAGGGTTTTGATAAGGAAGAAGACTTCATAGTAGAAGTGGAAAGGGTAAAAGCAAATATCCTAAAGCAATATGCCATTAACAAGCTATTTTCTAATATTGTGGTTACTGAAGAGGAGATAGAAAACTTCTATCAGGAGAAGAAAGAATTCTTTACTAGTCCGGAGACCGTTAGGGCAAGCCACATATTAGTAGAGGATGATAAAAAGGCAGAAGAGATACTAGAGGAAATAAAAGAGGGTTTATCCTTTGAAGAAGCGGCTGAAAAGTACTCCAGCTGTCCATCTAAAGCCAACGGTGGAGACTTAGGGGAATTTACCCGGGGTAAGATGGTACCAGAATTCGAAGAGGCAGCTTTCGCAATGGAAGAAGGGGAGATTAGCCAGCCAGTTAAAACTCAATTTGGATACCATATAATTAAGCTAAGCTCTAAAAAGGAAGCCGCCATCAAATCCTTGGATGAGGTAAAAGGTCAAATCAATCAACAATTGATTTTGATGAAACAGCAGGAGAGGTATTTAGAAAAGGCCGAAGAATTAAAGGGTAAATACGAGGTAAAAACCTATTATTAACATCCTTAAATTACCTGGTATATAGAAACAGATTTAACATAGAATAGCTACCAGGTGATGAATATGAAGGATAGGAAGAAAAATAGAATTGATGAAAACTTCTTCAACCAGATGAATTATGAAATAGCAGCAGAACACGGCATAATAGATGATGAGGATATGAAGAAGAATAAGAAGATAATAAATTGGAATAAGAAAGATGAGAAGGATGGCAAAAAACCCTAGTCCTAAAGAAGACTAGGGTTTTTGCTAAGCCTTCCCAAATAGTTGAAGGGCTTATTTATGATTTTTGCTATGCTAGGATGTTTTTCCTCATGTACCAGGATACAGGAGGTAGAGGGCCCACCAGATTTTTCTATATCCAAATGACAGGGAATATTTCTTTCTAGCCTTAGGCCAGAAAGCTCTTCCAATACCCTTAACTCATATCCAATCCCCTTAGAGCCAACTGGGATGGCCTCTACTATCTCCTCTGATTCAGAGATTTTCACATAATCTCGCAATTGAAGGCCCTTTCCAGGATTTTTTAAAACCTCTTCACCAACCAATGGAAGGCCTAAAAGGGAAACATGCATCCCTTTTTTTGTCCTTTTAATCTTTAAATCCCTTAAGCTTGCCCTGGAAATTATGGTAATTCCAATACCCGTCATGGAAGTGGGGAAGTTTTCCTCACTGCTTCCAGTTAGCACAATGCCGGTTAGTTCGTTCTCCTCAAGCTCCTTCTTTATGGCCCTTATTATCCTATTCCCAGTAGGCTTCATCTCCACAGCCAAAGTATCAGATATAACAAGGGGCCTTGCCCCTACACACAAGGCTTCAGCTAGGGCCACCTTAATGGTAGCCCTTCCCACAACCTCTTCACTGACTTTTAGCACATCCCCTTCCTTATTCCCTATGGCCCCTAGGCTATCACAGCTAACTACATAGGCCACATCCCCCTCATAGATTATAATTAAATCCCTATATCTCTCTATCAACTTACCTGCCACCTACTTTATCCATTCCCTTATATATTAAGGCTGCTAAGAATATATTTACAAAGGAGCCAAAGCTTAAGGGAAGGCTCCAGCCTAGAAAAAATCCCCATCCAAATATGGGCACCAATAAAAGGGCTGCAAGGGGCCCATTCAATAGGGTAGCAGCTAATATGCCAACTAAACTATTAAATCTTTCATAGCAGTATCTGAATAGGCAGGCATAAATGGCCATTTGAATAGCTATATAGATGTGGATAAAAATTCCCAAAGGAAAGCCTGAAGTAAAGGCGGTAAGCAAATGGCCTAAACTTATCACAATAGCTCCATACCAAGCTCCTAAGTATAAAGCTGCAAAATAGCCTGGGGTGGAATCCAAGGCAACGGTATTAAATAGTTTAACCATGGCCCCTACGGCACTTAAAGCTATAAGCATTGAAACCAGAGTAAGGCCTTTTACTCCCTTTAAAGCATCTGTATCATACTTCAACAGCATAACCTCCTTGCTACTAAATTACATCAAATCCCTTTCTTTCTTCTAAATCAGCAACTACATAGGGACTATTGGTAACTGGATTATGGAGTAATTTTACATCCACGGAAAAGGCCGATTTAATATTATTAGGTTTAAGGACCTTAATAGCTGGGCCATAATCCATAATCCTACCCTCCTTCATAATGAACAAGTCATGACAAAATTGGGAGGCTAAATTTATATCATGAAGAACTGCAATTACCAACATTCCCTTTAAGGCCAGCTCCCTTGCCAGGGATAGGATCTCTATCTGATACTTGATATCCAAGTGGGAAACGGGTTCGTCCATTAAAAGGATCTTAGGCCTTTGAGCCAGGGCCCTTGCTATATAGACCCTCTGCCTTTCACCGCCACTAAGTTCATTTATATTCTTATCCCTAAACTTCCAGGTGTTGGTAATTCTCATGGCTTCCTCTACAATCATTTCATCCTCTTTTCCTTCCCGTTCAAACCTTTTAAGGAAGGGGATTCTTCCCATCATGACCACATCATAAGAGCTAAAGTCAAAATCATAGGGCATATCTTGGGGGACATAGGCTATAAATTGGGCCCTTTCCTTGGTGGAAAAGCGCCTAATATCTTTATTCCCAATCAAGATCCTGCCTGAATCGGGCTTTAAGTAGCCCGATATATTCTTTAACAGGGTAGATTTTCCACAGCCATTTCCCCCTATAATGCCCACCATTTTGTTTTTATCAAGGCTAAAGTGGATGTTCTTTAAAACTAAGGACTTTCCATAGGAAAAGTGTAGATTTTCTACCTGTAAAATGGACATATAATCACATTCCTTTAATCTTTCTTTTATTTTTTACCAACAAATATAAAAAGAAGGGACCGCCAAAGGCTGCCGTTATAATTCCAATGGGGATTTCAGCAGGCCTTAAAATAACTCTGGCCAAGGTATCGGCAAGGTTTAGGAAGATGGCCCCTGTTAGAGCACTAAAGGGAACCAAAACCCTATTATCCGGCCCTATTATAAGCCTCGATATATGGGGTACAATCAGTCCCACAAAGCCAATAACCCCTCCAATGGATACGCAAGTAGCCGTAACCAAGGAGGCAAGGATTAGTATTGTCCTCTTAACTAACTCCGTATTAACCCCTAGGTGTTCGGCAATTTCCTCCCCCGTCAATATGGCATTTAAGTCCCTTGAAAAGACATACATTATAAGGGTGCTAATTATAATTATGGGGCTGGAGTAGATGACCTTTTGCCAATTTGTTAGGTTAAATCCTCCCATGGTCCAAAAATAGATCTTAGTAAGCTCTTCGTGATTTAAGAGCATCAGCAAGGAAATTATGGCTGAAATCAAGGAGCTTATAGCAATACCGGCCAGCAGCATGGTGTTGATGGATATCCTACTGCCAGTTTTAGCTACCAGATATACAAAGACCACCACGACTAAGGCCAAAAAAAAGGCCATAAAGCTGAGGCTGATAAGGCCAAAGCCCAATATTATAGCAAGGGTTGCCCCTAGGGCAGCCCCTGAAGAAATTCCCAAAACGTAAGGGTCAGCCATGGGATTTCTTAGTAAGGCTTGGAAAAAGGTTCCTGCCACCGAAAGCCCCATGCCTACTACTGCCGAACTTATTACCCTTGGTAACCTCAAATTCAGTATTATGGTCCTATGGGTTTCATCTCCACCCCCCGTAAAAGTAGCTACAATCTCCTGTAGAGGGATATTAACCGCTCCTACAGAGATAGAGATTAAAAGGGAGAGGAAAAGAAGTAATATTGCTATGACAAAGTAGATACTCCTTTTCACCTTAATCGAAAACCTCCGGGTGTAAGAATTTAGCAATCTCTTCTAGGCCTAAAATAATCCTATTTGAAGCCCTAACTATGATGTCATCGTTACTTAAGACGCATATATTTCCATCCTTAACAGCAGCCGTCTCCTTAAAGCCTTCTGCATTCCTTATATCCTCTACACTTCCAGCGTTGGGTGATGTAATTATTACCTGGGGATTTCTGTTGACTACTTCCTCGGCACTATATTGGCCCCAGCCTTCAATATCCCCTGCCACATTGTTGCCCCCGGCAATTGTTATAAGTTCATCTATGAAGGTTCCCTTTCCTGAGGTCCAATTTCCATTTAAAGAAAGCAGGTGGAATACATCAGGCCTTGGCAAGCCTTCTACCTTTTCCTTAACTTCTTCAATTCTAGCTTCCATCTCTCCAATAATTTCTTCCCCCTTTTCTTCAGTCCCAGTTATCCTACCTAATAACCTTATGGATTCATATATCCCTTCTATGTCTCTAGCCTCTAAAACTACCACCGGAATTCCTAAATTTTCTATAGCTTCTACCTCCTCCTTGCCAGCTTGGGGAGAAGCAAAGACTAAATCTGGATTCTGCGCCGTTATGGCTTCCACATTAGCCCCCTTATAACCTCCCATCTTTGGAAGTTCTTCAACCTCAGGGGGATAGTTGTCATAATCAGTAACCCCTACGATTCTATCTCCAGCTCCTAAAGCATACAGAAGTTCGGTAATGGAAGGAGCTAAGGATACAATCCTTTTAGGCTCTTTTTCTAGAACTATTTCCCTATCCATAAAGTCGGTAAATTCAAAGGGGAATAATTTTTCTTTTTCAACCTCCACTTCCACATTTTCAACCACCTCTTCGGGCTTGGATGCATCCTTTGTGCTACAAGCTACCAATGAAAAGACTAAAACAAATACCATTATGATCCATAGATTTTTAAACTTTCTCATCAAAATCCTCCTCACTTTGGTAAAATTTAAAAGCCTACCTTAGGAGGTAGGCTTTTAATCAAAAAAATGGACATAAAAAAGCTATTAAACCTTCCCTCCGAAGGCTAATTCAAGTAAAATCTTATGGCAGGTATCCTGGCTTGCGATTCATCTTCCACCCTGCCTTCCCGAGAAGAACTCAGTGGCCTATTAGGGCTTCATCCTCGCTTACAGTAGCGGGGGCTGCGCGGGATTTTCACCCGACTTCCCTTTATCCTTGCGGACCATAAGATTTATCTATTCAATTGTACCTTATATTGTAATATCGATTATCCATTTAGTCAATAGTTTCCACTGGAATAAGTTTATGGTATACTGATAATTAATTGAAGATGGAAAGAGTGTAGGTGATAATATGATTACTTTAGTTACCGGTGGAGCCAGAAGCGGCAAGAGTACTTTTGCAGAAAAGCTATATGAAGATAAAAGGGATGTGGTCTACATAGCCACATCTAAAATATGGGATGAGGAAATGGCAGAAAGGATAAAACTACATAGAAAAAGCCGCCCCTCCTCTTGGAGAACCTTTGAAGGTTATCATTCCTTGACTAGGGCCTTGGGAGAGGAGAAAAACTATCTTTTGGACTGTATAACCCTACTTACCTCCAATATAATGTTTGATATGACCGCGGGCAAAGACTATATAGACTCTAATCTACAAGGGGAAGTGGAGGAAAGAATCTACCATGAACTATACTCCCTAATAAAGGCCATAGAAAAGAAGGGCTATAATCTTGTAATGGTAACCAATGAGGTGGGCTACTCCTTAGTGCCGGAAAGTCACATAGGACGAGTTTTTAGGGATATTCAGGGTAGGATCAACCAAAGGCTAGCAAGTCTTGCCCAAGAGGTCTACTTGGTATGCTGTGGAATACCGGTGAAAATAAAATGATAGATGGCTTAATTCTATCCATCCAATTCCTAACCAGGCTACCCATAAAAAAGCCTGTAGACTTTAGCTCTAAAAATCTATCGAGAAGCATCTTATTCTTTCCCCTAGTTGGCCTCATAATAGGAGGCTTAGGAGGACTAATCTACCATCTATTCATCCACTTAAATAAGGAAGTAGCCAGCATACTTACCCTCTTATCCATGATTATACTAACGGGAGGCCTCCATTTAGACGGTTTAGCAGATACCTGTGATGGATTTTTATCCTACAGGGAAAGGGAAAGAGTGCTTGAAATCATGAGGGACAGCCGGATAGGAGCCTTTGGTCTTATATCGATTGTTGTGGATATCTTACTAAAACATATTTTAATATCAAGCTTGGAGGGAAATATCCCCCTTATACTAGCCTTATCCTGTGGAAACGCCCGTTTAGTAGTAGCCTACTTGATGGCTAGTAAAAAACTTGCTAAAAAGGATGGAATAGGGTATATGTTCCATAGGAGTAATCTAAAAAAATATGCCCTCTTGGGGGGAGGCCTATACTTACTAGTAGTTTTAGTCATAAATCCAATCTACCTACTGCCATTAATCTTTTCATTTTTGCTGGGAGAGCTGATGACCAAAATCAGCTATAGTAAAATAGGTGGTTTTACCGGAGATGTATACGGAGCCAGCCTTGAAATATCTGAACTGGTATCGCTAATAATATTTTTGGAGGTGTTAAGGTGGACATAATACTGATTCGCCATGGACAAACTGGGGACAATGTAGGAAATATATTTAGTACCAAGGAGACGGTATTAACTGAAGAAGGGAGGGAGCACATTAAGCGAACTAAGACTTATGTGGATACCCTATCCTTCGATAGAGTTTATGTAAGCCCCCTGTATAGGGCTATTCAAACTATGGAGCTTTTGGGCTTAGAAGGTGAAAGGGATGAAAGAATTCAGGAGATCGACTTTGGCCTATTCGAAGGCTATAGCTATGAGGAGATAAAGGAGAATTTCCCAGAAGAATCAAAACTTTGGGATGAAGACTATATTAACTTTCCAACCCCCAAGGGCGAAAGTATCAAGATGGCCTATGAAAGGGTTACCTCCTTCTTAGAGGAAATTTCTAAAAAAGATGAAGATGCCCTTTTAGTATGCCATGCTGGAGTAATTAGGCTTGCCCTATCCTGGGTATTTGATAATCTAGATTATTATTTTAAGTTTAGGGTGGACAATGGAAGTGTCAACATAATTTCCATAGATGAAAGAGGATATAAATTCATTAAAAAGGTAAATTACACGTTAGAATAGGCTAAATTAATTGAATATTAAAAAATTAGTTGACAATATAAAAATTTATGATAAGATGTAATTGGTAAAAACTGAATACAAAGACATTAGGTTCCTTCAGGATTAAAAGGGAAACTGGTGAAAATCCAGTACAGCCCCCGCTACTGTAATTGGGACGAAATCAACACATGCCACTGAGATTTTCTCGGGAAGGCGTTGAGAGTAGGATGATCATAAGTCAGGAGACCTGCCTAATGTTTA
>JAAYEU010000056.1 GCA_012728595.1 Tissierellia bacterium
ACGTTTTAGGTCTAAATCGGGCTATGGAGTCGCTATTGAGTCTTAACCATACAATTAGTCAGAAATTTGTTCTTAATCGCTTATAAGGCAATTATGGAGGTTGATTTTTATGAAGTTATAGAATTTTTCATATATGCTCAATATAAACAATGGACAAGTTGTGCTGAGTTAGGTGAACAATCTTAAGAAAGGATTATATAGCATAGCAAAATCGGAGGACGCTAATTGTTATGAACTTGGAGAGATTCTTAAACGAGAAATTCAAAAAAGTTTTCTAAAAAAGAAGGATTTTTGTTTTTTATGTAGAAGTATATAAATAGTCACAAAATATGTATTTTGTGACTATTTATATTAAAAATAGTTAAGAAAGAGGGATTAAATGGATAAAATACCGATAATACTTGAAGATTATCTGAATTATATGGAGACCATCAAGGGTACTTCTCCAAACACTACTAAAGAATACTTCTTCGATTTAAGAACTTTTTTCAGATACCTTAAACTAAGGTATCGATTGGTGGATAATAATGTGCTTTTTGATGAAATAGATATTAGTGATGTAGATATCGAGCTGATAAAGAAGGTAAACTTACAGGACCTCCACTCTTTTATTTCATATGTAGATAAAAACAGAGACAACGGGAATTCTGCTAAAGCTAGAAAGGTTGCAAGCTTAAAATCTTTTTTTGATTATCTATATTTAAAGGTTAATCTAATAGATAAGAATCCTGCTGACGGTCTTGAATTTCCTAAAACCAATGTAAGACAACCGATCTATTTTACATTAGAAGAATGCCAAAAGTTATTAAATACCATATTGGAAAACCAAAATGAATTTTTCAGAAAGAGGGATTATGCAATTGTTATGCTATTTCTAAACTGTGGCTTACGCCTTTCAGAGCTATCTAGTATAGATATCTCTAAAATTAAAGATGATACTTTAACTGTAATCGGTAAGGGTAATAAGGAAAGAACCATCTACTTAAATGATGCGTGCATCAATGCCATAAAGAGTTATCTTGCGGTAAGACCTGAAGATGCTATAGATAAGGAAGCACTTTTCTTAAGTATGAGAAAAAGAAGAATGAGCAATAGAGCTATTCAACATATGATAGATCGATACATTGAAAAGGCAGGATTCGATACTAGCGTATATTCTACCCACAAACTTAGACATACCGCAGCTACCTTGATGTATAAATACGGCAATGTAGATATCAGGGCCCTACAGGCTATATTAGGCCATGAGAATGTGTCTACAACTCAAATATATACACATATCGATGATGAAAGGTTAAGAGCAGCTGTTAAAAGCAATCCTCTAGCCAAATTAGATCCTAATAATAATTAGAATAACGGGTAGTTAATCCAGCTACCCGTTATTTATTTGGGCTGTGTTTTATAGGGACCTTTATTAGTTCTCCTGGATATATATTGCTATCTATAATTTCATTAATTACCTTTATTTCATATACCATCTTTCTAACATCATAATCTGGTGGCATATTTTCGAGAGCTATCTTCCACAGGGTATCCCCTTCTCTAACTATAACTTCCTTATATACGTTGTCATATCTTATCTCATATGTAGTGCTATATACTTTTTGATAATTGATGAATAGAGCAATAATAATTAACGGCATAGAAAGTAAGATAATCATAAATGAATAAAACCTTCTTTTGTTTACTACTCTATATCTAGTTTTTTTCATATTTCCACCCCGCACAGTTGTTCTGAACTTTTGTTCTTGAATACATTTTACAAAAACATAAGTTCTTTGTCAATAGGAAAACTTAAAAAAGAACTAATGTTTGAAAAAACTTTTTATATATGATATAATAAGATAAATTTATATATGATTACTACATATTCAATTATATGTTCCTACTGCCATGGTTATTCTGACTTACTCTATTATTTGTGAGGTGATTATATGTATGAAGATTTAAATCAGGTCCAATTAGAAATTCTGTTTTTCATTAAAAATCATATTCAGAAAAAAGGATATCCTCCTTCTGTAAGAGAGATTTGTAAAGGTGTTAATATGAAATCTACATCAACTGTTCATAGACATTTAGAAAAATTAGAGGAAAAAGGCTATATAAGGAAAGATCCAACTAAGCCTAGAGCGATAGAAATTATAGATAGAGATGAAGGCTCCTTGTTTTCACCAAAGAAAACTGTAGACGTTCCCATACTTGGTAAGGTTACTGCTGGTCAACCAATACTAGCTGTGGAACACATTGAAGATACATTTCCAGTTCCTGCGGAAATGGCTGAACGTGGTCCCCTTTTTATGCTTAAAATTGATGGTGATAGCATGATTAATGCTGGGATTTTAAGTGGAGATTATGTGTTGGTTAAGCAACAAAATCACGCCATTAACGGCGATATTGTAGTAGCTTTAATAGAAGACGAAGCGACTGTTAAGAGATTTTTCAAAGAAGATGATTATGTTCGACTTCAACCAGAAAATGATTCTATGTCACCAATAGTAACCAAGGAAGTAACCATACTAGGAAAGGTTATAGGATTGTATAGAAAGTTTTAATATTACAAAAAACAAGCTAACTAAATAGTTAGCTTGTTTTTGTCTATTAAATCATTATTGTAAAGATTATTTAATGATTTCATAACACCCAGTTTACAATGTTGGTATGTTAATCCCCCTTGAAAATAAGCAAAATACGGTTCTCGCATTGGACCGTCTGCACTTAATTCTATTGATGACCCCTCTATAAATCCTCCTGATGCCATAATTACCCTGTCTTCATATCCGGGCATATCCCAAGGAATTGGAGTTACATAGGAATCTACTGCAGCAGCCTCTTGAATGCCTTTACAGAATTCTATGACCCTATCGGGTGAATTGAATTTTACAGCTTGTATAATGTCACTTCTTGTATCGCCTATATCTGGTACAATTTCAAATCCCAACTCCTTGTATACTATGCCAACTAATAAGGCTCCTTTTAGGGCTTCGGCAACTACGTGAGGGGCCAGGAAAAGGCCTTGTAGTGTTGATCTAGTCGTTCCAAAAGTTAAACCACAGTCTTTCCCTAAGCCTGGCGCTGTATTTCTATTAGCAATTTGTTCAACCAGATCTGTTTTACCAACTATATAGCCGCCAGTAAGGGCTATACCACCGCCCGGGTTTTTAATTAAGGATCCTGCCATAATATCGGCCCCAACCTCTGTAGGTTCTCTTGATTCAACGAACTCCCCATAGCAATTATCCACCATAATAATTATATCCTTATGTTGCTTTTTTATCTTTTTTATAGCCCTTTCCATTTCATCTATTGTTATTGCTTTCCTATTGCTATAGCCTGTAGATCTTTGAATTAATAAGAGCTTAGTATTTGCAGATATATTTTCAATGACCCTGTCTACATCTATCATTCCATCTTTTAAAGGTATCTCCTTATACTTTATACCGTACTCTAATAAAGTTCCTCTTTCTGCACCTTCTACACCAATGACCTTAAGTAATGTATCGTAAGGAGTCCCAGTTACAGATATGAATTCATCATTGGGTCTTAATAGACCAGATAGTGTAAGTGTAATTGCATGGGTACCCGAAACAATAATTGGCCTTACTAAGGCATCTTCCGTATTAAAAATTAAAGAATAGATTTCCTCTACCTTATCCCTTCCTACGTCTCCATATCCATATCCAGTGGTCCAGTTAAAATCGGTAGAACTAAGCTTTGCTGCTTGCATCTTACTAATAACCTTATATTGATTATATTCCTTAATTTTATCAATTTCTTTAAATTTATCCTTTAATAAAATTTCTTTTTCATTGACAAATCTAATTATCTTTTCATCTAAACAATAATGTTTACATAATATATTTATTGTCATCTTATCCATCTAGATCGCCTTTCTAATTGTATTTAAATACAAAAGCCTCTGAAATAGTCAGAGACATTTGTATTTTTATCTTTTTTAATTTTCTATCTCCTTGAGCCTTATTCAGAAAAATTAATTGGCTTAACTGGAACAATGGTAGAAATAGCGTGTTTATAAATTAACTGCTGCTTGCCTTCGCTGTCCACTATAATAGTATAATTATCAAACCCTTTTACTAAACCTCTAATTTGATATCCATTTATTAAGTATACTGTGATGGTTAAGCCGTCCTTTCTTGCTTTATTTAGAAAATGGTCTTGTAAGTTGGTTGAATTTTTCACATATTCCCCTCCCTTAAATATTTAATTTATTATTTTTCTTTATATGATAAATAATATGTTCACTAATATCCTCGATGGATTCAAATTTTGAAACATCGATCCAATATAACCTTTTTTCTCTTCTAAACCATGTCAATTGCCTTTTAGCAAATCTTCTAGTATTCCTTTTAAGGGTCTCTATAGCTTCTTCTAAGCTGCAATTGCCTTCTATATATTCAATAATCTCCTTGTAACCAATAGCTTGCATCGAAGTCAATTCTTTATTATAACCTTTAGAGAGCAATTTTTCTACCTCTTCAATTAGTCCTTCTTCTACCATTATATCTACTCTATTATTTATACGCTTGTATAATGCAGCCCTATCCATAGTAAGTCCAATCATAGCTAAATTATATTTATCCGTTTCTTTTCTAAAATCTTTGTTAAATTTGGACATAGGCTTACCAGTTCCATAAAAAATTTCCAAAGCTCTAATAATCCTCTTCCTATCATTAGGATTAATTCGTTTAGCTGCTACAGGATCTACTCGACTTAATTCATCATATATATATTGATTGCCATATGTATTAGCTATTTCCTCATATCTTTTTCTAAATTCTTCATTGGGTTTAACCCTTGAAAAGCTTAATTCATATACTAAGGAGTTAATATACAGGCCTGATCCCCCTACTACAATAGGTATTTTTCCCCTCTCATTAATATCATTGATATGCTCTTCAGCATATTTTTTATAATTGGCTACAGTAAATTCTTCATCAGGGTATACTATATCTATTAAATAATGGGGAATATCCTCCATTTCCTCTTTCTTTATTTTTGCAGTACCTATATCCATATGTTTATATATCTGCATTGAATCGGCAGATATTATCTCTCCGTCTATTTTTTTTGCTAAATCTATTGATACTGCAGTTTTCCCCACAGCTGTTGGCCCGACTATAACTAGTAAGTTGTTTTTCCTACCCAATAGTATCATCCTTTACATTATTCTATTAAATTCCTTTTCTAAGTCCTTTTTAGAGATCTCAATAATAGTTGGTCTTCCATGGGGACAGGTATAAGGATTTTTTGCCTTCCCCAATTGTTGAATAAGACTTTCTATTTCCAATATATTAATATTATCGCCACTTTTGATTGCTTTTGTACATGCAATTTTCATTATTCTTTCTGTTTTAATAGAGTAATTGCTCTTTGGATTTTGAGAGATTACATCCACCAATTCCAAGAATAATTCTTTCACCTCTGGTTTACCAAATATCATGGGTACTCCCCTTATAACAATACTATTACTGCTAAATTCATCAATTATGAAGCCTAATTTCCTGAACAATTCAATATTATCGATAACAATTTCAAAATCGATAGCATTGAATTCTAAAACCAGTGGTGCCATGAGGGTTTGAATAATTACTTCTTCCGACTCATATTCTTCCTTATATTTTTCGTAAAGCACTCTTTCATGGGCAGCATGTTGATCGATTAGAAAAACTTTTTCCAATTGAGTATTTTCCAATATTATATAAGTTGAAAAAAGAACACCTACAATTTTTGAACTCTCTAATATATTCGACAAATCATTATTATCTGCTTTATAGGTGTAGTCACCTTTACCATCTAAATTTATTTCTGTTTCATTTATAAGATCTGTTTTATCAATATTATTTGAATTATATCCATCTTTTATAAACCAGTCACTATTATCCTTTGATTTGTATATATCCTTTTTCGAGGAAGATTTGTCGTCTGTAAATAAAGTTTTTTCAAATAATAGGGGTAGCTCTTCTATTTTCTTTTCCTTTTCTTTAGTCAAAGAAACTTCGGGTATTGTCAATATACGATTAAAAGCATCATTTATACTTTCTTCAAGGGCCGAAGCAATCTGGTTAAAGTTCATAAATTTTATTTCCTGTTTGGTTGGATGAATGTTTATATCAATCAAAGATGGATTTATGTCTATAAATAGGACATAAACAGGGAATTTATTAATAGGGATAATAGATTTATATTTATCTTCAATTAATTTGGTTATGTCACTATTTTTTACATATCTATTATTTACATACAGATATTGATGACTTCTATTGCTTCTATAAAAGGTATTTTTTGATATATATCCCTTAACATTTAAAAATTCAGATTCATAATTTATTTGTACTAGATTTTCAGCAAATTCCTTTCCCAATAAAATGTAGATATTGGTTAATAGGTCATTTTTTTTTGAAGTATTAAAAACTATTTTATTATCCCTAATATATTTAAAGCTAACGCCTTCATTACCTAGGGCTAATCTATAGACAATATCATTAACATGGTTTGTTTCTATTGTATTACTTTTTAGAAAACCCCTTCTCACCGGTATATTATAAAATAAATCTTTTATGATCATAGTAGTTCCCTTTGGACAACCGATTGGCGTAATTTGCAACACTTCCTCATTTTCTACAATCCCTCTAAGGCCAGATAGGGAATTTTCTGTTTTTGTTAGTACTTCAACCTTTGAAACTGAGGAAATACTAGCTAATGCTTCTCCCCTAAAACCAAAGGAAATAATGTTGTACAAATCATCAATATTGGATAGCTTACTTGTTGTATGCCGTTTAAATGCTATTTTTAAATCCTCTTCACTAAACCCATCGCCATCGTCGGTAACTCGAATATAATCCTTACCCCCGTTTCTTATTTCAATTGTTATACTAGTAGAATTAGCATCCAAGGAGTTTTCTATCAATTCCTTAACAACAGAAGAGGGTCTTTCGATTATTTCACCTGCCGCAATTTTTTGTATTGTTGATGGATCTAAGATCTTAATTTTTGACATTTAAGCTCGCTCCTTAAGCTTTTTAGCTTCTTCTATGAGTTTATATAGAATGTTCATAGCTTCAATAGGGGTTAAATTATTAATGTTTAAATTGTTTATCTTCTCGATAAAATAATCTTTTTTATAATCCAAAAAGTCCAGTTGCCTGCTTTCTTGTACTGCACTACTATTAGATGTTGCAATATTTTTTTTCTCAATTTGCTCTAGTATTTCATTAGCTCTATCTATAATCTTATCCTCAATACCAGCTAATTTAGCAACTTGAATCCCATAGCTCTTGTTAGTGCTACCTTCCACTATTTTTCTTAAAAATATTACTTCATCCCCTTTTTCTTCAACTAATATGGTTAAGTTTTTGACCCCTTTTAACTTATCTTCCAATTCTACCAACTCATGATAATGGGTAGCAAATAGGGTTTTGGCTCCAATTTTTTCAGCGATATATTCAACTACCGACCACGCTATGCTAAGCCCATCGTAAGTACTGGTTCCACGTCCAACTTCATCTAATATGATTAAACTATTTTTAGTTGCATTTTGTATTATATTGGCTACTTCATTCATCTCAACCATAAAGGTACTTTCACCTTGCGCAAGATTATCAAAGGCTCCTATTCTAGTAAATATCCGGTCTACTATGCATATATCAGCTTCTTTAGCGGGTACAAAAGAACCTATTTGAGCCATCAATACAATAATAGCAACTTGCCTCATATAAGTAGATTTACCGGCCATGTTCGGGCCCGTTATTATTTGAATCCTATTATCTCCATTATCCATATAGGTATCATTAGGAACAAAGCTACCATCGGATAAGGTTTTTTCCACAACTGGATGCCTTCCTTCTACAATTTTAATTACTCCCCTATTGTTGAGTTTCGGTTTTACATAATTGTAATCATAAGCAACTTGAGCTAGTGAATTTAAAACGTCGATTTGAGAAACCAGTCTACTAACCCTTTGAATCCTGTTAATTTCCTTCTTTACCCTGTTCCTTATCTCATTAAAGAGACTATATTCAATTTCTACTATCTTATCCTCTGCTCCTAATATTTTAGACTCTAATTCCTTTAACTTTTCAGTATGATATCTTTCTGAGTTAGTTAAAGTTTGTTTTCTAATAAAATAATCCGGAACTAAGTCTATATAAGACTTGGTTACCTCAAAGTAGTATCCTGATACCTTATTAAAACCAATCTTTAAGTTTTTAATTCCTGTTTTTTCTTTCTCTATCATCTCCAAATCAGTTAGCATTTGTTTGCCGTTTTTACTGATCATTTTTAGTTGGTCTAGGTCCTTATTATATCCGACTTTTATCAGCCCTCCTTCTTTAAGGGTTATAGGAGGATTGTCTACAATAGACTCATCTAATAGCCGATATATATCCTTTAAAGAATCTAATTCCATAGCTAGCTCGATAAACTCTTCTTTATTGGAGTTTAGCAGTAAATTTTTTAATTCAGGAATCTTTCCTATGGAAATTTTTAAGGAAAATAAATCCCTAGCATTACAATTCCCATATGATATTCTTCCCACCAATCTTTCTAAATCATAAATATCTTTTAAGCATTCTTTAATCCTATCCATCAATATAACATCTTCAACAAATAGTTCAATAAATCTTTGCCGTTTTTTGATTTCATCAATATGGATTAAGGGCTGTTCTAGCCAATTTTTTAATAATCTTCCTCCCATGGCTGTTGAAGTCTTATCCAATAACCATATTAAAGCTCCCTTTTTTTCTCGCGTCATAATGGTCTCATGGATTTCTAAATTGGTTCTAGTATTTATATCTAATATCATGTATTCCTTTACATTATAGTATTCTAGTGTATTTATATGGTGCAGTGAGCCTTTTTGAGTATCGTATAGATAATCAATTAATTTTCCTGTTGAGAGGATGGAATACATCTTGCCTTGTAATCCTAAATCCTTTAAGTCACTAGCATCAAAGTGATTTAAGATTAGGTTTTCCCAATTTTTTGTCTTTATCGACTCTGTATCATAGGTATTTATAAATGGATTAATTTTGTTTTTTATGGTTTTTATTAATTTTTCATTCTTTGTAAATTCCCCATTACAAAGAATTTCCGAAGGAACAATTTTGCCTATCTCATCTAGTAGAAAATTATATATTTGATTCTCATTCTTTTTTAACATCTCAGTGGTATACATTTCACCAGTTGAACTATCCACATAGGATAATCCCGCACCCTGTTCGTCTATATATATAGAAGCTAAGAAGTTGTTACTCTTTTCATCCAATACTTTATCATCTGTTATGGTGCCTGGCGTAACTACTCTTACAACATCTCTTTTTACCAATCCCTTTGCAGTAGATGGATCTTCAAGTTGTTCGCATATTGCTACCTTGTAGCCTTTCTTCACCAATTTAGAGATATATACATCTGATACATGATAGGGAACTCCGCACATGGGTGCTTTTACATTGCCCCCAGCGTCCCTCTGAGTTAGAGCAATTTCCAGTTCTTTAGATGCAATAACTGCATCATCAAAAAACATTTCATAAAAATCTCCTAGCCTAAAAAACAAAATAGCATCTTGATAATCTTCTTTAATCTTTTTATACTGTCTCATCATTGGTGTTAAGCTTGTCAAATTAATAACCTCCGATTTATATGATATGGCCCTCTAAGGTGAAAGTTTTTACATTATCTATTTTTACATCTACCAATTGTCCAATAAGTTTTTTGTCACCTTCAAAATGGACAAGTTTGCCATGTCTAGTCCTACCGGTCAATACCTTTTCGTTGTTTTTACTTACTTCTTCCACTAAAACTTCTACAACTTTATCTTGATACTTTAAATTCTTCTTGTAGAATATTGGATATAAGGTATCCAATAATCGTTGAAATCTTTCTTGTTTTATATCATCTGGTATTTGATTTTCCATCCTGGCTGCAATAGTGCCTTCCCTTATGGAATATAGGAAGGTAAAAGCAGAATCGTATTCAACTTTTTTAACTATTTCTAAAGTTTCATTGAAATCTTCTTCTGTTTCGCCTGGAAAACCTACAATAATATCTGTTGTCAAAGCAATATCGGGAATTCTATTCCTTATTTTTTCTACTAATCTTAAATAGTCTTCTTTAGTATATTTTCTATTCATTACTTTTAATATCCTGCTGCTTCCAGATTGAATAGGTAGGTGTAAGTGTTCACATACTTTATCTAAACTTGCCATAGCCTCTATAAGTTCATCTGATAGATCTTTAGGATGAGATGTCATAAATCTAATTCGTTTAATGCCATCAATTTTATTTATATCTTCTAATAAATTGGCAAAAGTATAATCATAACTTAAAGTTTTACCATATGAGTTAACATTTTGACCTAGTAGTGTTATTTCTTTATATCCTCTTTCGGCTAATGACCTTACTTCTTCTATAATATTTTCTGGTTCCCTACTCCTTTCTCTTCCCCGTGTATAGGGAACAATACAGTAGGTACAGAAATTATTGCATCCATACATAACATTTACATAAGCTTTAAAAGAATATTTCCGATTAGCATCTATATTTTCTACAATTTCCCTATTGTCTTCCACTACATCAACCACTGTCTCATTGCTTTGATGGTATCTATTGATTAATTGAGGTAATTTATGAATATTGCCTGTACCAAAAATTATATCTACATGTCTATATTTTCTAAGGATTATATTTCTAATCTCTTCCCTTTGCATCATACATCCACAAACCGCAAGAATTAAGTCTGGATTTTTCCTCTTCAAATCCTTTAATGCACCTAATTGACCATAGACTTTTAATTCTGCATTCTCTCTAACTAAGCAAGTATTATATATTATAAAGTCACTATCCTCTTTATCATCTGTCCATATATATCCCATATTTTCTAATATCCAAGAAATTTTTTCTGAATCGTGTTCATTCATTTGACAACCATAGGTTACAATAGTATACTTTTTACTCTTCATTTGTTATCCTCCTAAAAACTAGTCGTCCTTATTTAAAAACATAAACTTAAAAAAGCTTAAAGTTCTTTTAATTTTACAATCTTATAATATTATACCATTATAAATAGCCTATTGGAAGTCAATAGGCTATTTATAAATTCTATTAGTTTAATCTTCTTGTATGAGCACATTTTCGTAAAGTTGGCACTTTTCTAGTGAACACCGTCCACAAATATTGTTTATACATGAGATTGCTCCACATTTTTTAGTAGGTAATCTGAGTTTAACTTTAATATGATTCATCTCTTTTCTCATATGAACCGACCCCTTATTTTATTTCTAACATAATTATAGCATGGATTACTGGAGAATGCAAGGAAAGATTCTGAATATTGAAATATGAATAAATATATATTGCAATCTATCATTCGTTTTAGGGGTGAAATCCATATATAATGCAAGATAGGTTTCATCTTTATTCACAACAGATCATCTATTGCTTTTTAAACAACCTTTGAAACAAGCTTTTACTATTTTCTATCCTCTTAAGTTTTTCTCTTAATCCTGCAACCTCATAGGATTTTTCTTTAAGCTTCATTTTTAACTTGGCATTTTCACATATTAGGACATCTCTTTCTTTACTTGCCAATTCTTTTCTTAAGGCAATTATTTCATCCATTAATTCACTTATTAGTTTTTCATTGTGGTCGGCGTTATTATTTAATATCTTATGTAATTCATCTATAAATACTTCTTGAAGGTTTAAACTTATTTCCTTAGCTAGTTCTAAAGTATTTACATTAGCTGATGGGCTGATGCTGGTTAATGCCGTTTCTTCATTTGCATTTACTATTATTTCTGGAGATTGAAGAATTAATTTAATTTGCTTATTGCTAAAACCTTTCTCCTGAAGGGATTTTATATATTGAAAGGTTTCTATTTCAGTATAGGTATAAAAGCGGTGATTTGCTTCATTTCTTGGAATTTGTAGTTCAAACTCTTTTTCATAATATCTTAATACATGGGGAGGGTAACCTGTTAGCTCAGCCACTTCAGATATGGAATATTGCTTATCTAACTCTAACACCTTAATACCCCCTTAAAACAGTCTTATATATGTATTCTTTAATATTTTTAAAATTCCTTTATAAAAATTAATATATTATCCTCCAAATACTGACATCACCTTTCAATAATTTTTCTAGTATATAAAAACTTGATAAAAAAAGAGCTGAATCTTCAGCTCTTTTAAAAATCAAATTGTAATTCTAATACTTTGGTCAACAACTTGATGGAATTTTGAACATCGGATTTAGACACCATTTCTACAGTAGAGTGAATGTATCTAGTAGGAATGGATATTGCTCCTGTTGGCACCCCACTCTTGGTCAAATGGATAGCTCCTGAGTCGGTACCACCGTACTCTAAAACTTCAAGTTGATAAGGTATGTCATTTTTTTCTGCAACATCTATCATGATCTGTCTTAATTTAGGATGTGTGATGATGGAATTATCTTTTACTTTAATAGCCGTTCCCTTGTTTAATCCTACTGCAAAAGTCTTAGCTTTAGGGGTATCGCCAGAACCAGTTACATCAATAGCTATTCCTATATCTGGATCAATTCTATAAGCAGAAGTTTTTGCTCCTCTTAAGCCTACTTCTTCCTGTACAGTAAACACAAAATATAAGTCATTTGTAGGTTCCTTTATTTGTTTTATAGTTTCTATTGCAACATAACAGCCTATCCTATCATCTAGAGAACCAGTAAAGACTACATTATCATTTTCATTATATTGGGATCTATAAACGCATATATCGCCAATACTAATTTTCTCTTCTGCTTCCTCCTTATTATTAGCTCCTATATCAATAAACATATTGGACAGCTTTAATTTTGCTATATTATCAATTGGTTCTGCTGAAATGATCCCAATTGTACCATTTTCGAATTGAACTTGTTGACTTAGAGTTATATATGGTGATATTCCCCCAACATTAGTAAATCTTAGGAAACCCTTGTCGTCGATATGGGTAACCATAAGTCCAATTTGATCCATGTGAGCAGCTATCATAATTTTTTTACCATTGCCTTTCTTTCTAGCAATTAGATTTCCTAGTTCATCTATATGGATTTCATCTACATAATCTTTTATTTGACCAATTATATATTCCCTTATCAATCTCTCATTTCCAGCTGGTCCATAAGTATTAACTAATTCCATTAATAATTGACTATTAAAATTCATCTACAGTTCCCCCTTTTTGTATTCAGATAAAATAGCCATTAATAAATTGTAAGTATTTTTATAATCCTTTTTACTCATTACCGATGTAGGAGAGTGAATATTCCTACAAGGAACAGATATTGCTGTAGTAATAGAGCCTTCTTTTGTAGTGTGTATCCTCCCTGAGTCATTACCCCCCATAGATGTTTTCCTATATTGATAAGGAATATTGTTTTTCTCAGCAATCTTTTTTATCCTATCCCTAAATTCTCTATCATACAGGGTAGTTCGATCCATTATAGAAATGGCAGGCCCCTTGTTTAAAGAAGTCGGCACTAGGTGCTCATCCATATTTGGTAGTTCATAACACAATGTACCTTCTAGTATTATGCTTATATCAGGATCTACCCTATAAGCTGCAGGGCCCGCACCTACAAGTCCTATTTCCTCCATTACGGTAAAGACACCATAAAAGCCTATATCTTTAGTCTCCTTTATTAGCTCTATTAATAGGCTGCAACCAACCCTATTATCTAAAGCCTTTGCCTTTATTAAATCGTCACCAAATTCAATGTATTGGCTATCAAAGGAAACATAATCACCAATATTAACTAGTCTCTCCGCTTCTTCTTTATTCTTTGCTCCAATATCAATATATAGTTGATCTATATTTAACGCCCTTTGCCATTCTTCCCTTTTTTGTAGATGTATGGGTTTTGCCCCTATAACGCCTAGTATTTTATTCTTGCCTATTAAAACGGGTTTTGACACCAATATTCTTTTATCGATACCACCGACAGTTGTAAATTTTAAAAGTCCTTCATTATCTATATCCGTTATCATTAATCCAACTTCATCCATATGGGCTGTTATCATAAGTTTTTTAGAATCTTCTTTTCCTTTTTTATAAGCTATTACATTACCTAACCTGTCAACTATCAATTCATCTACATGGTCTTTTATTTCTTCTATTATAATGTCTCTCACTTCTTTTTCATTACCTGATACGCCTGCAGCCTCTGTTAATCTTTTTAATAACATAGTAACCCCTCCAAGTTTTCCCTTGTAATAGATGATATAAAGAATGCTAATAGTTTGGCTGTATTTTTAACATCTTCCATATCTATTATTTCAACTGAAGTATGCATATACCTTAGTGGAACGGATAAGCACAAAGTGGGTATGCCTCCTCTAGTAATTTGCATAGCTCTTCCATCAGTACCAGTAGGCCCAGGTGTAACTTCAAGTTGGTAGGGAATATTATATTGTTTTGCTATTTCAATAAGTTGATCTCTTAACCCAGGATGAATATTTCCCCCGATGGTTATCCCTGGCCCTTTACCCATATCAATTGTTGCTCCCTTTGGCAGCTCGGGAGTTGAACCAAATCCTACATCAATAGCTATACCGATATCGGGATTTATGCTATATGTACTAGTAAAGGCTCCCCTAGTACCTACTTCCTCCTGTACAGTTGCCACAAAATAAACATCTGCTTCATGTTTTAAATTAGATAATTCTAACATGGCTTCATACATGACGGCTATTCCTGCTTTGTCATCAAGGGATTTCCCCATTACTCTACTACCTTGTAAAGATTTAAAATCCCTTTTTATGGTTATAGGATCCCCTATGCTAACTAGTTCTAAGACTTTTTCTTTAGGATATCCTAAATCGATAATCATATCTTCCATTTTTATGGCTTTGTCGATTTCAGTAGGTTCTTGCAAATGAGGTGGTTTTGAGCCTATTACTCCAAATAGATCCTCTTTTCCATGTACTACTACCTCTTGTCCTACTATAGTTCTAGGATCTATACCCCCCACATTGGTAAACCTTATAAATCCATTATCTTCAATGTGCTTTACCATCAGGCCAATTTCATCCATATGGGCCGCAATCATTATTTTGATGGAGGAATCATCTTCTGTGCCTTTTTTTAGCATTATAATATTTCCTAGTTTATCTGTGGTAATCTGGTCTGTGTGGTCTTTGAAGCTAGATGTTATTAAATCGCTTAATCCATATTCAAATCCTGATACGCTGCTACCATTGCTTAATTTTTTTAGGAACTCTTTTGTATCCAATTTATAACCCCCTTTTATCATATATAATGTATTATATCATAATTTGTTTCGGCACACTAATTAATTTTGGTATAGAAAAAGGTTTTAACCGTTCGGAAGTTATACCTTTCAGGTAATATTATCTGTTCTGTACTACCTACAAACAGTATTCCTTTATTAGATAGGCTATCATGAAACTTTTTATATAATATTTCCTTAGCTTCTTCAGTAAAATAGATCATTACATTTCTACAGAGGGCTAAATCTACATTGTTTGGGAAAGGATCTTTTAGAAGGTCTAACTTTTTAAACTCTACACGATTTATTACCTCGTCTTTTATCCTATATGAATCTCCAACCTTTTCAAAGTACTTCGTCTTCTTTTCTATTGGCAGATTGAGCAAAGCTTTTTCTGAGTATAAACCTATTTTAGCCTTTTCTATTGCCCCTTCATCAATGTCGGTAGCTAAAACCTTTATTTCATTTAGTTTATAAAATTTATTTAACAACATTACTAAAGAATAAGGCTCCTCACCAGTAGAACAGGCAGAACTCCACACTTTTAAATTTTTTCCACTTCTAGCTATAAGTTCAGGTAATATATCTTCTTCTAATACTCTCCATTGAGATGGATTCCTATAGAATTCTGATACATTTATGGTTAAATAGTTGATAAATTGGTTGAGTAGAACTTTATCAGTTTTTAAAGCTAAAAAATAGTTGTCAAAATCATTAAATCCATTTCTGTTCATTAGCGAGGTTATTCTTCTTTTCATCTGTTTTTCTTTGTAGAAATTTAAGTCTATGTTTATTAAGCTATTAATATTTTCTTTAAATTTCTCGTACTTAGCCATAGTCCTCCCCTTTAACATATATAATAGGATGAACTTATAAGTAGGATAAACTTATAAGAATGTAAAAATTTCTGTGGTAAAAACCACAGAAGTTCTAATGTAAAGGGGGTCTTGATGTAGTTTGTGAGGTCACACTTATATCATCTGTACTTTTTGAAAAATTATACATCAATTCCCTTTACATTTTTATTTGTTATCGATAATATCTTCTACTTTTACATCTATATCCTGGTTTTGATAAGTCGTAGCCTCAACTATTTCGCTATCCTCTTTTTTTTCTAGTTCTTTTTCTAAAGCTCTTATACTAAGGCTTATTTTTTCTTCTTCTTGGTTGATATCGATTATCTTTACTGATACTTCTTGTCCAATTTCTAATTTGTCTGATGGCTTATCTACATGCTCCCTTGAAATTTGAGATACATGAACTAACCCATCAACGCCTTCTTCTAATCTGACAAAGGCTCCAAAATCAAGCATATTTACAACCTTTCCTGATACTACATCCCCAATCTTCCTCTTACTTAGGAAAACATCCCATGGTTGAGGTAGAGTTTGCTTTAAGCCTAAGGAAATCCTATTATTTTCCTTATTAAAGTCTAATACTTGAACTTTTACCACATCACCTGGGTTAACCACTTCTGAAGGATGATTTATTCTATTCCATGATAGATCGGATATATGGATTAAACCATCTAGGCCACCAATGTCTACAAAGGCACCAAAATCAGTCAGCCTTTGAACTTTACCTTCTATAACCTTTCCTATTTCTAAGCTATTCCAAAGTTCTTCTCTTTTCTTAGCTAGTTCTTCTTCTTCGATTATTCTGCTTGATAGAACAACTCTTCTTTTATTTTTATCAAAGTCGATTATTCTTGCAGTCAATTTTTCTCCAATATAAGAACTTAAATCATTGACATAATTGACAGATATTTGAGAAGCTGGTATGAAACCATTTACTCTATTTACAAGTACGGATAAACCTCCTTTTACATCCGTCAAAACTGTACACTCCAATTTTTCCTTATTGTTGAAAGCATCTTCTAGCTCGTCCCAACTTTTCATAATTTCTAATCTCTTTCTAGAAAGAACTACATTGCCTTCGCCATCATCTAAACTTATTATATATACCTCTATTTCATCCCCTTCTTTATAAAGTTCCTTTGGAGTTAAATTAGGATCATTGGAAAGCTCTTCTCTTGTAATTATTCCATCGGATTTATAGTTGATATTAACCATTATTTCATCGTCTGTTACATATATTACTTTGCCTTTTACTATGTCACCTCTACGGATTTCTACCAATGTGCTTTCAATTGCTTCCATTATTTCATTATTATTGATGTTCTCCATTATTTCTATAACCTCCTTAATTATCCAATCAGGTGTAGATGCACCTGCAGTTATTCCTATTGTATTAAATTTTGATACCTCCTGCAAAGGTAATTCTTCAGATAATTCAATATGATATACTTGATTGCAATATTTTTTACTAATTTCCACTAATTTGTTGGTATTGGAGCTATGATATCCACCTATTACAATCATAGCATCAACTTTTTTGGCTAATTCTGCACATGCCTTTTGGCGTAGATTGGTAGCGTTACATATGGTGTTAAATTTTTCAACTTCCTTACCCTTCTTAGCTACTATACTAGACAACTTTTCATACTTTTCTAAGGTGTTAGTTGTTTGAGATACAATGCATATTTTGTCATATTCAGGGATCTTTCTTGCTTCATCTTCGTTGTTTACTATAATTCCTTTATCATTGCACCATCCGTTAATTCCTATTACTTCAGGATGATTTTTATCTCCAACAATTACTATCTTATAGCCTTTGCTATGATAGTCTATCACCTTCTTATGTATTGACTTTACATAAGGACAAGTACAATCTACCACATCTAAATTAGTGTCTTTTGCCTTTTTTTGAATAATAGGTGGCACCCCATGGGAACGGATTATTAGCCTGCCTTCTTTTACTGAGTCCACACTATCTATAACTTTTAAACCTCTTTTATTTAATCTGTCAACTACATGAGGGTTGTGGACTAAAGGGCCTAAAGAATAAGTATTTACACCTCCTGAATTCGATATAGTTTTTTCAGCAATATCTATCGCTCTTTTAACACCAAAGCAAAATCCTGCATGTTCAGCCACTATAATTTTCACAATTTTTCCTCCTACATTTTATTTAAAGAATAGATAGCCTGTAAGATCTCTCTGCTAATAGATCTATACTCCTCTGTTGAAAGTTTTTTATCAAAACTTTCGTCTAAATGAATAGGTTTGCCTATCCTTACTATAACTTTACTAAATATATTATAATTTGACTGAATATATACGGGAACAACCGGTGATTTACCTTTAATACTTATTAATCCAACTCCTGCTTTTACGTTATCTAAATCCACTCTAGATACCCTGGTTCCCTCTGGGAATATTCCTAATACTTTTTCCTCCTTCAAAACTCTTAAGGATGATCTAATAGCAGAAATATCCGATCCATCTCGATCGACAGGAAATGCGCCTAATTTATATATAATTTTAGCAAGAATTTTGTTTTTAAACAATTCTTTTTTTGCCATAAAAGATATGGGTCTAGGTATGGCAATTGCTAAAATTATTGGATCCAGGGCGCTGATATGATTAGAGCATAATACTAATCTGCCTTCAGGAGGGATATTTTCTTTCCCTTCAATGTCTATTCTAAAAACTATATTAAAAACTATTATTGCTAAGAATCTAACCAGTTTATAAAAATACAAATAACTACCTCCCTTCAATTATTCCAATGATTTGATTAACACACTCATCTATGGTTTTATTGGTAGTATCTATGACAAGGGCATCTGGGCTTTTTTTCAAAGGTGCGATTTGACGTGTACTGTCAATTCTATCCCTTTCCTTAATATCAGACAGAACTTGATCATAGGAGATATTTTTCTCTCCTCTTTCTAAAAGTTCCTTATACCTTCTTCTTGCCCTTTCTTCAACAGAAGCAGTTATGAAAAATTTATAATTTGCATGAGGAAGGACTACGGTTCCTATATCCCTTCCATCCATTATAACATTGGTAGATTCAGACAATTTTCTCTGCATATCTACCATTTTTTCCCTAACTTTTCCTATCTTGGAGATTTCTGAAACATGTTTGTTTACTATATTTTTCCTTATTTCCTCATCTACCTTTGTCCCATCTAGATAAATATGATTATTTTTAAAGAAAATGATGGTTTCTTCCATTACTTCCATAATCTTTGTAACATCCTTAGGATTAATTCCTTTTCTAAGTATTTTTAAAGTCAGAGCACGATACATGGCTCCAGTGTCTATATATTCCAAGTTTAAAATCTTGGCTACTCGCTTTGAAATTGTACTCTTTCCTGCTCCAGCAGGCCCATCAACTGCTACGACTATTCTTTTATTGTTCATTTTAACCTCCTAATAAAAACATAACCACCCATTGGTGGCGTCTGTTGTTATTATTTATTTAAATCTGGTCTTAATATTTTTGCACCCTTAAGATATACATGTTTTACATCTGTTTGCTCTAAAAAATCCTGATAAAGAATCATAAGCCTAATACACCTATTTAAACTACCATCAACATCCATTTCGCTGAAACACATTAAACCACACTGTGTATATCCTAATAACCTGGCAGCTTTAGCTGGATATGCAGTATTTAAATCCTTAGTTGCCGAAAACAATATACTGATAACATTTTCTTTTATTAAATTGTTTCTTTTTTCAATTTCTAACAGCAATTCTTTTGTAGAATTTATGATATCAATTTCTTCGTTAGCATCAACAGTTGTAGCTCCCCTAATCGAAACCACTTTCATATTATCACTTCCTCTAATAATTATATATTAAATCATGGGATGAAACAAGCTATTTTAATCGAACTTTAGATAATATTTCTATACTCCTAGATGTGGTAACAGTGGTTTCTAATTTAGGCTCTTCCAGGTTATTGCTAATTCCTACTACTTTGACTTGTAATCTTTTGTCGTGTTTTGTCCCGTCAATTTCAACTATGTCATTATGATATACTGGGATTTCAATTTCATCATTAGCTGTAAAATCTGCTACATACTCCCCGTTCACTAAGACGGAAATATTTCTGTAATCAGGATTTAAGTTTTTTAGTACTATTATCCCCTTATTTAAGGGATCTATTGAACTAAATAGAGAGTGTGTTTTATTTCCGTTGTTTATGTGGTTTAATGTCATATATTCTTTGTTATAATTAACTCCTTGAACTATCAATAGGGCTATAAATGATATAATCGATAGAAATATAAGCATATTCCCTAAATGATTAAAATAGCTTTTCATACTGGCCTCCTAAAAGCTTATTTATAATACTTTATGCTTATTTTTAACAAATAATGAGAATATTATTAAGGCCAGCATGAATTTTAAACATGATTTCCTGCTAAAAAACCAGTTGAATAGGCAATTTGTAGGTTATACCCCCCTGTTAGTCCATCAACATCTATTATTTCACCTGAAAAAAATAAGCCTGATGTAAGTTTAGATTCCATAGTAGATGGATTTATTTCATCAGTAGACACACCTCCAGAAGTAACAATAGCTTCTTTTAAGGGCCTAAACTTTTTAAAGGTTAGAGGTAATCTTTTTATCGTCCTTGCCAGCCTTAGCCTTTCTTCCCTAGTTATTTGATTAATAGTTTTAGAATCATCAATAGATGCAATATATAAAATTACCGGTATCAATTTCATAGGTAAAAGCTCTATTAATCCATTCTTTATCTGTTTATTATTAAATTTGTCAAAATCCCTTAGGATCCTTCTATTCAGTTTTTCTTCATCTAAGGCAGGTTTTAGATCTATATAAAGCTTTATTTTGCTATCAGTATATTTATTTAAAACATTACTAGTCGACAACACAATAGGGCCAGAAATTCCGTAATGGGTAAAAATCATCTCGCCAAATTCTTCGTGGAGTATTTTGTTATCTACCTTAGTAATCAAATTAACATTTTTAAGGGCTAGACCCTGCAGGTTCTTTATCCAATCTTCCTCCATTTCCATGGGAACTAAAGATGGTTTAAGAGGTATAATAGTGTGGCCAAACTTCCTTGCAAAAATATATCCATCTCCTGTTGAACCAGTAGTAGGGTATGATTTACCACCAGTTGCTATTACTATTTTATCAAAGCTATGTATGCTTTTGTCATCGAGTTTAACTAGGAATTTATCATTAGATTTTGTAATATCTAAAACTTTTTTATTGAGTAACACTTTAACGTTATTATCAAATAGAAACTGATTAAAAGCTTTCAGCACGTCACTAGATTTATCCGATATTGGAAATACTCTATTTCCTCTTTCTATTTTAACCCTTAATCCGTAGGATTCTAACAACCTTATGATATCCTCATTTGTAAAAGAATAAAAGCTACTATATAAAAACTCTCTATTGGTCATGACCTTAGGAAAAAAATCCTCGATTGGCGAAGCATTAGTTATATTGCATCTACCTTTACCAGTTATGAATAACTTTTTCCCTAGCCTTTCATTTTTCTCAATTAAAGTTACATCCTTACCTCTTGATCCAGCAAATCCAGCTGCAATAATTCCTGCTGGACCACCACCTATAACTCCAACTTTCATATTAATTCTCCTTTAAATGATTAGTGTCATTGAATAGTTTAAGAACATTATTATAATCTCTTAATTCAATTATAGATAGGCTTACATTGCTAATTGTTAGGTTTTTAAAAAAATTCAAGTCTATACCTAACATTCCCAAAATAATAGTCTTTAATGTAGCGCTATGGGAGACTACGAGGATGTTTTTAACATCTTGATGGATTATCTTGTTGATTCCTTTCATCGCTCTTTTTTGGAGTTCTTCTAATGTTTCAGCACCTTTAACATGTAACTTTTCAGGTTCATTCCTCCACAAGATCTGTTCTTTTTTGTAGTTTTTTATTATTTCATCATCGGTCATCCCTTCCCAGATTCCAAAAGATATCTCTCTAAATTCTTTCATGGGTGTTACATCTAGATTTAGATTTTCAGCTATAATTTGAGCAGTTTTATATGCTCGGGTTAAATCACTAGAATATATTCTGTCTATTTTTATATTATCTTCTTTTAATCTTTTTCCTAGTAACTTTGCCTGGTTAAGCCCTTTAGGTGTAAGTTGAGTATCTTTCTGCCCTTGTATTTTTTTTATGATATTCCATTCAGATTCCCCATGTCTTACTAAATATATTCTTTTCATATTATACCTCCATATTATTTTAAGTATGTAGAGCCATGATATATAGATATTATAGCAGATTAGATGTTATTTATAAATATGATAAAAAATATCAATTATGATAACATTGATTATGATATAACACCATATAAAAAACTACCATGAAATCTGGTAGTTTTTTATATGTCATTGTAACCGTCTGTAGTACTAGAATTTTTAGTATTATAAACATTATGTTTCTTCCATATCTTTTCTAAATCTTCAAAATAAGAAGTAGTCTCTTCTTTTTTCTCAGTACCTAAAGCAATTACGAAAGCATTTATTAAGCTCATTGGGGCTACTAAAGAGTCTACAAAGGACAGCATATTACTAGTAGCTATTAATGTTACATCGGCATATTGAGCTGCTGGTGAAATTAAGCTGTCTGTTATACCTATTACTTTACAACCTTTTTCTTTAGCATAATCTAAAGCTTCTAATGTTCTGGTTGAATACCTGGGGTAGCTTATTCCGATTACAACGTCTTCTTTAGTAGCTTTTAATAGTTGCTCAAAAACATCACTAGGACCAGCTGTTATCACCTTAACATTGTCTAATAAAAAGTTTAAATAAAACCCTAAATATCCCGCTAAAAAAGATGAGCTTCTAAGGCCTAGTACATATACATTTTTTGCTTCTAAAACAATTTCAATAGCTTTCTTAAAAGCAACATAATCTATTTCATTGATGGTTTTCTCGATATTATCCATATCCTTTTTCAATACTTGTTTTAAAGCATTTTCATAATCGGTAAAATTAGAGCTTAATGAGATCCTTTGGACGGTAGTTAATTTATTCTTTATTAACTCCTGCAATTCCTTCTGAAGCTCTCTATAACCGTTATACCCTAGAGTATTAGCGAATCTTACAACTGTAGACTCACTAACGCCAACAGCATCTCCTAAGGCTGCAGCGGTCATAAAAGCAGCCCTATCATAATTATTCATAATAAATTCTGCAATTAATTTTTGCCCCTTACTTAAACGTGGGAAGTTATTTTGTATTACTTTAATTAAATCAACATACTTCTCCATATAATCTATCCTTTTGATTATTTATTAGATTAAATCCTTCCTCTAGGGCCTTCTTATTCAATTCTTCAGTACCTCGAGGGACCCTATTTAATACCGCTTTTGCCAAGGCTTCTTTACTTACAAGATTTGTTAACCTTTGGATACTGCCTAAAGCTATAATATTTGCAACCATAGCTTTCCCCAATTTCTTTGAAGCTGTATCCAGAATTGGAATTGTATAGACTTTTATATCTTTCCTTTCGGGCACCTTATTAACAGTAGTATCTAAAATCAGAGTTCCTCCATCTTTTAAGGAATCGATATACTTATCGTATGCACTTTCAGTCAAAGCCAATAATAAATCGCATTTACCTACCTTTGGGTAATTGATTATATTATCACTAATTATAACCTCAGACCTACTAGCTCCTCCTCTTGCTTCAGGACCATAGGATTGTGACTGAACAACATTTTTACCATCGTATAGTGCTGCTTCAGCTAAAATTATACCAGCTAAGATTAAACCCTGACCACCCGAACCACTCAGTCTTAATTCATGATGTACCATTTATATCTCCCCTTTAATAGATTCTATAACTTTTTGATACTCCTCCGTAAATTCAGGCCTATCTCCTCTAAAAATTTCGCCGATAATTATTTTGTCCTTTCGCTTTTCTTCGGGAAGTTTATCATAAGCAATTTTATTTATAGTTTTTTCACCTAAGTATCGAATCATTTCCACTCCATCGCCCTTTTTATTCTTTCGGCCATAATAGGTAGGACAAGTTGTTAAAGTTTCAATAAAAGAAAAGCCCTTATTTTTTATTCCCTCTTCTACCTGCTTAATTATCATATTTGGATTAGATAAGGAAGATCTAGCTACATAGGTTGCACCTGCAGAGACGGCCAAATTACAAAGGTCAAAATTAGCATCAATATTACCATAAGGTGCGGTTGTTCCTTTATCACCAGTAGGCGTAGTTGGGGAATATTGGCCTCCTGTCATTCCATATATATTATTATTGAACACGATAGTTGTAATGTCAATATTTCGTCTTGCTGCATGGATTAAATGGTTTCCTCCAATCGCCGCACAATCCCCATCACCGGTTATAACGATTACAGTAAGTTTAGGGTTAGCCAATTTAATTCCAGTAGCAAAGGCTAATGCCCTCCCATGAGTGGTATGAACTGTATTAAAATCTAAATATCCAGCTGCCCTAGAAGAACAGCCAATACCAGAAACAATGCATACCTGGTCTTGATCTAAGCCTAAATTATCTATTGCCTTTACAATAGCCCTTGTAACCGTACCATTACCACAACCAGGACACCAGATATGAGGTAAAGTCTCCGTTCTAAAATATTTTTCAACTAAATGGCTTACCATTATTAACCCCTCCTGTTATTAATAAAAGCGATGATTTCCTTCGGATTGATCAGTTCACCATTAACTCGTCCATACTTTACAACTTTAGTATGTTTTCCAGCAATCCTATCAATTACTTCAAAATATTGGCCTAGGTTCATCTCAACCACAGTTATGCTCCTTACCCTCTTAGCTAACTCTTCTATTTGTTTTTCTGCTACAGGCCAAATGGTTATAGGCCTAAATAAGCCTATTTTTCTTCCTTCTTCTCTTAAAGTATCTATAGCGGATTTGGCAGATCTTGCTGTTGCTCCATATGCTATAATTGCTTCATCAGCATCTTCTAGCCTATATTCTTCATATTCAACTATGTCGTCTTTATTTGCCTCAATTTTATTAACCAATCTAGTAATCAACTTTTCAGCAACTTCATGATCGCTTGTAGGGAATCCAGTCTCATCATGCACTAAACCAGTTACATGATATCTGTATCCCTTTCCAAAACTGGCCATTTCAGGTACTATATCACCATTTTTAATTTCATAAGGTTTATAATCGGAAGGGGCTTGAGTTGGTTCCTTTCTATTATATATCTCGATTTCATCCTTATTGGGGATTTCTATTTTTTCCCTCATATGACCAATAACCTCGTCCATTAAGAGTATAACCGGTGTTCTATATTTTTCTGATAAGTTAAATGCCTTAATTGTTGTATAAAAAATCTCTTTTACTGTAGATGGATACAAAGCAATTATAGAATGTTCACCATGAGTCCCCCATCGAGCTTGCATAATATCTCCTTGCGCTGGGGCTGTAGGCAATCCAGTACTAGGTCCTCCCCTTTGAACGTTTACAATTACACATGGGATTTCTGCCATAATTGCGTAACCTATTCCTTCTTGTTTAAGGGAAAAACCAGGGCCAGAAGTTGCAGTCATGGACTTCTTACCAGTTAAAGAAGCACCAATTGTCGCACTAATGCTTGCAATTTCATCTTCCATTTGAATGAATTTACCACCAATCTTAGGAAGCTTGGCAGCTGATAGCTCAGCAATTTCAGTTGAAGGAGTAATAGGATATCCTGCAAAAAATTCCATACCAGCTACTATTGCACCTTCAACGCAAGCTTCATTTCCCTGCATTAATTTTACATTACTCTTTGGCATTTTACTTACCTCCTAGATAGATAGCATAATCGGGACACCTTAGTTCACATTGACCACATTCGATACAGGAATTTATATCCTTTATTCTAACCTTGCCATTATTTATTTCAAGCACATCTTTAGGGCAAAAGGCAACGCATATACCACACCCCTTACACAGGTTTATTTCTATATTGAGCTTTTCAATCGTTTTCAAAATCCGCTCCCCCTTGTTTGTGATATTTTCTACTAATATAATATCAAAATTATACCAACTATGCAAGATTTATTTCATTTTTAAAGCGTATTTATTAAATTTGCAAGTTTTGTTTCATTATTTAGAAAAAAAACAAGCCTAAAAGGCTTGTTTATACTGGATATACTTTGAATTCTTCATCTAATAGATTGGAATCAATTTTGTACTTTTCCACCTGCCTATATTTGAAGAAGTCGAGGGCGACTTGCGGAAACAGGGCATAGCTTAAAACATCCTCTTCCTGTTCAATATACTGTTTAATTTCCTCCCTTAGCTTATCTAATTCTGGTTCCAATAGGTCCGCTGGTCTTCCAGTAAATACTTCTTCATCTCCAATGATCTTTTTCTTAATCTCCTCCTTAATAGGTACCGCAGGCCTTCCATAAAGTCCTTTTACATAATTCTTAGCCTCCTTTGGTACCATCTTGTATCTTTCACCTAATAGTACGTTAAACACAGCTGTAGTTCCAACCATTTGGCTCATTGGCGTAACTAATGGTGGATAACCTAAATCCTCTCTAACTTTGGGAACCTCTTCTAATACCTCCTCAAATCTATCTAAGGCCCCTTGGCTTTCTAATTGGGAAACTAAATTTGAAAGCATCCCACCTGGAACTTGATATTTTAATGTTCTAACATCAACATTGAGCACCTTCTGGCTTAATAATCCTTCTTTCATGTATTTATCTCTTAACCCTTTAAAATAGTCGGTAATTTCCAATAGTAAATCCATATCTATATCTGGGTAGTAGGGTGAGCCTTGTAAAGATGCAACCATAGACTCCGTTGCCGGCTGACTTGTTCCCATTCCTAAAGGTGAAATGGCTGTATCTATAATATCTGCACCAGCTTCAATTGCCTTCATGTATGTTTGATTAGCTATTCCACTGGTAAAATGCGAATGGATTTGAATTGGAAGAGAAACATTTTCTTTAATACCTTTTACGAGTTTTTCTGCTTCGTAGGGCATCAATATACCAGACATATCTTTAATACAGATAGAATCAGCACCCATTTTTTCAAACTCAACACTCAATTTAATATAGTATTCATTATTGTGAACTGGACTAGTAGTATATGAGATGGCCGCTTGGGCATGTCCACCATACTTTTTTGTTGCCTCTATTGATTTTTTAATATTGCGGGGATCGTTTAAAGCATCAAATATCCTAATTATATCGATTCCATTTTCTATGGATTTTTTTATAAACATTTCTACTACGTCATCAGGATAATGTTTATAGCCTAGTAAATTTTGTCCCCTTAACAACATCTGTAGTTTGGTGTTCTTAAAAGCTTTTCTTAAAGCCCTCAACCTTTCCCAAGGATCTTCCTTTAGAAAGCGCAGACAACTATCAAAAGTTGCACCTCCCCAGACTTCAAGGGAATGAAAACCAACCTTATCCAGTTTCTCTGCTATAGGCAACATATCTTCTGTCCTCATCCTAGTAGCTATCAAAGATTGATGAGCATCCCTTAAGATGGTATCAGTTATTTTTACTCCTGCCAATTAAACCCCTCCTATCATAGTTTTTCAACGCCATATAGTATTGGCGGATTATTCCTTTGATTATTGAAGCTAAACTCTAAAACGCTGTATTTTCGTTGATTAAGACTTCTTAGATAATTTTCTACTCCCTCTTTCTCTTCAAGACCACCTTTATGCCCAGTGTAGCAGGTTATTAATAAAATTCCGTTGCTTCGCAGTAAAGCTAAAGACTTTTTTATGCTTGTTAAAGTCGTGTCAACCTTTGTTATGATTTCCTTGTCTCCACCTGGTAAATAGCCTAAATTATATATGACAAAATCTACCTCTTCGTAGATATGCTCATCTATGTTTTCATGGCCATCTTTTATAAGGACTACCCTTTCATCCAACTTTTCATTTACAAGCTTTTCTTTAGTTATTGATAAAGCCTCAGCCTGGATATCAAAACCATAGACCCTGCCATCTGGACCTACCAATTTTGCCAGTAATAAAGTATCATTCCCATTTCCAACAGTACAATCTACAACCTTGTATCCCTCTTTTACATAATAATGCATAATTTTTCTTGCTAAATCCACAGTATTAACAAAATGTTTAAATCTCATCTATATCACCACAACAGGAATTATTAAAAAAATCATTTATATCTAAGACAAGGCTGTAATTATTCGATGAGAATTCTATATTTGAAATAAAACCCACTTTTAATAAATAGTCATCATGATTCCTGTAATATACTTTACTAATTTCCAAGGACCTACACTTGAATAGCAATCCCCTTAGGATGCTTTCACCATAATTAAAACCCCTGAATTTTTTGTCTACTATGATATATTTTAATACCCCATAATTTCCCATATTTGAAATTTTCCCTACTCCCATGATATTACTTCTATCTTTTAGAACATATATAATTCCATCTGTTAGATCATCCTCAATCCCATTATCTACAAGGATATTAATAACCGCATCACAATCATCTTTTCCCATTAGGGATAATGTTACCATTAGCTTTCACTCCTATTTTAATTATATCTTATAGTCAATATGAAATAAAGTTTAGTCAATCTAATTATCATATATAAGATTTATTTTAGGGATTTTAAATATTTAACTTCTTTATCAGTCAAATACCTCCATTTTCCTACTTCCAAATCTCCTAATTCCAATTTACCTATTGCTATTCGCTTTAGTTTTATAACCGGATGTCTAATATGTTCACACATTTTTCTTACCTGTCTATTTCTTCCTTCATGAATGGATATCTCCAATAATGAAGAATCGCCATAATTTTTAACTAAACGTATATAAGCTCTGGCAGTTTTCCTTCCATCTATTTTTAAGCCCTTCCTAAATTTATTCATTTTTTTGCTATTTGGTACTCCTTCAACTAAGGCTAAATAGGTTTTTAACACCTCATATTTAGGATGGGTTAACTTATATGCTAAATCACCATCGTTAGTCATTAATAGTAAACCAGAAGTATCTTTATCTAACCTTCCTACAGGAAAAACTCTTTCTTCTATTTCCTTTACTAAATCGATCACAATCTTATCGCCATGTTTGCTCTTTAGGGTAGTTACATATCCAACGGGCTTATTTAACATTATATATATCTTTTTTTCTTCCAATTTTATTATCCTATCGTCAACTTTTACCCTATCCTTTTTTGGATCTACTTTAGTTCCTAGTTTTCTTATAACCTTATCATTCACCTTAACCCTTCCCTGTAAAATCAGTTCTTCAGCTTTTCTTCTTGAGGTTATTCCCGATTGAGCAATATATTTTTGTAGTCTCATTAACTTAAACCTCCTTTTCATACTAAATCCATTTTAGCTAATGAACTCAGTTTTGTAAAACAATTTCTACCCTTCATTAAAATACTAAAAAAAGAAAAGCCCATAGGCTTTAATTGTTTCTTATCCTTCGTATTAGTCTCTTAATAACTGATAGTTGATCAACTTCCTCTTTAGCAATTATACTACCTTTATGAATAATTTGTCCATCTAAATAAACCGTTATATCA
>JAAYEU010000057.1 GCA_012728595.1 Tissierellia bacterium
CTTTTCCCTTAAGCTTTTATTTTCCAAAACTAAGAACTTCCAAGGTTCAAAGCCAAAGGAACTTGGAGACAGCCTCCCGACCTCTAATATAAATTCTAAATCCTCCTTGGAAACCTTCTTATTTTCATCAAACTCCTTGCATGCAAACCTAAACTTATGTACTCTTAAAATTTCCTCTTTTATTTTGTCCATAATATCCCTCCAAATGTTCTTTTATATATCTATACCCTATTGTTTCAAATTATATATATTTTATTACCTTCCCTATAAAGGACAAAAGTGTCAGTTGTTCTAAAAAGATTACATGGTATAATTAAACTATGCCAAATCTATTTTTCTGTTATTCAAAAGGAGGTCATACAATGGACATTAGTTTAATAGGAGTACCAATTATGTATGGTTGCGACCGGCAAGGTGCTCAATATGGACCCGACAAGCTAAGACAGAAAGGCATAGTAGAGCTAATAAAGAAATATAAAAATAAGGTTTATGATCTTGGAAATCTTCACATTCCATATGTTTCAGAAATAGATAAATTCGCTTTTCATGATAAGATCAAGTATTTAAAAGCCGTAGCTGAGATTAATACCAATCTTGCTCACTGGGTTTTTAGCGCTTTAAGTTCTGGAAGTTTTCCTATCATAATTGGCGGAGACCACTCCCTAGGATTAGGCAGCATATCGGGTTCCAGTAGATTCCATAAAGAACTAGGAGTAATATGGATAGATGCCCATGGAGATATAAACACTCCAGAAACTTCTCCTTCTTCAAATGCCCATGGTATGCCATTAGGGGCTGCTTTAGGAGTGGGTGAGGAGTCCTTAGTAAACCTCTATTTTGATGGTCCTAAGGTAAAGGCTGAAAATACATTTATCATAGGTGCTAGGGACTTAGACGAAGGGGAAGTTAAGCTAGCGGAAAAATTAAAAATTAACCTCTATACCATGGATACCATTAAAAAGAGGGGTTTAGAATCCATCTTAGAGGAGGTAATAGATAAGATAAATAACTCCAATATAGATGGAATCCATTTAAGCTTCGATATAGATGTAATGGATAAAAGATTGGTTCCTGGTACTGGAACACCTGTTGAAAATGGCTTCAATTTAGAAGAAGCAAAGATAATACTAAAGGATATTCTAGAAACTAAGATGGTAAAATCCATGGATTTAGTCGAATTAAATCCTTTACTAGATGAAAACGATGCCACATCTGACCTTTTCATAGAGTTAGTAGACCATATCTTTAAATATCTATAAGCTAACTCTGTGGAAGGTTTTTAATACAAGGTCTAATAGATTGAAGTTATCTTTCAAGGGTATAATAAACAAAAGACTAAGGAGGGGTTATTTTGAAAGCACTTATTACCTTTAAGTACACAGATGAAGAATTTAAAACTCTAGAAGATTTAGGCTACGATATAATATTTGAAGATGAAAGGGACTTAAAACTTTCCAAAGAAATGGAAGATGTAGAGCTTTTAGTCTGCTTTGACCCTTTCAAAAAACTTGATATCGATATGCTTCCTAATTTAAAATGGATTCAGCTTCTAAGCGCTGGTATAAACCAAGTACCAGCGGATAAGATATTAAAAAGGAATATAATACTTACCAATAACCGAGGAGGATACAGCATTCCCATTGCTGAGTGGATAGTTCTAAAAGCATTAGAAATGTATAAAAACAGCAGGGAATTTTATAAAAAGCAGGAAGAAAAACTATGGAAGATGGATACTTCCCTGCTTGAAATATATGGTAAGACCGTAGGCTTTATAGGTACCGGTTCCATAGCCCAAGAGGCGGCTAAGCGATTTGAGGCCTTTGGAGTAGATATAGTTGGAGTAAATTTCAGCGGTAAAAAAGCAGATTATTTCCATCAATGCTATAGTACCGATAAATTAAAAGATGTTATAGGCCAATGGGATGTTGTAGTAATAGCAGCACCCTATACTGAGGATACCCATCATCTGGTAGATGAAGAGGTATTTAAAAATATGAAGGATGGAGCCTATCTAATCAATATAGCCCGGGGGAGTATAATAGATGAAAAAGCCCTAATTGAAAATCTAAAATCAGGAAAGATTAAAAAGGCAGCCTTGGACGTCTTTGAAGTAGAACCCTTACCAAAAGATAGCCCTCTATGGGAGATGGACAATGTAATAATTTCTCCTCATAATTCCTGGGCTTCCGAAATGTATGCTAAAAGAAGGTATGAAATAGCCTATGAAAATATGAAAAGATATATAAAGGGCGAGAAGCTAGTCAATATAGTAGATCTAGAAAAAGGTTATTAATTATTATGTAAAAAACTCTCATTTTATCAAATTAAAATGAGAGTTTTTTAAATCGCCCTAATTTACGTCTAATTAATTATTCTTCAAAATCCTCTTTTACCAATCTTCCCTTTTCATTTAGGGTAACCTGTGTAATTTTAACTAGTTTAGGATCATCGCCAATTTTAGCACACTCCAGAACTTGATATACCTTGGAAGTATCCCCATTTTCTTTAAAGACCTCTCTTAGCAGTTTAAAAATGGAGTAAGGATGATCTGGGTCTTTAATGCTTATAAAGGAAACGTTAGTTACGGCCATAGCCTCTTTTATCAGCTTTTCAAAATCAATATTTGAAATTCCTGGAATCAAGAAATAATCAATGTCTTCAGTTTTTAAATCATCGAATCCCTTAACCTGTAGAGTTTTATGTTTAGTTTTGGCAATGCCCATCAGTGTTGCCATTAATGGAAGTATTCCCCAACCCTTATGGCCTGAAACTATTATGGATTCCTTTCTATCAATGGCACCCTCCAAATACTTAGATTGGGACTCCGTCATGAAACCTTGGTCTACCAATTTTTTTAACATTGGGTTCATCTAATATCACTCCTTCGTAATTTAACCTCCCCTATAATATGATACCCTTTTTTTCATTAAATAGTAAATTTATTTTTCTTTAAATACTACTTGACCAAATACCAAAAAAGTAGTATTATTTAATACGATGGAAAAATTCATGGGGATATAGCTCAGTTGGGAGAGCGCTTGACTGGCAGTCAAGAGGTCAGGGGTTCAAGTCCCCTTATCTCCACCATAAAAACCTTGTAATCATTGAGATTACAAGGTTTTTTACTTTTAATGTTATTTATTAACTAAGATACTAGCGAATTGAAATACATGCTCCCTTCATTTAATATCTTTTCAAGTTCATCCCTATCTATTAAAATGACTCCACTTTCTTGGGCAGTTTTAATGGCGTTTTGTGTATAATAGGAATTTGTTATTACCATGGCTTTATCACATTTATAATACACTTTTGCTGATACGACCTCTTGGATAGCTTTGTTGCCTACATTTCCACTATAGTTTTTAGCTTGAATTACTATTTCCTCGAATCCCTTACCGATTATTAAATCAGCTCCATAATCGTTGCTATAGGGCAGATCTTTGATTTTATATCCAAAATCGATAAATAATTCTTTAAGAAAATCTTCAAACTCAAGACCCGATAAGGAGTCTATGTATTCCATATCCCTATATTTTGGGCTAGATTTAAACAATTGGTCTTCAAGCCTCTTAAGCTCATATTCTTCTTTGATTTTTTGATATTTTTCTTCCACCATCCTACTTATATCTTCCCAATCTTCCTCCAAGACCTGACTCAAAATTTCTAAATTTAAACTCATCAATCCTTTATCACCAAATACATCTAGATACTCTTCTATAGCATCATCAAGGTTTTTATAACTATCGATATTAAGTTTCTTCCTAAGGTCATCAGCATATATATCAAATTTTTTATCTTCTATATAGGAATCAATCATCTCCCTATCTATTTCAAAAGCTGGATTTGACTTCCAATATTTTATAACCTCTTCCAATTCCTTATTTGTAGAGGACTCAAATTGATTCGGAACTTTTTTATTAATATAGATTAGGAACATATCCAATATTTTAGAATACTCGTCAAATCCAATTTCACCATAATCAAACCTTTTAGTATGCTGGATTATAAATTCCTTAAGCCTACTTCCCAATTCATAATCTGAAAAAATTAATTTAAGGGTTTTTTCAACCATCCTTTCCCTTTCTTCCATTTCCATTCTCCACTTTTCTTCCTCTAGTCTAAGCTCTTCTGACCTTTTTTTATCATATTCCCTCTTATACCTAATAATTAAATAGATTGAAATCACAAGCAAAAGGGCCTTTAAACTAAATAATACAATAAAAAAAGAGCCAGCTGATACTATTGCAGATAGGATTAAGCCTCGTTTTGGCTTAGTTTTATCCTTCTTCAAAAAATGAGAAAGTATAAACCAGATGCCAAATACCATTAATCCAGTTGTAGATAAAGAAAATATAGCAATAAAAAACTCTTCTGTAGTGCTAAACAAAATCTTTCCCCCCCTCTGATTACGCCTGCACTGCCATTTCTTGTTATCATTTTATCTAAATACATACCTTTAATCAAGTATATTGGTAAACCTATCCCTGATTCTTCCTGCTAAGGGATAAAGTATGTAGAATCAAAAGGCTTAAAAAAGCCTTGCAGTCGTTGGATTACAAGGCTTTTATTATAATCTATATAAAATATTAATGCAAGGCAATTCCCGATAATTTTATTGCCTTTCTTATTATCCCATAGACAAACACTATCCCTATTCCGTTTATAAAGGTTGTAGGAATTACTATGCCCCTCATTAGCA
>JAAYEU010000058.1 GCA_012728595.1 Tissierellia bacterium
CAGTACTCGTATCTATGTTAATACTATCAAAAAAGCTTATAAGGCTATTAAGGATAGCGGTGTAGATGCTAAGTATTTCGAAAAGGATAAGGGTGATTATTTAGAGGTATACATACAGATTCCTAAGAAATAGGAAAGGCTAAAATGTTTCACGTGAAACATTTTGGCCTTTATTTTTTAAAAAGTTTCTTTTTTTTTAATTTATCTGTTATTATATAATAAAGAGATGGATAATTCTTAAATATTTAAGATTTTGGTTTTGTCATAAACACTATATTGAAACCTATATAATATAGTGTGGAAAAGGCATCTATATAATACGAAACAGATTATATACCAAAGTATGCGGTTGTTAAATTTCTAGGTGTCAAATAGCTTCTTGATACCTGGTTTAAATAGATGAGGTGGTAATATGGGAAGAACAATATCTATATTTAATCAGAAGGGTGGAGTAGGAAAAACAACTACTGTTATCAATTTAGCTGCAGCCTTAGGAAAATTAGGAAAAAAGATTTTAATAGTAGATGCAGACCCTCAAGGTAATGCCACTAGCGGATTAGGGATTGACAAGAACAGCTTAGAGCTATCCTTATATGACGGCTTGATAAATGGTGTAGATTTAAAGAAAATAGTAAGAAAGACATCAGCCGAAAATGTAGATATAATACCATCTAATGTTGAGTTGGCGGGAGCTGAAATAGAATTGATCGAAATTGAAAATAGGGAATTATCTTTAAAAAAGGCTTTAACTGCAATCGAAGATGAATACGATATAGTTTTTGTAGATTGTCCACCATCCCTAGGCTTATTGAGCTTAAATGGATTATCAGCTTCCCACAGTGTAATCGTGCCTATTCAATGTGAATATTATGCTTTGGAAGGGGTTAGTCAGCTGGTAGACACTATAAGCTTGGTAAAGAAGAGCCTTAATCCAGACTTAGAAATTGAGGGTGTAGTACTTAGCATGTTTGATGGTAGAACAAATCTTTCTATACAGGTTGTAGAAGAGGTAAAGGAGTATTTTAAGGGGAAGGTTTACACATCTATAATACCCAGAAATGTTAGACTGGCTGAGGCTCCCAGTTATGGCCTTTCTGTTATAGACTACGATCCTAAATCAAAGGGAGCAGAGGCTTATACAGAATTAGCAGAAGAATTTTTATATCTATCAGAATAGCTGTGAAGGAGGTGGAACTTTTATTAATCCTATATGGTTATAGGGTTAATAAAAGTAGAATATGGTTGCTAAAAAGAGAGGATTAGGAAGAGGGCTTGCTGCTTTAATTCCTGATGAACCAATAGCAGATTCAATAGAAGATAGTACGGAAACTAGCAAAATAAAGAATATAGAAATATCATCCATCTTTCCTAATGAGGAACAGCCTAGAAAGGAATTTGATAAAAAGCTTTTAGAGGAGTTAAGGGATTCAATTAAAGAGCATGGAGTGATACAACCCATAATAGTTAGAAAAAAAGGAGAAGGATATGAAATAGTGGCCGGAGAAAGAAGATGGAGGGCCGCAAAGGCAGCTGATCTTAAGGAAATTCCCTGTATAGTCAAGGAAATAGACGATGAAGAGGCTGTTAAATTAGCCCTAATAGAAAATCTACAGAGGGACGATTTAAACCCTATTGAGGAAGCCTTTGCCTTTAAAAAATTAATAGAGGACTATAAGCTGACTCATGAAGAGCTAGCCCAATCCTTAGGGAAGAGTAGGTCCTATATTTCCAATAGCATTAGATTGTTAAACTTAGATGAGGAAATAATAGAAAAGATAAAAGAAGGAGAAATAAGCAGTGGACATGGAAGGGCTCTTCTAGCCATAAAGGATCAGGATGAACGGCTTGAAACAGCACGAAGGATAGTAAGGGACAAGCTAAACGTTAGGGAAACGGAGAGGATTGTGAAAGACAAGAAGAAAAAAGGCCGTGGCAAGGAGAAAGGGAAAGACCCCTACATTATAGAAGTGGAAGAGAAACTGATGAGGACATTAGGAACTAAGGTGGCATTAAACCTTACCAAAAAGGGAGGAACCATTCAAATAGAATTTTACAATGATGAGGATTTGGAAAGGATTTTAGATTTAATAATTGAGTAGGTGAGAATGTTTCACGTGAAACATCGCGAAAGGAGCTTATGATGGAAGTAAAAATATTTCAAGTAGATGCTTTTACTTCTACACCCTTTACTGGCAATCCTGCTGGGGTGGTATTGGATGCTGAAGGTTTATCTCATGATCAAATGCAGGAAATTGCGAAAGAGATGAAGCTTTCTGAAACAGCTTTTATAACTCCCATCGATGATGATAATTATAAGGCCAGATTCTTTACCCCTACCCATGAAGTAGACCTTTGTGGCCATGCAACTATCGCCTCATTTTATACTTTAGCCTTAAAGAAAAGAATAAGGCCCCTATATAATGGAATTAAAAAGGTATTTCAACATACCAAGCTAGGTCCATTAGAAGTGGAGATTTATTATAAGGATGGACAAGTAAATAAAGTTGTTATGCAACAAGCCACACCAGAAGATTTGGGGGTTATAGAAGATATAGACTTACTCCTAGAAGCCTTTAACTTAGAAGATAAGGACATAGGAGTAGAAGAAAAATTTATAAATCCAAGAATCATTTCTACCGGCTTACCCGATATACAATTGGCCATAAGGGATAAAGAAAGATTGGACAATTTAAAGGTGGATTTAAATAGACTAAAGTTTCTATCCCAAAAGACTAATACCATAGGTGTCCATGCCTTTTACTTGCCAAAGATAGGCTCAAATAGGGTATATGTAAGAAATTTTGCTCCTCTAGTTGGAATCGCTGAAGAAGCAGCAACGGGTACTTCCAATGGCGGACTAGCATACCTATTAAAAAAAGAAGGATTGATCAGGGGTAATGAGTTAATAGCCATTCAAGGGGAAGCCTTAAATAGGCCAAGCAGGATACACTGTATTATAGAAAGGATTGATGAGGATTTTGAAATTAAGGTTGGAGGTCAAGCCGTTATAGTTTTGGAAGGCACAATTTACCTTCCTTAAGCTAATGAAAAAATTATATTTTGAATAAAAATTATTGCTTTAGCTATAGTAATAAAGAGGATTGGCTATAATAGTTAAGTGGAGGACAGCTATAAGCTTGAATAAAAGACCAAAATATAATATAATTGGCATGTAGTAAAAAATAGAAAATGGGCGGTGATTCAATGTTAATTGATGGTAGTATAAGAGATTATATTGACAAGGTTGCATCTAAAGAACCGACTCCAGGAGGAGGAAGTGTAGCTGCTTTAGCAGGTAGTCTAGGCTCAGCTTTAACGGCAATGGTAGGGTATTTGACTATTGGCAGAAAGATGTATGAAGAACTGGGTGAAGAGATAAAAAAGGAGATGGACCACAATTTTGAAGAACTGAAAAAGAGCATTGAAGAGTTGAATAAAATAGTAGATGAAGACACCAAGGCCTTTGATAAAGTAATGGAAGCTTTTAAACTGCCAAAGGAGACTGAAGAAGAAAAGAAAATAAGGTCTGAAGCTATCCAAGAAGGATATAAGGTAGCTTTGGCTGTACCATTAAGATGCGCTGAAGAATGTTTCAGGGTATTAGAGCTACAAAAAGTATTTGCTGACCATGGAAACGTAAATGCAATAACCGATGTAGGAGTGGGTGCTTTATTGGCAGCTACTGGATTGGAAGGTGCTCTTTTAAACGTTAAGATCAACTTACTTGGTATCAAGGACGAACAATATAAAGCTGAAATGGAAGAAAAGGTAGATAAGCTATTAAAAGAAGGAACCAAATTAAAAGAGGAATTATTAGAAACTGTATATCAGAGACTGGGATAAAAGAAGCTAAGATTAAAAGATGCTTCTTACATAATTGGATAATATTATCCCAAAATCCTATCAAATATATGGGGTGGACCTGTTAGTCCACCTCTTTTATATCACCTTTACTACTATTAATCTCAAGTGGAAATATGATATAATTAGGATATAAAATTTCTAACCATGGACTTATAGATGGAGGTGTATCCCTTGGCTTATTTTGACAATGCGGCAACCTCCTTTCCCAAGCCAAATAAAGTCTATGATTCCATTATGAAGGCCATGAAGGAATATGGGGCAAACCCTGGAAGATCAGGACACAAATTGGCACTAAAATTAGGAAGGGAGATATTTAAAACTAGAGAGTTATTAGCAGATTTATTTAATATAAAAGATCCCATGAATTTAATCTTTACCTTTAATGGGACTCAAAGTTTAAACATTGGAATTAAAGGTATATTAAAAAAAGGGGACCACGTTATAACTACATCCATGGAACATAATTCAGTTTTGAGGCCTATTAAAGCAATGGAAAAGGAAGGGGTAGAAGTAAGCATCATAAAAGGGGACCCAGTGGGGAGGATTAACCCAAAGGATATTGAAAAAAAAATAAGGAAAAATACAAAATTGATTGCTATTACCCATATATCCAATATGACTGGAACCATAATGCCTATAGAGGAAATTGGAAGGATTGCAAGGGCTAAGGGGATATATTTTCTTGTAGATGCTGCTCAGTCGGCAGGGGTATATCAAATCGATGTAGAAAGGATGAATATAGATATATTAGCTTTTCCTGGTCATAAAAGTCTTTTAGGTCCTCAAGGAACGGGAGGACTATATATTAGGGAAGGGCTAGAGGTAAAGGAATTGTATCAAGGGGGTACTGGTAGCACGTCTTACGAGTTGGAGCAGCCAGATATGCTTCCCGACAGATATGAAAGCGGGACCCTAAATGGGCCTGGGATAGTTGGTTTAGGGGCAGGGGTGGAATATATTCTAAAAAGGGGAATGGACAATATCAGAAAACATGAAGAAGAATTGACTAGCCACTTCATAGAAGAGCTTACTAAGATTGAAAGTGTAAAGCTGTACGGCCCATTAGATCTAAAGGAACAAGGGGCTGTTGTATCCATTAATATTGGGGATAAGGATTCTTCAGAAATTAGTTTTATATTAGATCAAAATTATGATATAGAGGTTAGGCCTGGGCTTCATTGTGCACCCATGGCTCATAAGACTATAGGAACCCTAGAACAGGGAACCGTCAGATTCAGCTTCGGACCTTTTAATACTCATGAGGAAATAGAGCTGGCAATAAAAGCTGTCAGGGAAATATCGAAAGAATTGTAAGAAAGGGGCAATGGAAATGGAAGAGATTAAACAGATTATTGAAATATATAACGTTGAAATAACCATTGGAACTTTGGTGGCTTTTTTTGTTCTATTGGCCCTGTATTTAATAGCCGAGATCAGGATCTCTAAACTTAAAAATAGGTATAATCAATTGGTAAGAGGGATAGATGGCATAAACTTAGAGGAATTGTTAATAGAAAATGGGAATAAGATGGACAAATTACAGGATGATTTTCTTAGGTTGGGCAATAAGGTGGACAAGTTAGAAACAAAATTAACCTTTGCTATTCAAAAGGTAGGATTTGTTAGGTATAATGCCTTTTCTGACATGGGTTCAGAGTTAAGTTTCTCTATTGCATTTTTAGATAATTTTTTAAATGGATTCGTGTTAACCAGTATCTATGGTCGGGAAAATTCTATTTGTTATGCCAAGCCCATAAAAAATGGTAAGTCACAATATCCCTTATCAGTTGAAGAGATGCAGGCTATCGATAGAGCAATAAAGGGAGATTATGAATAAAGAATAGATAAATTAGGAGGACTTATGGATAGGATAATTTATATCGTTAATCCAACTGCTGGTGGAGGAAAAACGAAAAAACTTATTCCTATGATAAATTCATATATGAAGGATAAAGGAGTAGATTATGAAATAGTTCTTACGGAGAGGCCAGGAGATGCAGTCCATTTAGCTAAAAAGAGCCTGGAAAGAGGGTATAATAAGATAGTTGCTGTAGGTGGAGATGGGACAGTCAATGAAGTAGCTTTGGGTATACTGAAACATGGAGAGGGTATTCTTGGGATCATCCCCAGTGGCACAGGCAATGATCTGGCTAGAACTTTAGAAATACCCTTAAATTGGAAGGAAGCCATACAAGTGGTTATTGGTGGAATCAATAAAAATATAGATGTGGGGCTAGTAAATGATAATATCTTTTTAAACATTGCAAGCATTGGATTCGATTCAGAGGTGGTAAAAACAACTGAAAAGATTAAGACTAAATTTAAATCTGGGCTTACCTATGTACTAGGAATCTTTGCTACCCTGATAAACTTTAAAGACATCAAGATAAAATTAGAAATAGACGGCCTTACCCTGGATAAGGATATTTTTCTAATTGCTGTTGGAAACGGGAAATATTATGGTGGTGGAGTAAAAATATTACCAATGGCTGATATTGAAGACGGATATTTTCATGTCTGCTTGGTAAATAAAATATCCAAATTGAAGCTGCTTCTACTATTGCCTACCATTATAAATGGAAGCCATATAAAACAGAAAAAGTATGTAGAGATATTTAAAGCTACCAAAATAAGGGTGTTAACTGAGTCTAAAAGCTATCTAAATATAGATGGGGAAATTAAGCATATTGAAAGAGAGACTCTTTTTACCATCAATAAGAAGGGCTTGTCCGTTCTTATAAGGGGTTGAAAAAAATAACATGAATAAAAAACCCGCCTAGGAATGATAATAGCTAGTACTAGGAGGGGTTTTTATGCAGAAAGAAAAAGGGATTATTAATATTGATATGGAAATGGGAATCCATGTCGACAATACTATAAATATGTATATCGATAGAGAAGAAATACTTGAAGAAGATAGAAAGGTTAAAGATGATAGAGAATCAAAAAATTCTCCGATATCTATAATCATAGAGGGTTAGTAGGGATTTATGGATGCTTTTATAGATAATATCCGCCATATCCATTACCAGGCTTAATCTAGTATTTTGTAATACCATATATTCTAGCATCCCCCCTACATTGACTACACCGGTTATGCTTATATTTCCAACTGCAGGTAGGCTTTTATTTACTCCCAATCCAGGCCTTAAGGGGCCTTCTCTTATATTTATATAACCTATTTTATCCAAATTCCCTAAAGAAGCATCAATGGCCAATATGAAGGGCTTCAAATGTAGGGTATGGATTTTTTTAATAGTATCCTCAAGATTTTTAGCATGTACAGGCTTATCTAAAGTGCCATATAGAAAAACTTTGTCAAAGTATTTGATATGGGGAGCCAACTTATATCCAACTAAGGGGCCTAGTGAATCCCCTGTAGATCGGTCTGTACCAATACAGAGAATTATCAAATCCTGATTATTATTTATATTAAAGCGTAAATATCTAGAAATTAGATCGGAAATTTTAAATACAGCAAGAGAAGATTTGGAATCGATATAATTATTCCTTGTTTTTTGCATATGTACCTCCTTAAATATATATAGAAAAGCTTCCACATTAAAAGTATATCCATTAGCGGTATTATAAATACCTGATATTGGTTTTTTGAAATCTATGTTAAATATTAAAATTTCTTAATAAGTATTAAAATGTTTTACTATCACCTTTCTTATTAATTGATGTAAATTGGCTAAATTCAGAGGATAGAAAAGATAAGGTATAATAATCGGATTAATGAATAGAATATAATTAGACATGCTTGATTAGTTGAAAAAAAATTACACTATGTTATAATGAGGTCATAAAAGTTTACAAAATGGTTACAAATCTTTATGGTTATCCTAAAAATTAAATAGGAGGTACTTTACCATGGATAAACCAGGGCCTAAGGGTATGAGAGAGCATATTCTTACCCTTACTAGTAGTAGGGTATTTGATAAGTTAAAAGAACTAAAGAGTAAAGTCAAAGAAGGGGACAATTTCAGAAAGATACTTATAGCAACCATGTTAGTTGTGATAGCAGGTTTCCTGCTCGGTACATATAAGATCAACGAGGTAAGGACGAGAGCTTTTGTAGTATATTATGGAGACGATAAAGTAGGGATTGTAAGACAAGAGGAAGAAGCAACAAAGGTAGTGGAGGAAATAAAAAGAGAATTATCGAATATATACGATATAGATATTGTTCTAAATAAGGATATAAGCTTTGAACCTACCCATGCTAAAGATGATTTATTATCATCTAAAGCTGAAATCCATTCCAATATAAAATCCAAGATGACCTTCCTAGTAAGTGGATACGCTTTATTAGTAGATGGTGAAGAGCTAGGATATACTAAGAAAAAAGAGGATTTGGAATATATAATAGAGACTTTAAAAGATTCCCATAGAGAAGAAATAGATGAAAATAGTGATATTGAAGAGATAAGCTTTGTTGAGGATGTAAAGATAGAAAAAAGGGATATACCATTGAATAAAATAATGGATAGAGAAGAATTATTAGATTATATTAAAACTGGTGGAGAAGAAATAAAGACCCATATAGTAGAAGTTGGAGAAAGTCTTTGGACCATTGCTAAGATTTATAATGTAGATGTAGACGATTTAATAAGTGCAAATTCAGATAAGGATCCAGAGAGGCTCCAGATAGGAGATGAGATCAAACTTTTAAGGCCTAAATCTTTACTTACAGTTGAGACCATTGAAAGGGTTCAGTACACAGAAAATACTGATTATGAAGTGAAAGTTGAATACGATGACAATATGTATAAGACTGAAAAGAAAGTTAAGGTAAAGGGAGAAGAAGGTGAAAGTCAATATATAGCTAGGATTGTAAGGCATAATGGGGTAGTAGTGGAAAAAGAAATATTGGAAGAAAAGGTCATAAGGCAACCAAAAGATGAGCTAATAGTACAGGGAACAAAAGAATTGCCAAAAACGGCAGCTACAGGAGCCTTCCTGATGCCAACTAGGGGGTATATATCTTCTAGATATGGTATGAGGGGCGGAAGGATGCACAGAGGATTGGATATTGCAGCTAAGACAGGAACTCCAATTAAAGCTGCTGACGGTGGAAGGGTAACCTTTGTAGGCAGAAGGGGTGCCTATGGAAATTTAGTCGAAATAGATCATGAAAATGGATACGTTACAAGATATGCCCATTGCCATACTATTAAGGTCAAAAAAGGAGAGAGGGTCTATAAAGGGCAGGTAATTGCCACTGTAGGCAATACAGGAAGATCCACCGGTTCACATTTACATTTTGAAGTGATTAAAAATGGAAAACATCAGAATCCATCAAATTATGTTAAATAAAAAGGGCGACTAGTCGCCCTTTTATTTTTTGGAATCTAGTAAAAATAATACGATTAATAAGACAATAATGCTTTCCAAAAACCCTTTTTCATCTTTTCTATAACTTAAAGCATTGTCATTTGAGAAATTATCTCCCTCATCGAATAAGGCTTTTAAGTTTAAAAGGCCAGCCCCTTGATTTTTTCTATTATCCTTAAGATCTATACAGGAATTTAGTAATTTTCCTTTTACCTGGCTAAAGCTCAAGTTATCATGCTTTTCTAATAGAAGGGCTACTGCTCCAGAAACCAGTGGAGTTGCCATGGAAGTACCACTTAAGGCCTTGTATCCATCTAATTGGGAATTGGATAAGGAGTTGATGTTTACTCCAGGTGCTACTATATCAGGCTTATTTAAACCTTCCTTGGTAGGACCTCTGCTGGAGAATGGAGCAACTACGTCATCTCTAGGATCTATGGTCCTTTTATCGTTTACTGCACCTACTGTAATAACATTTGGACTAATTCCAGGTGATAATATGGTTCCTTCATTAGGCCCGCTGTTTCCAGCTGCAGCCACAACTATTAATCCCTTTTTTTCTGCTTCCCTACAAGCCCTACATAGGGGATCTTTATTACAGTCATTGTTAGCAGGGGTACCAAAGGAAAGGTTTAATACTTTGGTATTATATTTTTCCTTAGTTTCTACTGCATAAGATATAGCAGCAATAATAGTAGAAAGATTCCCACTACCCTGTCCATTTAAAGCCTTTATTCCTAGTATATTGGATTCTGGCGCAATTCCTATATATTTACCATTGGATGAGTATCCATTTCCAGCTATAATTCCGGCTACATGGGTACCATGGCCGTTGTCGTCGTATGGTTTGTCTTTATGATTTACAAAATCTTTAAACCCTACAATCCTATTATTTGGTTTAGTCAAATCAGCATGGGGGCTAACCCCAGTATCTATTACTGCAATGGTTATTCCTTTGCCCTTATATCGGTTTTCATGTGGAAGATATCCTTCTACTGTAGGCACTGCAATATCTAGTTGGGTAAAGACTTGAGAATCGAAACTGATATATTCAATATCTGGATTATCGGCCAATCTATAGATAATGTCTGTACTCAAATTGCAAGCAATTCCATTAATTATAGGCAAATGTCCTTTAACTTCGGTAGCTATATTCATAATCCCATTTTCCAGCCTACTATCCCTTTCTTTTAACTGAACGATTACGGGTAGTTCCTCTTTTGATTGGGACATGATCTTGGCGCTTAAAATAGGACAAATTTTAGAACTAGCCATCCTTCTCATACATAAGACCACCTTTCTTGTTCTATTCTATGCGTACTTGTTTAAAAATGTGTTTAAAAAAAAGACCTATTAATAGGTCTTTTTTCTTAAGATCAACTTATACAATTCTCCAACTGCAAATGGCAGTATTGAATGCAGTAAAACTATTTGCCAATCTGTAAGGCTTAGAGGATAGGTATCAAATATAGGCTGTAAAACTGGTAAATACACTACTACTAACAATAGAACAAAGGATATTAAGGTGGCATAGGTTAAGGTCTTATTGGAAAATACTCCTATTTCAAATACGGTATGTTTCTCACTTCTAGCAGAATAAGCCCTTAACAGCTCTGCTATTATCAGGGTAGCAAAGGTAATGGATCTGGCTCTTATTAAATTATCTATTCCATAAGCTTTCAATCCCCATCTATAAGCCAGCAAAGCACCTAAAGCAATTGCAATACTTTGAACTACTATTCCTCTAACCATTCCCTTATCCAATATGGGTTCATCCACATCTCTAGGGGGAACTTTCATTATGTCTGCTTCTCCCTTTTCCATACCCAAAGCTAAGGCTGGGAAGCTATCGGTAACAAGGTTTAGCCACAGTAATTGTATAGGAATAAGGGGAACTTCTAAGCCTAATAGGATACTTAAAAATACTATTAATATCTCCCCTATATTACAAGACAATAGAAAGAATACAAACTTCTTAATATTGCTATAGATTATCCTACCTTCCTCAACAGCGGATACGATACTAACGAAATTATCGTCAGTTAGAATGACTTCAGCAGTATTTTTAGCTACATCCGTTCCTGTAATACCCATGGAAACACCGATATCTGCCTTCTTTAAAGCTAAAGCATCATTTACCCCATCGCCAGTCATAGCGGCAATTTCACCATTAGCCTTTAAGGCATCAATTATCTTAACTTTATGTTCAGGTGAAACTCTAGCATAAACTCGCTTTTCTTTAACCAATTCCTTAAAGTCTTCATCTGATAACTTATCCAGTTCGCTGCCCATGATAGCTTGATCTTCATTATCAGCTATGCCTAAGTCCTTAGCAATGGCAAAGGCTGTTTCCTTGTAGTCCCCAGTAATCATTACCGTTCTTATTCCTGCTTCCTTACACTTTGCTATGGCTTCCTTAGCTTCCTCCCTAGGTGGGTCAATCATTCCGACCAGACCGACTAAAACCATATCATTTTCAACATTTTCCCATGTAATCTTTTCAGGGAGTTGATCAAAGGTTCTAAAGGCTAGGGCTAATACTCTTAAAGCTTTTTTGGAGAACTGGCTATTGATATTTAAAAGCTCTTCTTTTAATTCTTCGGTAAGAGGCACTACCTTTCCATCCATATATATGCTTTTACTTCTTTCAATTACTATATCGGGCGCTCCCTTTGTGAAGGATACCAACTTGTTAGGGAAGAAATTTTCATGGATTGTGGTCATCATCTTCCTAGCTGAATCGAAGGGAATTTCCTCTATCCTAGGATATTTCTTGCTTACTTCTTCCTTAACCATACCCCGTTTGCCAGCTAAGGTTACCAAGGCCCCCTCAGTTGGATCTCCCAATACCCTATATCCTTCTTCTGTCTTATCCAAGACTGCATCGTTACATAGTAAGCCTATGGTTAATAGGGTATTAAGGTTTTCGGATTCATCGGCAATTAGATTTGAACCTTCAATCTTAAACTCACCCTTTGGTTCATAACCAGTTCCAGTGATGTCTATAACTTTACCACTGGTATAAGCCTTAACTACCGTCATCTCATTTTGGGTTAGGGTTCCAGTTTTATCGGAACATATTACGGTTGTACACCCTAAAGTTTCCACTGCCAACAATTTTTTAACAATGGCATTACGCTTTACCATCCTATTCATACCAAGGGCAAGTACAATGGTTACTATAGCTGGTAAACCCTCGGGTATAGCTGCTACGGCTAAGCTGATTGCAACCATGAACATATCTAAAAGACCTCTGCCCTGTAATAGGCCAATTCCAAATACCAGACCACAAACTATTATACAAGCAAAGCCTAAATATTTTCCTAATTGGTTTAACCTTTTTTGTAAAGGAGTACTTTCATCTTCAAAGGTCTGAATCATAGAGGCAATTTTTCCTATTTCGGTATCATGGCCTGTTCCAACTACTACTCCCTTTCCTCTACCATAGGAAACTATGGTGCTCATAAAGGCCATATTCTTTCTATCACCTAATGAAACATCTTGAGTAAAGACTTCATCGGCATCCTTTTCTACTGGGACTGATTCTCCAGTAAGGGATGCTTCTTCCACCTTTAAGTTTGAACTTTCAATTAGCCTTAAGTCGGCAGGTATAACATCTCCAGCTTCCAATAATACAATATCACCAGGAACTAAGTTATTAGCTGGAACTATCGTTGCAGCACCATTTCTTATTACCTTTGCATTAGGTGCAGCCATTTTTTTCAGGGCTTCTAGGGATTTTTCTGCCTTACCTTCTTGGTATAATCCCAAGAGGGCATTAATAACTACTATGGCTAAAATTACAAGGGAGTCGGTTCTCTCTCCAACCATGAAGGAAATGATACTAGCTATAATCAGTATGATGATTAAGAAATCATTAAATTGTGCTAGGATCTTGGATAGTAAGCTTTTTTTACCCTCCTCCTTTAATTCATTTGGACCATATTTTTCTAAGCGGTTACGAGCTTCTTCGTCAGATATTCCCTTATCTCCATCGGTTTTTAAATTGGTCAATAAATAGTTCTTATCCTTTTTGTACCAATCCATTTTAAGTTCTTCCTTTCTTATTTATAATTAGTATACCACCATTTAAAGGTTTAAAAACATAGTGTTAGTTTGTGGCAGCAGTTGAATTTTTAAGGTAGAGTTGATAAAATATAATATATTAAATAAAAAAGACCTTTGTTTAGCATAATCTGCTAAACAAAGGTCTTGCTACCTAAAATCTAGGCTAGTTAGCCGGGAAAATCCGTACTGACGACTAACTATTAAAGCTACTCCCCTTTGTTGCCTATAATTATATAATATTTATTTCCAAAAATCAATAGAAAATATCCATAATTTGATAATTTAATAGGAATTACTTGTTTGACAAGATCAGTATATTATTAGATAATTTATCAATAGGGATGGTAATATTTATGATGGAGGTAACCCTTTTTAATATATAGTTGGAGTGATATTTATGAAGAATAAGATATTAGTGGTTGAAGATGAGAAGTCCATAGCTGAAATTGTAAAATTTAATTTAGAAAAAGAAGGATTTATTGTGGATTTGGCTTTCGACGGAGAAGAAGCTATTGAAAAGGTCCATAAATTTTTACCAGAACTGATTTTATTGGATATCATGTTACCCAAAAAAGATGGATTTCAAGTTCTAAAGGAGATAAGGAAGGATTTTAAGGTTCCAGTTTTAATGCTTACGGCCAAAGAAGAGGAAGTGGACAAGGTTTTAGGTCTAGAGCTAGGAGCGGACGACTATATAACTAAACCCTTTAGCATGAGAGAATTAATAGCTAGGGTAAAAGCTAATTTAAGAAGGGTAGAGTTTTCCAATTCTGACTTAAATAGCGGAAGTGTATTGGAGTGTGGGGACCTAGTTATAGACTTAAATAAATATGAAGTAAGAAAAAGAGGACAAGTTGTAGAACTAACCCATAGAGAGTTTGAATTGTTGAAGTTTCTAGCATCCAGTGCAGAACAAGTTTTTACCAGAGAACAGTTGCTGGAGGAAGTTTGGGGTTATGAATACTATGGAGATATTAGAACGGTAGATGTTACCATCAGAAGGCTGAGGGAGAAGATTGAAGACAAGGATGGAGATTATAAGTACATTCTCACCAAAAGAGGAGTAGGGTATTATTTCAGGAGGGGCTAGCCCATGTTTTCAAGTATTAGATGGAAATTCATTATAGTATATTTCTTGCTTGTATTTATGGCAATGGTAATTGTAGGAGTGTTCATAATAAGACAATTTGAAGCGCAACAATTAAACAACAGGTTAAACACCATGACCAAACAGGTGGAAACCATAATCAGTACCTCTAGTGATTTATCGGAGGACGATTGGAGCGATCATATAGAGGGAATTCAAAAGACGTTGAATGAATGGTCCTTTGAAGGGACACAAACCCTTTATGTAATCTACAAGGACGATATATGGAGGATAGTTGCTTCATCTCATAAAAATTATCATAAAATAATAGGTCAAAACGCCTTAACCTATAAGGATTTGGATCCTACTTTAATTTTAGCTGCTAATAATGGTAAGAAGGAAGCAGAAATTAAAAAGGATTTTAACGAAAATGCCCTTTATCAACACCTAGCCTATCCAGTACTAAACGAAATTGGCCAGGTAAAAGGCCTATTGTATATGGTAGATGATTTAGAGGATATATATAATACAATAGACGAAACCAAGAGAATATTAACTAGTGCTACCATGCTAGCCTTAGTAATAACAGTAATATTAGGTTTTTTAATTGCAAGTAGTGTTACTGAGCCTATTAGGGATGTTACTAAAAAGGCAGAGAGGATGGCAAAAGGAGATTTCAATCAATTTGTTGAAGTAAAATCTGATGATGAAATTGGTCAATTAGCCAGCATGTTTAACTACCTTACATTAAAGTTAAAGGATACTATTCAGGAGATGGACTTAGAAAAAAGCAAACTAGATACCATATTCAACTATATGGCCGATGGAGTTATAGCTGTTGATGTTAATGGACATATAATCCATGCCAATCCCATTGCAATAGATATATTGGATTTAGAAGAAAATATAAATACTGAATTTAGCCAGGATAAAATCTTCTCCATGGATAAGATAGACTTAAAGGAGATAGATTATAAGGATTCAGCCACTCTTGAAGGGGATAAAACGGTCAAGATCAAGGATACGGTATACCGCATTAAATATGCTCCCTTCAGGGATGAAAGAAACGATATTGGCGGAATAATAATAATGTTTCAAGATATAACGGAGCAGCATAAATTAGATAATATGAGAAAGGAATTTGTAGCTAATGTATCCCATGAATTGAAGACCCCAATAACCACCATTAAGTCTTATACTGAAACCTTAATGGATCATGAAGATATTGATAACAAGCTTTATGAAAAGTTCTTGTCGGTTATAAACGATGAGTGCGATAGGATGGCTCGTATAGTAAGGGATTTACTTCAACTTTCTAACCTTGATTACAATAAGACTAAATGGAACATGGTTGATTATTCAGTAGAAAAGCTTATTGAAGAGGCTTGCTTAAAACTTGAATTTTCCTTTAGAGAAAAGAAGCAAAAGTTAAACTTAAGTATCGAAGAGGATATTCCAGATATTGTAATAGATAAAGATGGTATAGAACAGGTTATACTAAATGTAATATCCAATGCAATAAAATACACTCCTGAAAATGGGGAAATAAGCATACTAGCTAGACAGCTTGATGATAATGTTGTGGTTACGGTAAAGGATAATGGAATTGGAATACCAGAAGAAGATATAGGCAGGATATTTGAAAGATTTTATAGGGTAGACAAGGGTAGGAGTAGGGAACTTGGTGGAACAGGATTAGGCTTATCCATTGCTAAACAGATAGTGGAAGCCCATGGTGGAGATATAGTATTAAGGTCTGAATATAAGGTAGGAACTGAAGTAGACATCATAATCCCTGCCAAAAAGGCTGTAATTCATTCTTAATTATGATGTAACACAATTGTAATATAATTGGTGTATAATGTTAATGTCCCTCAATATGTGGTAAAGGAGGTAAAAGCATGTTGAAAAAGTTAATGGCTAGTCTACTGCTATTTATAATAATCCTTTCTACATCAACAGTAGGCTTTGCAGCAAAGGCTAATGCATCTAAATATCAAGTAATCATACCAGAGGAAGATCTTTCAGCTACTCAGAAAAAAGTAGTATTGATATCTGGTAAGGCCCCTCAAGGGACTAGTATTACTATAGATGTATATGGAGCCATAGATTTAACGGGGAAAAAATATTCTTTAATCAAGCTGCCTGAAGACGATGCCTATACTTTAATTTCAAGTAAAACCATAGAGGCAGGAAGTTTAGGCTTTGGTGAAGAAGTGGAATTAATATTAGGGGTTAATAAGATTATAGTTAAGTTTAACGTAGAGGGAGCTCCGGTTATAGAGAAGATTCTTTATTATTTCGAAAAGGAGCAAGTGGAAAGGAGCTTAAGAAATACACATATTACTCCTATAAGAAAATAGCGTTGGAACCATTAAGGAGATGATTTGTGGTGTACAAAGAAAGAATTAAATCCTTCCTACTCTTGTTCCTATTCGTTATAAGTATCTTTTTGACAAGGCAGTTGTGGATCCAGATACCTTATGATATTTTCCCCTCCTTTGGTAGAGATGAAGCCATCTCTGCAAATTTCTTATTTGCCGATATGATAAAGCCAGATAAATATCAATTGAATTTTAGTGAAAAAAATCATACTATTTTTTATAGTGATGAAAACAACGATCTATGGACAAATACTCGTATTATTTTGGCAGATATCTTTTCTTCTAATAATATTGTTATGGAAGAACTATCTGCCGATGAGTTTTCAGATTACCACAAAAATAGGTCCATAGTTTTTTATTTTCCTGAAGAATTTAACACATATATTTTAACCCGCTCTTTAGATATACCGGAGCCCAACGGTATAGTAGATAAAATTTCCAACATAGATAAGGTATACTTTTATTTAGGTGTAGGTGAACCCTATATCATATTCAGCAATGGGGATAGAAATTTAAAGGTCTATGACCCTAATTTAAATTTAGACAATATGAAAAATAGGCTAAAGTCCATTGAGGATATGGATTATACCTATTACTATCCCATTAGGGAAACCCTCTATGTAGACAATGATATATATATCCCATTTAAGATGTCCAAGGATATAGCTACGGTTTATGTGGAAAATGAGCTTAACACAGATGATATAGAAGAGATTAGAAGCATTGCAGAAGTATTTTTTAAGAAGGATATCGATTATATTAGAGAAATAATAGAAAACAATGGTTCCATATTATACCTATACGACCAAAAAGTCTTAAAGATTAATCAAAATGGATTACTAGAGTATTTCAGTCCGCTAGAAGAGCTTGTAAAGGAGAGGAATCTTTATATAAGTTTAAATACCGCTTCTGAGTTTTTATCAAATCATATGGGTGTTCCAAGGGATTTATACCTATCTAAAATAGAAGAGATTGAATCGGAAGGAAATCTAGGCTATAGATTAACCTTTAAATATAGAATACGAGGAATTCCAGTAATCCTATCGAAAGATATAGCCGAAGACTTTATCCAAATTGATGTTTATAATAATTATGTTAGGAACTATAAGCGATTTATTAGAAGAGATATGAGAATCAATCTAAACGAGGTAGAAGAAACTAAGCC
>JAAYEU010000059.1 GCA_012728595.1 Tissierellia bacterium
ATTATGGAAAATATAAGATATCCTGATGAGCTTAAAAATATATTGCTTGGAATGAAACTTAAAGAGGATGATATAGGCAAGTCTACTTCCAAAGTGCTTAGATATTATGATGATCAAAAGGCTTATTATTTAAAGATTCAGGCCAATGCCGAAATAATTAGGGAAGCCCAAATTTTAGACTGGCTTAAAGGGAAATTGCCAGTTCCCGAAATAATATATTATGATTTTTATGAGGGATATGCTTATTTGCTGTTGACAGAAATTGAAGGACAAATCTTATCTTCTTCCTATTACTTAAACAGGCCAGAGGAGACTGTAAAATTATTGGCTGATGGAATAAGAATTTTACAGTCTATTTCTATTGACAATTGCTCCTTTGATGCTAGGCCGGATAGGAAGCTAGAAATTGCTTTAAACAATATTAAAAACAATTTAGTAGATATTGCTGATTGGGAAGAAGACAACAAATTTTCTTCCCCAGAGGAATTGTTCATATACCTTAAAAACAATAGGCCTAAAAATCAAACACTGTCGTTCACCCATGGGGATTATACACTGGCTAATATTTTGGGCAAAGGAAATTAGCTATAGTTTTGACAAGGAAGTTAGAAAACATTGACGAATTCAACAAAATTCGATAATATATATAATTATATCTTCAAAAGCTTGAAAATCTAAAGACAAGGGAAGGCAGAAAAACTTAGCATCAAGGGAGGACTATGATGAAGACAAAACTCAACTTTAAAGAAAGTTTATTAGTAGGTTCATTATTATTTGGATTATTTTTTGGTGCAGGAAACTTAATTTTTCCAGTACAATTAGGACAGTTAGCAGGAAGCAACACTTTACAAGCAACAATTGGATTTTTAATAACAGGGGTAGGATTACCCATTTTAGGGATTGTAGCATCGGCTATTTCGCAGAGTGATAGCTTATTTAATATGGCTGAACCCATCAATAGAGGCTATGCTATTTTCTTTACATGTGCCTTGTATCTTACAATAGGACCCTTATTTGCAATACCGCGTACTGCTACAGTTGCCTTTGAAGTAGGCTTGCGTCCTTTTGTATCTGATATCTATTTAAAAATAGGGTTATTAATTTTTTCATTTATCTTCTTTGTTTTAACCCTATATTTTTCTTTGCGACCAGGAAGGATTTTAGATTGGATAGGCAAGTATTTAAATCCCATATTTTTAGTACTATTATCCATTCTACTAATAATTACATTTATAAAACCCATGGGGGTTGTTAGTCAGTTAGAACCTCAAGGAAAATATATTAGTAGACCATTTTTTGCTGGACTATTAGATGGATACAATACTATGGATGCTTTAGCATCTTTGGCTTTTGCAATTGTAGTTATTTCTAATGTTCGAAAACTGGGTATTAAAAATTCAACTTCAATAGCTATTGAAACCTCTAAGTCTGGTTTACTCAGCCTTGTAGGTATGACAGCCATATATGCATCATTAGCCTATATGGGGGCTACAAGTTTAGGTAGTTTAAGCCCTGCTGATAATGGAGGAGTTATTCTATCTATGGTAAGCAATCATTATTATGGTTTTATTGGCCAGCTGCTGCTTGCTGCTATAGTAACTGCAGCATGTTTAAAAACAGCCATAGGGCTTATTACCTCCTGCGCTGAAATGTTTAGTAACTTGTTTCCCAAATCTGTGGATTACAAAAAATATGTCATTATATTTACACTTTGCTCTTTTACAATAGCTAATTTTGGGTTAAACACCATAATTCAGTTATCCGTACCAGTGCTTATGTTCCTTTACCCGCTGGCAATCACCCTAATAATATTATCAATCCTAAATCCACTTATCAATAAGGAAAAAATTATATATAGGTGGACTACTGGATTCACTATAATAGCAGCTTTCTTTGATTTATGTAGGGCCCTTCCTCAGCCCTTAAGGGAAAATGCATTTGTAAAATCTATTGTTGATTTTGCTTTAAGCTATTTACCAGGATTCGATTATGGATTTGGATGGGTGGTTCCTGCTTTTTGTGGTTTTATTATTGGCTTGGGTATCTGGAAGATAAAAAGAAAAACCGTATTAAATTAAGAAAAGAGTTAATGGGATTGTTTCCCACTAACTCTTTTTTATATAGCAATCAAATAAGTATGTTAAAATAGAATGTTTATTCATAAAATTAAGCTTATATTAACAAAATAGGAAAAAAGTTCTATTATATTATTGGTTGGATTAAAATATGATGTAAACAAGTTGAGCATAAATTCAAAACATTCTGACAAATACACATGAGGGGAGGAAAAAGAATGAAAACTTTCATTAAGAAGCTAACAATTTTGGTTTTAGCCTTAATATTGCTGCTACCTACCATTAATTTAGCTGTTGAACAAGAAAAGTATCTTACAGCAGAGGAGGTGTTTTCAGAAGAAGAAGTAGAAAAATTAGCTGAAAGGGTGGGAAAAAAGAAGCTGGAACTCGATAAAGGTATTAGCAGCTTTAACAGCAAACAATCCATGGGCAGCTATCCAAGGAGAAAAGGAGTTATCCTTGTAACTGAAGACAAATTTAAGGGTATAATACCAACTGGACATGCAGCAATAGTTTATAGCTATGGAACTGTAGTAGAATCTTTATCGGGAGGGGTAACAACGGGAGCAAACGATTGGTATCAAACTAGAAAGACCTGCTATGGAGCAACGGTTATAGGTACCACAGTAGAAGAAGATGCAAAAGCTGCTGACTGGTGTTACAAGCAGATAGGTAAGCCTTACAACTGGAACTACCTTAATCCCCATACTAGGAGTAAGTTTTACTGTTCACAATTAATTTATGCAGCCTTCTTAGACAACTATGGAATCAATCTAGATACCTCTGCTTTCGGAGTTGCAGTTCATCCGATGGAATTAATAGATAGCAGTAATACCATAAAGATATATGAAAAATAATCCTATATGCTAAACTTAAGGGAACCGTAGGTTCCCTTTGATTAAATTCTTAGAGGGGTAACAAAATGAAGAGATTAATTTATATTATTGGGGTAATTGGGCTCATTTTTGTAAACGGATGTAGTTATAAAGTGAATGGTTTAAAGAATCAAACTGGTGATGAAATTAAAATTGGAGTAATTGAGACTAAGGCTACCAAGTATGAAAGTTATATTCATTGGTATGATAAAGGCTTAAATAAAATCTCAGAGCAAAAGCTTAAGTATGCTATGTTAGGTTCGCCCTTTCATAATCCAGTATATTTAGGGGATGAAATATTTCTAATACCTCAGGGATTGGGTAACAGAAAGGATAGTAAAAAAATTATAAGTATTAATAAGAGGGATTTCAAAATAAGAGAGTATTCATTTAATAATATAGCCTTAAATGATCTGGCAGTTAATGAGGACTATATTTATACCATAAACACCCTTAATGGAAATACCCATATATCTAAATTAAATAGGGAAAGCCAGCAGTTAGAGGAAATAATAATAGAAAAAGAATATGTAAGCGGAATAGTTGCTGTAGCTGATAAATTATATGCCTTTAGCTTCAATATGGAAACATCATCTCCTAAGTTTTATATGTATGTTTATAATAAAGAATTAGAACTTCTAGACAAAAAAGATATTACCCAATTTGGAACGGGCCAATATAAATTTTTAATTGATGAAAATTATCTCTATGCTAACGTAATGGCAACAAAGGAAGATGAAGCCGGAACCATAATTTTGAAAATTTCAGTTGATACTAATGAAGTAGAAGGAATAGATATAAATGAGGAATTCCCAAATGATATTCTTCAATATAAAGGAAAACTAATAATAACCAACCATGACCTTGTTATGTATGAGGGAAATAAGATAACCATTTTAGACAAACTAACCAAAGAAATAGAGACTATTGAACTGGACAGGAAAACAGAATTTGCAGGCATAATAGATAATCTATTGATTATAGGCAATCAGGAAAATATTGCTTTGTATAATATGGATAAGAAGCTTGAGTTAATAAGAGAGCTTTCCATGGAAAAAGATGATGAATCGTATATTTCCAATATAATTGTTTTAGACTAAGAATAGAGGTCAGATAGAAATCTGACCTTTTATTTATCAATAAAGCCTATATATAACCCCACAAGCTAATCTCTTACCAGCATTGCCAGATGGCTGAGTCTTATAATCGTCAGGATTTTGATGGATTATTACCGATTTTCCTATAACATCTTTTGGTTTGAACTTATCGGTAAAAAAGCTCATCTTAGCATAGCCATTATTGGAAAAAATAACAGGAAAATCGCCAGCGTGATTGCCATGAGGCTGATTGGTTGGGTTATAATGTTCACCTGCAGATTGGAAAGGATTTTCAGGATCTGCTATTTCACAAACTCCAATTTCATGGATATGAAAACCAAAGGGGCCTATAGGGTCTAATCCATCTTTGGCAGGTTGGTATAGAGGTAGTCCCCATACTTCTAAGTATACTTCAGTTCCTCCTGCCACATCATCAAAAAATATGTTACCATATATGTTAGGAGCTAAATTTCCACCTATTATATTAGCGTATGCAGTTATCTTATAATTGTAGCTCATACCAAATCCTCCCTTCAAATACATTTTATGCAGAAGGCTTATCCTAAGTTCAAATTCATACTGGAGGCGATAATATGGCTACTAAGCTGGGACTGGTCCTTGAAGGAGGTGGCATGAGGGGAGCCTATACCTCTGGAGTTTTAAGGGCTTTTATGGATGAAGATTTAGATTTTCCATATATAATAGGGGTATCGGCTGGAGCTAATAATGCCGCTAATTTTATATCAGGACAAAAAGAAAGGAATAAAAAGGTTTTTGTAGATTATGTATCCCATAAGGATTATTCTGGCTTTAGACATTTATTTAAAGGGGGAAGTTATTTCAATATGGATTTTTTATTCGACACCCTACCAAATAAGTTGGTTCCCTTTGACTATGATACCTTTTTTAGCTCTAAAACCATATTTAAAATTGGTGTTACTGATGTAGAAACTGGAAGGCCAGTTTATTTTGAAAAAAATGACTGGGATGTAAGTAGGGAGGAGTTCATAAATAAGTTATTGAAGGCTTCCAGCAGCTTACCAGTGCTGTCACCTCCAGTCGAAATAAATGGTAGACTTTATTATGATGGAGGGGTTTCCGATTCCATTCCAATAGAAAAGTCTATGGAGGATGGCAATAAGTATAATGTAGTAGTGTTGACTAGAAATAAGGGATATGTAAAGAAAAAGCAGAAACTGGAACTATATTCAAAAAGATATCTTAAGAAATATCCCCAAATACTTAGGGCAATTAAAAGAAGGCATATTGAATACAACCTTACGCTAGAAAAAATAAATACTTTACAAGAGAAGGGCTACATTTTTGTTTTACGACCACTTGCTCCATTAAAGGTTAATAGGCTAGAAAAGGATGCTAAAAAATTAGAAGAACTTTATAATCAAGGCTATAGGGAGACAATGGAAAGAATGGATGAATTTAAAAAATGGCTGGAAAAGGTAAATAAGGCATAAAAATTCATACCCCAATTCAAATAGTCGTATATATTAATAGAGGCTATTGGAAATGGGGGATATGGTGGGTATAAATACAGATTCCATTGAATTATTGATTAAGATATTTAAAAAGGATAAGCTAGATGAGAACCTATACAAAGCTTTTATGGGGACTAAAGGAGTTAGGGAATTTCTTTCCCATGAAAAGATTATGGGAAGACCAGTATCAATAAGGGATTTTAAAGGGGAAATAAAAAGGGCAGTTGAAAATAGCGATTACGAAGATGGATATGGATTTTATGTTTTTAAAAACAATTTAGGACGGATTGAAGAGGATATTAAAGATATAAAAAGAAGCGTAAATCCAATAATTAAGGAGGCTAAAAGGAAAGTTTACAAGGTGGTTCCAAAATCTATGCCTATTAGTACTGATATAAAGCTCTATTGGGGAGGAATGGACGGTGGTTTTACTCTTAAAAGAAGGGAGATATACATAAATTATAGGAGATACTTTGGAAATAGAGAGGAGTTTATCAAGATATTAAGCCACGAAATGTACCACGCTAGGAAGATTTCTATTAAAAATAGGGGCAAGTTTTTACTTGGTACCATCTTGAAAGAAAATAGGCTTCTTTATAAGACTGTTGGAAGGATTGTTGAAGAAGGACTAGCTTTAATTGTGCAACATGGCCCTGATTTGAAGAAAGACGATATAACTGAAACCCTAACTAAGAGTAATCTAGTCCTGGTTAGAGAAGAATTTAATATTTTAAATGATGTCTTGTGGGATATTAAAGCTGGAGAAGGGAGTGTAAAAGTTAAGTATTTAAATATCTATGTAATTGGTTACTTCATAATAAGCCTTATATATAAAGAAAGGGGAATAGGGAGTCTAAATCATTGGACTGTAGATTTAAACTATAGAAGGATTATAAAGGAGTATGTAGAAATATGTAATAAGAAAGGGATTTCCCCTAATATTGAAGGTGCTATAATTAGATGGATTCTAAAGGAAAGGGGTATTTAACTTGCTGAAGGATGTTTTTAAGGAGTATAGAGAAAATTTTTTTAAGTTTACAATCTACTTTATCCTGTCCGTTATTTTAAAAATAATTAGCTCAAAGCTAAGCCTATCCTTTGCTGATAGTTGGAGTTTAAATCTAACTATTGACTTTAGTTTGTTTTTGAATAGGGAGTTCTTTTTAATTATATTACTTTCATTAGTTGAAATATATGTGTTTATTTATGGCCTTATTATTTCAAGGAATATAATAGTTTTAGCTCCAATTAGTCAAAAGGAAGCTTTTACTGAAGCTTCTTCTTATTATCCCAAAATGGTAATAATAAATTTTGTATTTTCATTTTTGCTAATAGTCGCTTTATTAGGTTTGCAATTTTTAATAAAAATAGTTCCATTTAATTTTTTAATATTAGGCCTTTATACCATTTTTTTTGTTATCTTCATTTCCCTTATATCGGTTTTTATGTCTACAATCGAAAATTGTATAGTGTACTATGATGAAAAAGTATTTTTTTTAATAAAAGAGGGCATAGAAATAGGTAAAGGCCACTTTTTCAAAATACTCGGCATATTGTTGATAGGCTCGGTATTCGATAAGATTTTAAGCAGTAATCTATTTAAAGTTGGGGGTATGGACTTATACCTAGATGACATATTCAACAGCTTATACTCCATATATTTAAGCCTTTATGTCATGAGCATAATTAAAAAGCGAGGGCGAGTTAGTTTATGATTATAATCTTATAAGTGGCAGGAGCAATAGCTCCTGCCTTTTCTTTTTTTGGTGTGAAAAAAAGTTACGTAAACATAATTGTATATTGAAAAAAAGTTTCTACTATATTATAATGAGGATAATTAGGTGGCAGGAGGGATAGGTTTGGATAGTTCAATTATAACTAAGATGGAACAGGGGATGGAGACTTTCACAGCTTCCGAGCAAAAAATTGCAAAATATGTCCTAAAAAATCTAAGAGAAGCTATGAATCTATCTATTGAGGAAATGGCTTGTAGAAGTGGTACAAGCAAAGCCAGCGTAGTTAGATTTTGCAAAACCTTAGGCTTAAAAGGTTATCAGGATTTTAAAATAGCCCTATCTTTGAATACTGCTCAGAACATTAAAAAAGAAAAAATACTTCATGAAATAATTAATGTAGACGATTCAACTAGGACTATATTGGATAAACTATCAATCGGCAGTATACAAGCTATCCAGGATACTAGCAGTTTGATAGATATAAAAAGCTTAGAGGATGCTATAGAGGCTATCCATAGATCAGATCAAATACAAATATTTGGTGTTGGGGCATCATTAATCGTAGCCCTGGATGCACAGTATAAATTTACTAGAATAAATATTCCTGCCCTTGCCTTTATGGACCACCATATACAAATAACGGCTGCAGTCCATTTAAATGAAAAAGGTGTAGCCATAGGGATTTCAAACACTGGTAGAACTAAAGAGGTTATAGAGTGTCTTAAAATAGCTAAGGAAAAAGGAGCTACCACTATTGCCATAACCCAATATGGCAAATCGCCTATTCAAGATGTTGCCGATATAGTCTTATTTACTGCAAATGTTGAAAACAATTTCCGAAGCGGTGCTATGGCTTCAAGAATTGCCCAGCTATTAGTTATTGATAGTCTTTTTATAGGAGTTGCATGTAAACGTTATGATGAAGTCATAGAGCATTTAAAAATTACCAGGAAAGCATTAGAAGATAAAAAATATGAATAGGAGGAGCAAATGAATCTAATAACGGAAAAGTCCAATATTAATTCTAAGGAAATCGACAGAAAGCCAATTTCAGAAATTTTAGAAATTATGAACAATGAAGATAAACTCGTTGCTTACGCTGTAGAAAAGGAGATACCAAATATAGAGAAAGCTGTCAAGAAGATAATCGAATCTTTTAAAAGGGATGGTAGGATGATTTATATTGGAGCTGGAACTAGTGGCAGGCTAGGTATACTGGATGCTTCAGAATGTCCACCTACCTTTAGCACAGATGAAGATCAGGTTATTGGTCTAATTGCAGGTGGTTTAGATGCTATGACCGTTGCAATTGAAGGAGCAGAAGACAAGAAAGAAGCTGGAAAGGAAGATCTTAAAAATATTAATTTGACCGAGAATGATGTGGTGGTAGGGTTAACAGCTAATGGGAATACTCCCTATGTAATAGGAGCAATAGAGTATGCCAATTCTATAGGGGCTACAACTGTTGGAGTAACCTGTAATGAAGGCAGTAAAATATCTGAAATAGCCGATATAGCAATTACACCAATAGTTGGACCAGAAGTAATTGCTGGGTCTACCAGATTAAAGGCAGGAACAGCTCAAAAAATGGTATTAAATATGCTTTCTACAGCCTCAATGATAGGAATGGGGAAGGTATATAGCAATTTAATGGTAGATGTAAATCCTACCAATTCTAAACTAATAGATAGGGCTAAAAGAATTATAATGGAAGCTACAGGGGTTGAAAAAAAAGAAGCAGAAAAATATTTAGAAATGTCGCAAAACAAGCCTAAAGTTGCAATAGTTATGATAAAGAAAGATTGTAGTTATGAAGAAGCACTTAAACTTCTAGAAGAACATGATGGATTCATTTACAAGGTAGTAGACTAAAGCTTGGAAGCAATACAAAGTGATAAAAATGCCAATGAATTCATGGCATTTTAATAAAAGGAGGAGGAAGAAAGATGAAAAGAGCATACAAAATTTTATCATTAATCTTAGCCTTATCATTGTTATTGGTTGGTTGTTCTGGCCAATCGGCTGATAAGGGTGGTTCAGAGGAAGTAAGCCCTGGAGTACCAGAAGACGAAGAGATAACATTAAGGGTTACCTTCTTTGAAGCAGGATTTGGCAGAGCATGGCAAGAGTGGCTAAAGGAAGAGTTTGAAGCAAAACACCCAAACGTTACCATTGAACTTGTAGGGGATGCCAACCTAATAGAAACCATTACTCCTATGATTGAAAGTGGTGCAGATGCTCCTGATGTATTCATGACGAATGGTAGTGGATGGGAAGAATGGGGACCACAAGGACTTGTATTAGATCTAACCAGCCTTTATGAAGAAATAGTTCCAGGAACCGATATGACTCTAAACGAATACATAACAGATGTAGCAAAGGATAAATTCTTCTTCGATTTAGGGGAAGAGCATGGAGGAGTTAAAAAATATGCAGTTCCATGGTCTGCAGGACCAATGAGCGTAGTTTATAACGTTAATATGTTTGAAGAGCATGGTTGGGAGTACCCTGAAACATGGGAAGAGTTTGAAGAGTTGTGCGAAGAAATAAAGGCTGCAGGAATCGCACCTTTAACATATCCGGGTCAATATCCTAACTATGTAAGACCATTTATAAGAACTTGGCAATTACAAGAAATGGGAGAGGAAAAATTCTTTGGAGAATTTAAGAACCCAACTAGCCCAGAAATTTATAATGATCCTGCAATCCTACAAGCTTTTTCAAAATTCAGATCTCTATTTGACAATGGATGGATAATGGAAGGAACCACAGCCATGGATCATACCCAAGTGCAAATGGAGTTTATCAATAATAAAGTGGCCATGATACTAAATGGTTACTGGCTAGAGCAAGAGATGTCTGAAGCCTGGCCAAAAGGATATAAAATTGCAATGGCTCCTGTGCCACAAGCAGGTAGCATAGATAAGCCTGTTACATTCCTTAATATGCCAGACTACATGGCCATATATGGAAAGACTAAACATCCAGAAGTTGCTAAGGAATTCTTACTATTTAGTTTAAGCCCAGAATCCTGTAAAATGTTTGCAAAATTGGCAGGAGGCTTAAGACCTTTCCACTATGACCTTGATGACGTAGATGTTACAGAGTTTACAAAGAGCTGTCAAGATGTTATAGGAAACTCTGACTACTATCAATTCACCGATGCAAGTAGTAACCCGCTAATGTTTAAAACTCTAGGAAATGATTATTTAACTCAAATAGCTACAGGGGAAATGACTCCAGAAAAGGCGGCAGAGGAGTTTTATAATGAGGCACAAATGCATTATGAACAAACCAAGGAAGATTTAGGCTTATAACAACATAAATTATCAAAGGGGAATGCTTTATAAACATTGGTTTATAAAGCATTCCTAATAAATACAATAGCTTCTTGTGAGGTGAAAAGATTGAAAAAATTAGCAAAGGCCAAAGATAAGGACAAATTTAACGGTTCGAATGCAGTAAAATTAGATTCAAAGCGGAAGGATAGGACACGAAATATCTTCATATTTTTAATGCTTGCATGGCCTATTTTAAACTGGCTAATATTTACATTTTATATGAATTTAGAAACCCTTGCTTACTCCTTTCAACGCCTCAATAGATTTACAGGTGAAATGAGGTTTTCGGGACTTACTAATTATAAGATATTGTTCCAGAAGATAATTAATAACAGCGATTCTTATGGTACAGCTTTTAGAAATACTTTTTTATGGTTAGGCCTTAATGTATTAGTTATTGGGCCAATTTCTTTAGTCGTTTCCTATGTATTATCAAAAAAGATTCCCCTACATAGATTTTACAATGCAGTATTGTTTATTCCTAATATAATCTCTATCGTAATATTAACCATGGTATGGTCCTTTATATGGGCTCCTAACCAAGGAATCGTAAACGATTTATTACGGATGTTAGGCTTGGACCATCTAACCCGCGTGTGGTTGGGAGATCCAGATACTGCCTTAATCAATGTATTCATTTACTGTGTATGGGCTGGAATAGGATTTAACAATCTAATTTTAAGTGGGGCTATAGCAAAAATTCCTAAGGAGATATTGGAGTCTGCAGAATTAGATGGAGTTTCAAACTGGCAAGAATTTATTCATATAATTGTGCCAAGTATATGGCCTACATTTGCAACGGTAACCATATTAGGTGCAACTGCTGCCTTTAGGGTGTTCTTACAACCCCAGCTTTTAACAAATGGACAGTATGGAACTTCCACTATAGCTTTAAAGGTAGTAGATGAGGTATTGGGTGGAGGGGATTATGGTCTTGCTTCTGCAGCAGGTGTTGTAATGGCCATATTAGGATTCATTGCTGTATATTTGATTAAGAAATTTCTTGATAAGATGGAAGCTAAATGGAGTTAAGATGGAGGAGGTATGAATGTGGGCAGGAAATTTAGCAAACCCGTTCTTATAATTGCAGAAGTACTACTGTTTATATATGCAGTATCACTTATATTCCCTTATATATGGGTATTTATAAACTCCTTTAAATCAGTGCCTGAGTTTTATTCAAGTACCTGGAGTTTACCTGAAAGTTTTAGTCTTACAAATTATATAAGGGCTTTAAAGGAAACTAATATGTTATCCTATTTTAAGTGGAGTATAATCGTAACCCTAGTTGGGACAGCTTTACAAATGATATTTTCAGCAATGACGGCTTTTGTGTTAGCTAAATATAAATTTAAAGGCAACGCCTTTATTTATAGTTGTGCAATTGCTGGCTTTTTAATACCTACAACTGGCACCCTTGCGCCCCTATATGTATTTTTAAAGAACACTGGTCTTTTCAACATATATGGTTTAATAGTAATGTATGCTACTGGTATGGGTACCAATATGGTTATCTATTACTCCTTCTTCAAGAAAATATCCTGGAGTTATGCTGAGGCAGCTTTTATAGATGGAGCAGGCCATTTTAGGGTCTTTTGGAATATAATGTTACCAATGGCCAGGGAAGCTTCTATTGCTGTTGGAATTACGAGTGCCATACGTATTTGGAACGATTATTTCCTTCCATCAATCTTGTTGACTAATCCAAAAGTACAGACTGTAGCAGTAGGGCTAAGGAGTTTACAAGTCCAACAACAATATAACGCAACCTGGACAGTTCTATTTGCTGCAGTTATATTGGCTACCCTTCCAACAATATTGCTATATATAATATTCCAAGATAAGATTAGCAAAGGCTTTCTTATGGGTGGACTTAAAGAATAATAGGAGATGGGATTATGTTTATAGAGCAAAGAATATCAATCTTAGAAGATTATCTAAACAAATTGCATAAGGAAGGAGTATTTCCAGGGGCCGTATTTAGTTTAATCGATTCGGAGTCCTGTTATATCAATTATTTGGGTAAAGCCCAATTGGTCCCTGAAGAAATACTTGCAGATGAAAATACCATATATGATTTAGCTTCTCTTACAAAGGTAGTAGCTACAACTACAGCAATAATGATGTTAATTGAGAGAGGCCATTTCACATTGGATACTTATGTGACTGAGCTTCTTCCCGATTATGAAAATCCAGCTATAACTATAAGGCATCTTCTAACTCATACATCGGGACATGACGCTGATATCGATTGTAGCGGTATGGATAAGGCTCAATTGATAAAAGCTGTATATGATTCAAAAATTGATCCGGATAGATTCAATAAAAGGGTATTGTACTCGGACATTGGATATATATTACTTGGTTTTATTATAGATAGGGTTACCGGTTCTTTTGAAGAATTCGTTACAGAGAACCTATTCAAGCCATTGGATATGGAAGAAACATTTTTTAATCCAAAAGATGATTATAAAGAAAGATGTGCCGCAACAGAAATTTGCGCTATGAGGAAAAAACTCATAAAGGGATTAGTTCATGATGAAAAATGTTATCTGCTTGGAGGAGTTTCAGGCCATGCAGGTCTTTTTTCAACCGCTAAAGACCTTACAAACTTCGTAAGGATGCTTTTAAATAAGGGTGAATATAATGGAAAAATCATTTTAAACAGTCAGACCATAGATATCATGACAAGGTGTTATACTGATAATATGGGGGCTGAAAGAGGATTAGGCTGGATAGTCATGGGTGAAAATAATAGATTCTGTGATTTAGCAAGTGAGCATAGCATCTATCATACAGGATTTACTGGGACTTCAATGCTAGTAGACCTAAAGGCTAAGAAGGGATTCATTCTGCTTACCAACAGGGTTCATCCTTCACGTGAAAATATAAAATTAATTGGAATTAGGAGAAATATAAATAATGTGGCTTTTTCAGCCATAAGATAAAGGAGTAAATGCTATGGAGTATTTAATTGGTATAGATGCTGGTGCTACAAAATCAGAACTTGTAGCATATGATTTAGACTTTAACCCCATATATAAAAGCCTAGGGGGATATGGGAATCCTTCGGTAAACTATGAGATTACTATAAAAAACCTTACAGCCTTAATAGATAAATGCCAGGAGGAATTAAGCCCAAATAAATGCATTTTTATAGCTGCTGGTATTGCAGGAGTAGATAAGGGTAATACCAAGGAGTTAATAGGAGAATATTTTTATAATAGATATGGTGTAAAAAATGTAATATTAAATGATGTAGCTATGGCTGCAAAGGCATACTTTGGTGAGGATGATGGAATTCTCATCATTGCGGGAACGGGTTCCTCCTGTTTTGTCCAGAAGGATAATTTGGGACAAGTAGTTGGAGGCTGGGGACATTTATTAGGAGATGAAGGAAGTGGTTACCATACAGTAATCGAAGGATTTAAAAGAATAACCTACCAGATAGATAATGATATTCCTCTAGATAATTTAAGTAGGGGATTAATGGACGAAATAAAAAAATTAGGCTACCCAGATATTAAGTCTTTTATATATGGAAATGAAAAAAAGGACATAGCAAGTTTGTTTCCAGTAATAACCAGATTAGCTCGTAGTAGAGATAAGGAAGCCATTAAACTATTAGAAGGAGCAGGAAAATATCTAGCTAATTTAACTATTACTGCCTATAACAGATTCAATTTTGATGGAACTATAACAATTGCATTAAAAGGTGGAGTGTTCTACAATAGTGAGGATGTTGTTTCATCCTATGTGAGGACTGTTTCTAAACATATAGAGGATTTTAAATTGTTAAAGAAGGATATATCTGTAACTAAGGCAGTGTGTAATATCTATAATTTAAGGAGGTAATGGTGTGGCATCTATTACATTTAAAAATGTGCGCAAAGTTTATGACAAAGATGTTGTTGCTGTGAAAGACTTTAATCTTGAGATAAAGGATAAGGAATTTATAGTTTTAGTAGGGCCTTCTGGTTGTGGGAAAACCACCCTTTTAAGGATGGTTGCTGGATTAGAAGAGATAACTTCAGGAGAGCTTTACATTGGTGATCGCCTGGTAAACAATGTAGCACCAAAGGATAGGGATATAGCCATGGTATTCCAGAATTACGCTCTATATCCTCATATGACTGTGTATGATAATATGGCTTTTGGGCTTAAGGTAAGGAAAATAGATAAAAAGGAAATAGACAAAAGGGTTAGAAATGCTGCCAAGATTTTAGGTTTGGAAGAATTATTAAAAAGAAAGCCGCGGGCCTTATCAGGAGGTCAAAGGCAGAGGGTAGCAATAGGAAGGGCTATAGTAAGGAATCCCGAGGTTTTCCTCATGGATGAGCCCCTATCCAACTTGGATGCTAAGTTGAGAAATGAAATGAGGGCAGAAATCCTTAAGCTCCATAAAAGGCTACAGACCACCTTCATATATGTAACACACGACCAAACTGAAGCTATGACCCTAGGGGATAGGATAGTAATTATGAACGATGGAATAGTTCAGCAGGTGGGTAACCCTCAAGAGGTATATGAAAATCCATCAAACGAATTTGTAGCTACCTTTATTGGAACTCCAAAGATGAATATATTCGATGGAGAGCTGGGTAAAGAGGATAACAGGTATTTCTTACTCTTCAATGGAAAGAAAATTGGTATTGAAGAAAAGGTTAATAAAGAGTTAATTGATAAGGATATTAAACCCCAATCCATAAGGTTTGGAATAAGACCTGAACATATTGAACTAACGGAAGAGTCAGATGAAAGCTTTAAAATAGATGTGGAAATGTGTGAGCTTATGGGGCATGAAATGCTTATTCACACTAGCTTAAATGATGAACCCTTAGTTGTTAAAAGCAGAACTCGTTTTGATATAAAAGCTAGTGATAGAGTGGATATTAAATTTGAAACCGATAGAATTCGACTATTCCATAAAGAAAGCGGGAAAAACCTATTATATTGTGACAATTAATATTAACAAATAAAAATATATTGGAGATACTACCATTTTAAAACAAAAGAGTGTATAATAATATTTATCAAGTACAAGTTATTAGCTTAATATGGAAAAACTAATATGGCAATAGTATATAATAGCAATTATAGAAAGGAGAATATTCATGCTAAGATTTTTTAGGAGAAATAAATCCTTAGAAATTGTTTCACCGCTAACAGGAAAAGTTCTCTCTATTGAAGAGGTACCTGATCAGGTTTTTTCAGAAAAAATGTTAGGGGATGGATTAGCGATAGAACCTGAGGAAGGAAAGGTAGTCTCTCCTATAGATGGAAGGGTGGTTACCATATTTCCCACCAATCATGCAATAGGACTAGTAACCAATGAAGGTCTGGAAATCCTTATTCATATAGGTATAGATACAGTTGAGTTAAATGGTGAAGGATTTAAACGGATAGTTGAAAAGGACGAGAAGATTAAAAAAGGCGATCTATTGATGGAATTTGATGTAGATTTAATTAAGGAAAAAGGCAAGTCACCTATAACTCCAATCATAATAACCAATATGGATAAGGTAAAAAATATAGAGAAGAGTAAAAGCGATAAAGCCTCAAGAGGAGAGACCGTTATCATTAAGGTTGACCTAACATAAAACATAGCCCTGATAGGCAATAGCTTAGTAGCCTATTAGGGTTTCTTATTTTTAAAAAGCTTCAATCTATGGTATAATTTTGGGAGGAATCAAGTTGGAGGGAAATAGATGATAAGATTCATTCATACGGGGGACTTACACCTAGGCCTTCAATTTAATAATGTAAGTTTTGATGTTGACAAGGCTAATGAAAGGCGATTAGAACTATGGCATACCTTTAGCGATATAGTAGAAAAAGCAGCAGTAGAAGAGGTGGATTTCCTGTTTATAGCAGGCGATTTATTCGAAGAAAAATACTTTACCCTAAAGGATATGAAGAGGGTTAGGGATATTTTGAAAAAGGCAGGAAAAACTCAGGTTATAATAACAGCGGGAAACCATGATACATTAAATATAAAATCTCTATATAAGATAGTAGAATGGCCGGAGAATATAACCATATTTAGTTCAACTAGTTTAGATAGAAAGGATTTTCCTGAAAAGAACACATCTATCTATGGCTATAGCTGGGACAAAAGTGAAAATAATAATGATATTTTTAAAGGATTTCAAGGCCTTGATGATGATAGAATCAACATACTAGTCATCCATGGAGATATTTTCAACCAGGAAAGTCCATATTTACCCCTAGACAGGGATTATATAGATAGATTAGGTTTTGATTATGTAGCTTTAGGTCATATACATAAACCTCAAATCATATCACCTAAAATGGCATATTGCGGCAGCCCAGAACCCTTAGATTTTGGAGAGTTAGGAGAACATGGAATAATTCTGGGGAGAATTGAAAATAGAGAAACTGATATAAAATTTTTACCCTTTAGCAGGAGAAAGTTTTTAAAGAAAACTGTGAAGGTAGACAATTCAATGGGATATATAGATATTTTAGATAGGATTAAAGAATGCGATCAAAAAGAGGAACTTAAGAATAATTTCTATAGGATAACATTAGAAGGGATAGTCAATAGATACGTGGATATCAATATAGAGGATATGCTAAAGGATTTAGAAGGATATTTCTATTATTTAGAGTTAGTAGATAAGACCGTAATCGATTACGATTTAGATGAATTAGAGGAAGATAATAAGGACAATTTAATTGGATATTTTATAAGGGAGATGAAAAAGAAGGATTTAAAGGATAGAATAAATAGAGATGCTTTATACTTAGGGCTAGAAGCTCTTTTGAAAGGCAAGGTGGACTTATGATCTTAAAAGAATTGAATTTAATCTCCTTTGGTAAGTTTGAAAATAAGATATTCAATTTAGAAGAGGGCTTAAACATCTTTTATGGGGAAAATGAATCTGGGAAGACTACTATCCATAATTTTATATATGGCATGTTCTATGGTTTTCTAAGGCCTTATGTTACTAGAAGATATTATACTAAAGAGCATGAAAAATACAGGCCCTGGAATGGAAATGGATATGTAGGTATTTTAAAACTCATCAAAGATGGTAAGGAATATAGGATAGAAAGAGATTTTGATAAAGGGGAAGTCAAAATTTATGATGAATTGACAGGAAAGGATATAACAGCCTTGATAGACAGGGGAGAAAAAATTAAGGTCCATCTTCCGGGTCTATATTTCTTCGATTTTAATTCCATAGTATATAAAAACACCATCTCCATTAAGCAATTGGGAAACAGAATAGAGTCAAATCTATCTAAGGAAGTAAAGGATAGGTTGTTAAATATTAGTACAAGCTTAGATGATGAGATATCAGTAAAGGAAGCTATTTCTTATTTGGACAAGGAGCTAAATAGCATTGGTACAGAAAAAGCTTATACAAAACCCTATGGCAAAGCTCTGATGCAATTAGAAAAGCTGAAAGAAAAAAGGAAGCTAGCTTTGGAAAAGCAAAAGGAGTATAATAATACTGTTGCTGAAATCAATATCATAAGGGAAAAGATAGAATCAGAAGAAAGGGAGATTAAAAGTTTAGAAAGTAGGCTTTTAAAAGCTCAACTATTAAAAGAAAAAAGGATATATGAAGAGGTTTTAAAATTAAAAGAAGAAATACAAGATTTAGATGAGGAATTAGAACGTTTAGAGCCTTATTCTCTTTTAGACTTTAAAGACTATACCATAGGGCTTAAACTTGAGAATGATATCGAAAATCTAGATGGAGAGATTAAGAGTCTTAAATCTAAAATACAAGCTTTGGAGTCAAAGTTGGAAAAGGACATTCAAAATGATGATGAAGAGATTATAAAAGGAATAAAAGTAGATGAATTTATAAAGGATGTTAACTACTATGAAGAGATAGAAGAGGAGAAGAGCAATTTAATACTCAATAGCCAAAAACATAGATTAGAATTTCTAACAACAGAATTTAAGGATTTGGAAAGAAGAACAAAGGATTTAAAAATAAGAGGATATATGTTCCTTTTATTGGCCCTTACCTCACTAGCATTGATTTTGGTGAATCCATTAATTGCCTTCTTAGCATTTCCTTTTCTTGGCTTTTATATGGCTATAAGAGGAAGGACAAATCAAGCTACAAAAGAGCTAGAAGAATTAAGAATGGGCATAAAAACCATTAAGAATGAAGAAAGAAAGAGGCAAGAAAGATTAGATGAAATAGAAAAGGAACAAAATAAGATAATCATAAAATATGCTTGCTCTTCTAAACTAGATTTAAATAGATTATATGAAGAAATCCGTTTAATCCAAATCAATCAAAGCCAAAGAATAGAGGATAGAAAAAACTTGAAACTCGAGCTAAAAGATGCTAAGGCTCTTTTGGAAGAAAAGAAAGTGGAAAGGGAATATAAATGGAAAAACTTAAAGGAAATACTGTATAAAAATAATTTCACCGCCTTAGAAGAGTTTAAAGAAGGATTTGATAAAAATAAAAAATATGAAGGCCTTCTTCTAGATAGAAGGGCTAAGGCTGAAACGATTGAAAAAATTTTAGGGGATACTAGTCTTGAAGAATTAGAACGTAGATTGTCACCATATGATGAATCCTCTTTTGAAAATGTAAATAATCTTGATATTTCAAAGATAGAGGATGATATCAAATTAAGGGAAGAAATCCTTCTTAAGTTAAGAAATACTTTGGCAAGGCTGGAAGAAAGGGTTGACAACCTTAATGATGATATAAAGAAATTAATAGAAATAGAGGAAAAAATTAATAGGGTAGAAGAGGAAATAGATTACTATAGGAATAGGATTAGGTCGATAGAAATTGCAAAGTCAACTATAGAGGGTATTTCTCGGGAAATACATAATCAATTTGCACCTGAAATTAATAGACAGGTTGGGAAAATGATGAATTTCATTTCCAATGGAAAATATGAGCTGGTTAAGATTAGAGACGATTTAAATATCTCGATAGAAAATCCCAATACTGGAGAAATAATTCCTATTGACAGTTTAAGTGGAGGGACTATAGACCAACTATACTTTGCTCTAAGGTTTAGTATAATAAGTTCCATGAAGGGTAAAAAGCTACCCTTAATATTGGATGATTGTTTTATACAATATGATGAAGGACGTCTAACAAATATATTAAGTTTTTTAGGGGATATGAGTAAAGAGAAGCAGATAATCCTATTTACCTGCCATCAAAGGGAAAAACAAATATTGGATAGATTGGGGATAAAATACAATCTTATAAGTTTAGGTTAATGTATTAGTTTAAGGAGAAAAGCCTTTAATTTTACCCCTTTATACTTAAGGATTGCATTAACTTCATACGAGGTGATGTGTTTGATATATGGAATAGGAGATTTACACTTAGACCATACCAAGGAAAAACCCATGGGTGTATTTGGAGAGAATTGGTTGAACCACGATGAAAAGATTTTTGATAATTGGAAGCAGGTGGTAAAAGAAGATGATTTGGTCCTATTGCCAGGAGATATATCATGGGCCTTAAAATTGGAAGAAGCCTACCATGACTTAAAAGCTATCGATGAATTACCGGGTTATAAAATAATAACTAAAGGGAATCATGATTATTGGTGGACAGGACCAAAGAAGTTAAGAGAGTTAGATTTAAAGACCATAACTTTTGTTCAAAACAACAGCTTCATATATAATAATATAGGCATTGGCGGAACTAGAGGATGGATTGCAGAAGATTATGAAGGATTTGATGAGCATGATAAAAAAGTGTTCAATAGGGAATTAAATAGATTAGAATTATCCTTATCTAGTATTAAGGGAAAGGTAGATTATAAGATAGTAATGCTCCATTATCCTCCTTTTAATATGGATTTAACGCCTAATAAATTTGTGGAAGTTATGGCAAAATACGGAGTAGATATGTGTATTTATGGGCACTTACATGCAGAAGGCCATAGGTTTGTAGTGGAGGATAAATTATTAGGGATACAATTTTACTGTGTTTCCAGCGATTTTATAGATTTTAAACCAAAAAAATTATTAAATGGGAGGTAATATAATGAAAGTTATAATTGAAAAGGATTATGAAAGGCTTAGTAAAGTTGCAGCTAATATAGTTAAGGATGAAATCGAGAAAAAACCTAATCTAATTTTAGGTTTGGCTACTGGAAGTACTCCAGAAGGAATGTATAAAGAATTAATAAGGATGCATAAGGAAGAAGGATTAGATTTTTCCCAGGTGACAACTTTTAACCTAGATGAATATGTAGGAATTGATAAAGATCATCCTAATAGTTACCATTATTTCATGAAAAACATATTCTTTGACCATATCAACATAGACCCTAATAACACCTTTATTCCCGATGGTACAGCTGAGAATCCAGAAGAATATTGCAAGGAATACGATAAACTGATTGAAGACAAGGGCGGAATCGATTTACAAATACTAGGCATAGGAGAAAATGGTCATATTGCTTTTAATGAACCCGATGAATACTTAAATTTAAATACCAGCATAGTGAAATTAACTGAATCGACCATTCAAGCCAATTCAAGATTTTTCGATTCCTTAGACCAGGTACCTAAAACTGCTATAACCATGGGAATTGGTAGCATTATGAAGGCAAAAAAGATTATTTTATTAGCTAATGGCAAGAAAAAGGCCAAGGCAATTAGGGAATTATTAAAGCAGGATAAGTTAACCACACAATTGCCAGCTAGTATGCTCTTATTACATCCAGATGTAACCGTAATAATAGATGAAGAAGCCTATGAAGGATAGTTATGGGCTTTAAATCAGGAGGCACCCTATGGAGAAGGAAATAGAAGTAAAGGTATTAAATATCGACCTAGATATGATGGAGAATAGATTAAAAAATTTAGGAGCTAAACTAATAGCCCATGAATATCAAAAGAATTTTATATTGGACTCTGAGGATAAGTTCATAGAAAGAAAACTCAATAGCTATCTAAGGGTTAGAGAAACTGAGAACCTGCTTACCAAGGAAATCAATATTTATCTGACATTAAAGAAGAATATCAGTGTAGATGGAAGTAGAAAAAATATTGAGCATACTAGCCAAATAGAAGATAGCATATCTATGCTGTCCATTTTAGAGGAATTAGGATATAGAATAGTACAAAAAGGATATAAAAAAAGGAAATCCTACCTTTATGAATCTATCAGGTTTGACTTGGACCAATGGGATGAAAAAACCTACCCTTATCCTTATATGGAGATTGAAGTTAATGATGAAAAGGATTTGGAGAAAGCAATAGAATTATTATCCATTGATAAGGATAATATTACTACTAAATCTATTATGGAATTAAGGGAAGAATTAAATAGGAACCAAAAGAGTAAAAATGAATAATATATAATAAAGTATGTATTTGGGGAGGTTTAATCATTGGGTCAATTAATGGACACCTTATCTAAAGGTGGTGGAGAGAGTTTAATATTAATCTTTATATTACTTTTAATATTTGGTGGAGGATTTAAAGGAGGATTTCATAAAATATTCGATGAAGAAATATTACTTATCTTTTTAATTCTATTAGTTTTTGGCATATTTTAAACACAGTAGGAAGTCTACTGTGTTTTTTCTCTATCCATAAATAAAAATTTTAATGAATATAAGCCTGCTAACCCTACCAAGCCGTAGATCAATCTGCTTAAGCCTGAGTCAACACCTCCGAAGATGGCTGCTACCAAGTCAAACTGAAACAATCCAATTAGTCCCCAATTAAGGGCACCTATAATAACCAACACTAAAGCTAGAGTATCCATTACATC
>JAAYEU010000060.1 GCA_012728595.1 Tissierellia bacterium
CATTATCTTAATTACAGCCTTTTCTATTGCTTCCATATCCTTCTCTACCCTTATACAGGGGCTGATGTATACGATTCCAAATACCTTCCTTAGTCGATCTATAATAGGCCTGAAATCTTTTTCTGAAGTTTCAACATAGACCTTTCCTTGCTCTCGGTAGATTCTTTCATAGGAAAAATCTTTTATTGCATCCTTAATCCTAGATATGAGTTTGTCTACAAAATACTTTCTATTCTTTCCCTTTAAGGCTATTTCCCCAAAACTTATACTAAGAACTCTGTCCATTTTAATCACCTCATAGTTATTTGTCTAATTTCTTCTACGGACTCTTTCAGCATATTAATGGTATAGTCTATCTCTTCTATGGTGTTTTCATAGGAAAAGCAAAATCTAATAGCACCCTCAATGGCCCTATCGGATAGGCCTAAAGCCTTTAAGACATGGCTTTTTTCCGTCCCCTTGGAAGAACAAGCAGAACTAGTAGATACATATATGCCCTTATCTTCAAGATAATGAAGTAGCACTTCTCCTCTTACATATTCAAAGGATACATTTAATACATAAGGAGAAGAACTATGGTCTAAGGGGGTATTGATATGGATATTATCTATCTCCTCTGTTAGACGCTTGGCAAAATAGCTTTTAATATTTTCTGCATGGGCCCTTTCCTTTTCAAAATTATTTCCAATTATCTCTATGGCCTTTCCTAATCCCATTATACCCGGAATGTTTTCCGTTCCCGAACGGAATCCCCTCTCTTGATTGCCTCCAAATATGATGGGGGTTAAATTTAAATCATTCCTTACATATAAGCCCCCAACACCCTTTGGTCCATAAATCTTATGCCCGCTGAAACTAAAGGTATCTATTCCCCAATCCTTTAATTTAATGGGCACCTTTCCTAGGGCTTGAACTCCATCCACGTGTAAGAGTGCCTTGGATTGCTTTTTGTTGACTATCTTTTTAACCTCCCAGATAGGCTGGATTGTGCCAATCTCGTTGTTTACCATCATTATTGCTAGAAGTATGGTATCATCCCTTATACTGTCTTCTAATTGGTCTAAGGAGATAAAGCCTTTGCTGTCCACCTCTAAATAAGTAATATCATAGCCCTTTTCTTCATAGTGCTTTATTACCCTTAAGACCGACGAATGCTCTATCTTTGTAGTAATTATGTGTTTTCCAAACTTATTGTATTTATTGATTATACTTTGAATAGCCATATTGTTGCTTTCAGTACCACCAGAGGTAAAAAATATCTCATCTTTATCTACCCTTAAAAAATCTGCTATGCCTTCCCTGACCTTTTCTAGTTTTTTTTCGACCTGAAACCCCAACCTATGAAGGGATGAAGGATTAGCATATTCATCCCTTAAAAAGTGGATCATTTCCTCTATCACTTCATCCCTTGGTTTGGTGGTGGAGCAATTATCTAAATAAATGTTCAAAATATCACCTCATCAATTTAGTATCCTAAGTCCTCATCTATTATGTATACATTTATATTAGCTCCAGTAGGATTTCTATGGAGTATAACTTCTACGCTACAAATTCTGTCTGGTGAATCGCAATCGTTGCACTTGCCTGTAAATCTACAAGGGGTATTTATATTTAACCTTTTAGCATTTTTAGGAGCAGCTACATTTTTTATTCTTTCTCTAGCATCCTCATAATCTTTACATATTTTGTTCCTTCCTGCTATAATATATACCCTTTCATGACCATAAAACATAGAAGAAACCCTATTGGCTGTTCCGTCCATATTGACCAATTTTCCATCTAAAGTCAAAGCATTGGTGCTGGTTAAGTATATATCTGCGTTGTAGGCACTTTCCAGCTCCTTCCTCTTGTCTTCAGCTTTCCAGTGCCAAAAAACTTTATATCCTCTCTTCTTAAAATCGTCATATAAGTCCATCTCATGTAGGGTCATAGAACCGCCAAAGGCTACAGACTCATCTGTGGAAATAGAATCTAATAAGGCTTTTTTGGCTTCCTCCTTATTATCAAAAACCCTTACTATAAATCCATTATCCTTTAAGCTCTTTTCCGCTAGCCTAATTTTTTCCTTCATCCTAATCTCCCCCTTCAAATCTTTGGGTGTTTATTATTTTTGAAAACTCCATTATAATTATATAGTATTTGATTCTCATTTTGAAGACTTTGTTGAATATATATGGATTTGCTAAGCTTATTCCAACAATCGAAAAATTTTTTTATTTTTTTACAAAAAAGTATTGCATCTTTTGTCGCTATTTGTTATAATTTAAAAGTGGTTATCCCCCTGGTAACCTCAAATAAGATCTCTATTCCCAATACCCCTTTTGAACGGTTTTTTTACATCCTTTACGGATGGGAAAATCCCCTCTTTTTTAAGAGGGGATTTTCTTTTTTTGTTTTTATCATCCTTTTTCTCAATCTATGATAAAATATAATTATCAATATTAAGGAGGAATTGTTATGGCTCATGAAAATAAAGTGGCAATCATATTCACAGGTGGAACCATCTCCATGAAGATAGATCCCAGAATTCATGCTGCAATACCAGCTCTATCTTCCGAAGAAATTGTAGCCATGGTTACCAATATAGAAAAGTTTGCAGAAATAGAGATAATCAATTTTGCTAATCTGCCCAGTCCTCATATTACCCCTGAAATGATGATGGAATTAGCTAAATTGGTTAAGGAAACCCTAAAAAGAGATGATATTACCGGCGTTGTAGTCAGCCACGGAACGGATACATTAGAGGAAACAGCCTTTTTGTTGGATTTAACTATTAAATCGGAAAAACCCATAGTGGTAGTGGGGGCCATGAGAAACAGCTCTGAACTGGGCTATGATGGTTCCAGTAATTTAGCTGCAGCCATTTGTACTGCTATCTCCAAAAACGCTAGGAACAAAGGGGTTTTAGTGGTGATGAACAACGAGGTAAACGCTGCTAGTGAGGTTACAAAGACTAATACTCTAACATTGGATACCTTTAAATCCCCTGAATTTGGCCCTTTAGGAATTGTAGATAATGATGAAGTTATCTTTTATAGGGATATTATTTCTAGAAAACATATTGAAACTGAAAGTATTGAGACCAAGGTAGGTCTAATAAAGTGTTGTCCTGGAATGGAATCGGATATATTGGATTTCTATATAGATAATGACTATAAAGGCATTGTAATAGAAGCTTTAGGTAGGGGAAACATTCCACCTGCTATGGTAGAAGGGGTAAAAAAAGCTATATATAGGGGAATACCCATAGTAGTAGTTTCTAGATGTCCTACCGGAAGGGTTTTAGATACATATGGTTATGAAGGTGGAGGAAAACATTTGCGTAGCTTAGGTGTTATATTTGGAAACAACCTGCCTGGTCAAAAAGCTAGAATCAAGCTGATGTTAGCCTTAAGCATCACCAAGGATTTTCAAACCATTAGGGAGCTATTTGAAAATTAAAAGATAGATGTTACTCGCTAACATCTATCTAGGTTTACTCCTTTCATAAAAACCCCTAGTCCGATAGTTTAAAAAGTCCTCTATATGACGGACTGTTTCTATTATGCCTTCAACATCCTCACTTTTATCTTTTCTTTCAAGGGCATCCAATCGTTCTTCCATCCTTGCTATGGCTGAAGAAATATTTTCTACATGTTTCTTAAGTTCCTCATAGGGTTTCATAATTTGAGATTGGTCTAAAAGATTGGATAGGCCTTTTTTTTTAATGGTACTTCTGTAGTATTTACTAGGGGACCAAATCCTATAAATTCTATTTCAGGCTCGATTTTCCCAAAAGAATAATTCAATATTTTATCTTTTGCTCCTAATTCAAGGTATTTATATCTAACGATGGATTTTCCTTTGGATTCATTCCACAGATATATTGGACTCCAGCTCTTACCAAAATCTTCACTAAATCTACTAAGCACATTATCATGTTCAATCCACCCCAGCCATAACTTGCTTTCATAATATAAAAGCACTGGGTCCTGAGGGTTTTCTGGATTGGATAGGGTTTCTTCTACCTCCTTTTCTACTGAATCGTTTTCATAATTAAACCTTTTGTATTTTACTTGCAGATTCCCATCCTCATATTGGCAATAGCTTAAGTGGAGTTTGGATTCTATTAGGAGGATATCTAGAAATAACTTATCGGTATTATCATCCGTTAATTTAATTTTTCCCTTCCATTTACCCTCTTCTAAGTCCAATTCTCTTAGATAGATTTCTTCCCCTTCTTCCTTGTCATAATAAGCAATGAAAGTTCTTTCATCACCATTAAATAGTCCAATAGGATTTAAAAATTCCTTAACTTCTATATGGTCTACTAGATTGGTTATCCACTCATCCTGATAAAAATGGTGGTAGATTCTATACTCTTTCCCTCCTGGCTGCATGGGTATAGCGTAGACTATATGGGGATTATCTTCTATTAAAAATAGATTTAAGTAATGAATTTCTGGTATAGGCTCTTTTGTCAACTTAAAGCTTTCCATCCCCTCATCTTTATCTATGAGGGTTAAAATAAGATGGAAAGATTTGTCTTGGTACACTAGAAAAATCCTATCATTTCCATCTATACTGACATCGAATTCTTCCAAAATTCCCTTTACTATGGTTTTTTCGTCAACCCTCTCCTCTATTCGAGCAAAATGGTATCTGATTATATTGCCCTTGGATAGCCTAAATAGGTCAATATTTCTATCAGAATCCACTATTAATGAGAATTTATCCTTAAAATAAGCCATTTAATCACCACCTAGATATGCTTCTTTTTTAATACTATTATCCATTTTAATAAAATATTCATGTTATAATTTGTAACAACAATTTGAGTAAAGGAATATAATATGAGTGAGACAAGGGACTCAAATTATTGAAAGGGGGAAATAAGCATGGATTTCAAGCCTAATTCTATCAGTTTAGGTATAAGCGATAGATGTTGTGAAGCAAATACAGGCTGTGAATTTGATGGTAGCTTAAAAAAGGTCAAAGCCGAGCCCATCTTTACACAGAAGGTATATGATGCTACCCTAGTAAACCTACAAGCCTTAAGTACTGTAAATAATGTGAAGTTTACGCCAAATTTGGGAAGGAATGCAAGGATAGTAAGGATATTAGACATAAGGTGTAAAAGATTTTTCAATCCTGCAAACATACACGATCCACGTAATCTAATAGTAGATCCAGAGACAATTCTTTCTGGAGGCCAGTTTATAAGGGATGGTAAAGGTAAACCAGTAGAGGTAGTAGGTCCAGATGGATTTATGTCTGAAAAGATTATATATGCCGACACCAGCGAGTGTGATGAAGAGGGTAAAGGTACCCCAGTCTTTGGAACTCAGAAAGTTCGAATTAAGGGTAATGTAGTTGTTGAAATAGATGCAGTAGTCCAAACTTCAAGCAGCAGAAAAAGAACTGTAACTTTAACTGCTAATGTTCCAATTTCACCAGTAGAATTGACCAACTTCTTTGAATTATGTATTCCTTCAGTATTCGAATCGGCCTTCTTCCCAAGATTTGCAGAATTTTGTAATATCCTTTGCGAAACTAGGTTAGCAACCAATAGTATATCTAGGGATATAAGCATAGACCCTGAAGATGGAGAAGTAAGGGCTGACCTACTAATAGCTATATGTATAGCTTGCGAGAAGAAGATAATCGTTCCAGTCCAATTATGTGTACTATCTACAGGCTTCCCACAGCTATCGCCAGAAGTTTCACCAGTTTGTACTACTTTCCCAAGTCTATTCCCTAGACAAATAGATGAAGAAAGTAGAGACAAAAATCCACGACCAAAACCACGTCCTCGCCTCTCCTTAGAAGCTGAAGAAGAGGTAGAAGATATATTCGATTATAAAAATGATTATGAAGATGAATAAAAGCAGGTGTTAAATCACCTGCTTTATTATGCTAATTTAAAGTCTCTATCGTTAATGATATTGGACCACTTACCACACTTATCTCCGTATCTGGCCAATAACTTCCCATCTTCTTTAATTTCTATTACCTCACAAAGATTGGAACAGCCATTACATTCAAAGCCATTGACCTGGTAGTCCATCTTATGGAGGGAAGTCCCCTTGAAATTGGTTCTTCCAGTCTTTTTAACCTCTTCTTTTGCTAGTATTGCTGCTCCAATAGCTCCCATAACATCATAATTTTCTGGCACGTGAACTTCCATTCCTAATGCTTCTTTAAAGGCTTGCCTTATTCCAATATTGGCTGCAACCCCTCCCTGGAATAGTACAGGAGGCAATATCTCTTTTCCCTTTCCTACGTTATTTAAGTAATTTCTTACCAAGGCCTCACACAAGCCCTTAGCGATGTCCGATTGCTTATGTCCAAGCTGTTGTTTGTGAATCATATCCGATTCAGCAAATACAGCGCATCTTCCAGCAATCCTTACCGAGTTCTTAGATTGTAGGGCAAGTTTGCCAAAATCGCTAATATCTACTCCCAGCCTTATAGCCTGCCTATCTAAAAAGGAGCCCGTTCCTGCAGCACATACTGTATTCATGGCAAAATCGGTTACAATCTTATCCCTAATGAGTATTATCTTGGAGTCCTGCCCTCCAATTTCTATTATGGTTCTTACATCAGGAATAACGTTTAAGCCAGCAACTGCATGGGCTGTAATTTCATTTTTTACTATATCTGCCCCAACTATAATATTGGCTAAGTATCTGCCACTACCCGTTACTCCTACTCCTAATACCTCCAACTTATCAAATTTGTCTTCTATTTCACCTATCCCTTTCTTTAATACTTCAATGGGCTTTCCTTGAGTCCTAAGATATTTTTTATAGTGAATATTGTTGTTGTCATCCATTAAAACTATATTGGTACTTACGCTTCCCACATCTATTCCCATATAATATTTAGCCATATCTTACTTCCTCCTTCTTCCTCCTAAGTAAATCTACAAAAGCCTCCAATCTCGTTAGATATCCAGCTTCTCCCGTCATTTCATCCAGTATCAAAGTCATGATTGGAAAGTCAAAATCTCTGCTTACTGTACTCAATATGCTCTTGGCAACGATTTCCGGCATGCAGTTTAAGGGTAGAAGTTGAATTACACCGTCAAAACCCCTATCTTTATAATATAAGGCAGAGCCCACCGTTTCCCTGCCATGACCACCAACTAGGGTTTTTAAATAGGGTTTTGCAAGTCTATACTTTTGTCTTTCAGTTTTAGAGCCAAAGGGATAGCTTTTGACATGGTGTTCCACCCAGATGGTGGGAGTTAAGGATTTTTCCACTAGTACTCCCATATGTCCAAGTTTTCTTTCTATCTCTAGATTTACAAAGGGTTCTATAACCGTATATATCTCTCCAATTAAGCCAATTTTAATGGGCTGGTAGTCTTTTTTAATCTTCACCCTATTTAGCTTTTCCATGGTTTCATCCATCAAATTCATCATGGCCTTTTGGCCAAAGGTTTTTTCCACTTTTCTGTAATAGTCATCGATAATAGAATCTACCTCATAGCTATCTATAGCATATGCCCTTTTAATATTGGATAGCTGAATCAAATAATCAGCCTTTTTAATCAGTTGCCAGCCTATTTTCCCTGCAATGATTACATCCATAAAGTTTTTGGCTTTAAACAGCTTATATACATTATCCCTTAATGGTTTTAGCCCCTCCCTTAAGGGATCTAGTACAACAAAATCTATATCATAGCCCAAATCATTGAGTACGTTTTTCTCTAGGATTGAGTAATATCCAAATCTACAAGGGCCACAGCTACCAGTTAGTAGTATGGTGTCTGCTCCCTTTTCTATACTCTCTATAAAATTTCCAATCATTATCTTTAAGGGTAAGCATATGGTTTCTGGGGCATGTTTAGTTCCCATCTCTAAGGTCTTACTACTACACCTGGGAGGAATAATTACCTGTTGACCTAATTCTTCGAAGAAGGCCTTACCTGCTATATATACATTACCCATGTGTGGGAAAGTTAGTTTCATCCCCATCCCTCCACTCCAGCATGTCTATAAAGGCCTCAATCCTAGTATTTAATCCAGCCTCCCCCGTATGTTCGTCTATGGTCAACAGGGTATATGGAATCTGGTTTTCCTTTGCCTTCCTCTCTACTAAATCCATTAATACCGAATCCAGTCCACAACCAAAAGCTGAAAGGTATATAACCCCATCTATGGCTTTTTTTTCTATTAAGGAAAAAGCCCCTCCTACAATCCTCTGCCCATGGGTCCAAAACATCCTCTTGGGCAGCTTTAAAGCATAGTATCTGGCTATTTCTTCATCGATCATTTCCGTCGTAATAACTTTAATATTCCTATTCTTTAGCTTGTTGGCTAAATTCATGTTAATATATTCATCATAGACATTATAGGAATGACCTAATAATAGTATTCTTTTTTTATAACTATTCTTGTTTTCATTAGTTTTTAGATGTTGGGAATCATAAAAGCCTACCAAATCAATGGGTATAACCCCTTGCCACATCAACCTTACATATTGTTTATACTTATCATAGGCCTCATCGAAGGCCTTTAAGATTTTTCTAGGATTATTGGTAAAGTATCTACCCGTTTCTAATACCGCTTTTTTTAACCTTCTATTTGATTTCCTTAAGTTAACCTCTGTATCTATTATTTGGGGTAATCCATCTATGCTATGTCTCACCATATCTGGCAAGCCCAAGTGTTTAGGGCAGCAATATTCCCCCCTATAAAGGCTTATAAATTTGGGTATGAAAATATAGTCTACCTTATCCTTTAAATAGTCTACATGGCCATGGAATACTTTAACTGGTAAACAGGCTTCATCTACACAAGCTTGGACTCCCGTATTCAATATGTCCCTATTGGTTTTAGGCGACATGACTACCTCTACTTCTAAATTATCAAAAAATCTTTTCCATAATAGGTAATAATCATGATAAAACATACCTCTTGGAATTCCTACTTTAACTCTCACTATATCCCTCCAATCCACATTAATCTATTATTACCAAAAGAAGAAAAAATATAATAAAAAAGATTTCCTTATAATTTCAAGGAAATCTTTTAGAAATTTATTAATTATCACTTGTATTAGTACTATATTTGTCCAATATGAAATTGGCCATATCCAAAGAAAACATTATCTCCTCCTTAGCAGTAACCCTCCCATCCAAAGAATATTCAATATAGCTGAAAAACTCCTCCATGTTTTCAAAGGGAAGTTGAAGGGATGATAAAAATCTTCTCATCCTTAATTTTCGCTCTAAATTATTCATTGCAGATATGCTTCTATTCATATATTGGATTAAATTATCTACTAGATGGAATAGATAGTTATTGTCTGCCATCTCAAACTTATCGGCTAATAATAGCTCCTTACTAGCAAAGTTTAAATCGTTATAGTAATTTAAGACTTTAGTAGTAAATATGATTTTACTATTAAAATCCTCATCAAGGGAATCTAGCTTACCTATTAACTTTTTATTAAGCTTTTCTAAATCATTAGCCCTTTCTAATAATTCCAATTCTAATCTCTCAATTTGTCCATTGCAATTTTCCATTAGGTCATTTAATAGATTTTCATCTCTTTTTTCATAATATACCTTCCATTTGGCGTATAGATCCCTTATATGGTCATTTTTAGAGAATCCGGTTTTGTCTAGGTAAATAATGATTAACCTGTTTAATATTATTCCTAAATCCTTGATAAAAAGGCTTAATCTATTAATCTCTTCAATCAATTTTATTATATCCTTAGAAATATCCTCCAATTCATCCTCTGTTTTTGATTCCAATCTCATATTTCTAAACCTCTTTATTTGGACAAAAAAACTATCGAACGTTATCCCATAATCCCCACTTAGCCTACTATCAAATAGCTTTTTATACTCCTCTATTTGGGCTTTAGCAACATTCAGTGGAAGCCCACCCAAGTTTCTAAGTAAGGTAGTCCTTACTACGTCAAAGTACCTATTTTTACTCATTCTAAAGGGTAATATACTTAAAATGTTTGAAACTATTAACGTAAAGCTGTGATATTCCCTCGTATTTTCTAATGTAGTCCGTATTCTATCGATCAATAGACTTACACTAAACCTATTAATATCCAAGTTCTCATATTCACTTACTATCATCTTCTTCATACTATAATGGTCTACCAATTCCTTTATATATGAGATTTCTATTTCATAGGCCTTTAAGGCGGATTTTAGGTTATACAACTCTTCCCTAGTATCCAATATTATATTTGACTCTTCTTCTATTTCCTCTTCTTCCATATATCCGTGGAATTTTTTAAAGGAATTGATTATGGTATGGAAGCTTTCAAATATAATCCTCTTTTCTCTTTCATCATCTATTCCATCTAAAATGTTTTCATTTTCTATCGATTTAATGAGCTTTAGAGTCCTAGCTATTAAATAATAGTAGGATAGATTTTTTATATTGGACAGCTGATTATCGTTAAGTTCCATTATTCTATTCTTCAATTCTTCATCCCTTAAGTTTTCCATGTCTATTTCCTCATTTGACTCATGCCACTGACTCATGCCTCTGCCCCTTTCCATAGATTATTTAATGTGAGTATGATAAAATCAACTTATAACCTTAATATAAATCAATTATACCATATTATCAGTAAAGGGGATTAAGATATGGATGTTTATGAATATTGTTTGGAATCTAAGAAGATCAGTTTAAAAGGATTAGATGGAAAGAAAGCATGTTTCTTAGATATAGAGACAACGGGCTTAAATAGGCAGCACTCTTATATATATTTAATAGGATTATTATATTTTAATAAGGAAAAAAACTCCTGGTATCTAAGGCAGTTTTTTGCCCACCATATTAAAAATGAAGAAAGGCTTTTAAAAGAATTTAACTCCTTCATTAAAGATTTCGATTTAATTCTCAGCTATAATGGTGATAGTTTCGATATCCCTTTCATAGAAGCTAGGTTTAAAAAATACGGCATATGCAGTAATTTAGCTGAAGTTGAAAGTCTGGACTTATATAAGAAGATTAAAGCTGAAAGCCCTTATTTGGATATAGAAAATCTAAAATTGAAGACCATCGAGGAGTTTGTTGGAATCTATAGAGAGGATGAATATAGTGGTAAAGATTGTATAGAATTTTACAATCAATATATAAGAAATGGAGATGAAGGATTAAAGGAAAAGATCTTACAGCATAATTTTGATGATCTATATTACTTGGGTGATATCATAAAAATCTTTAATCATATAGCTGATGTTAAAAAGCTTGCAATTCCTCTGGATAGAAAGGAAATAGGGATTCGAATTGAAGATATTAAAATCAATGGTGATATTATTAAAATATGTTGTAATATAACTAACTTAGATGAAAATGTGGATATAATCCATTATGATAATGGATTTAATGTAAACTGGCAATCTAATTCAATGGTTATAGATATAGAGGTAAAGGAAGGTTTAATAACCCCCACTAGAAAGGCTTTATTTATTGACAAGTTGAGTTTTCCTTCAAAAATAGTAGAGTTAAGGGACTTATCGGAATATGTAGTCCCTGATAATGTGATATTGTTAAAAGTTGAAAACAAATACATTATGGAAAATATAAAAAATATAATAAGGGAATTAATCCTATATGTAAAATAAAAACAACAGACCTTAGCTTCAAAGTCTGTTGTTTTTATATATTTATATGATTGGTGGGCCTTCAGGGACTCGAACCCCGGACCTACCGGTTATGAGCCGGGCGCTCTAACCAACTGAGCTAAAGGCCCCTGTGGTGGGCCTGGGTGGACTCGAACCACCGACCTCACGCTTATCAGGCGTGCGCTCTAACCGCCTGAGCTACAAGCCCATATTGCTTGGCAAAATTTTAAATTTTAATTTTCAACTCAAAGGATTGAATCTGGTGGGCGCAACAGGACTTGAACCTGTGACCCCCTGCTTGTAAGGCAGGTGCTCTCCCAGCTGAGCTATGCGCCCCCTTATCAATTCACAGTTCACAATTATTAGGGTCAAACCTTTTGGGTCTTATTTAAAATTGTGCATTGATTAAATGGCAGGGGTGGCAGGACTCGAACCCACGACATTCGGTTTTGGAGACCGACGTTCTACCAACTGAACTACACCCCTACACTTTTGTCCTCTTTTGGGTTTAAAATTTACCACCTTTTGAGGTGGTTTAATTGGTGCCCAGAGGCGGAATCGAACCACCGACACGAGGATTTTCAGTCCTCTGCTCTACCGACTGAGCTATCTGGGCCTGGTGGGCCTTCAGGGACTCGAACCCCGGACCTACCGGTTATGAGCCGGGCGCTCTAACCAACTGAGCTAAAGGCCCCTATTAAATGTTGGCGGAGAAGG
>JAAYEU010000061.1 GCA_012728595.1 Tissierellia bacterium
CCCAGTCCCTTAATTTATAATTGACCTTTCTCTTTCCTAGACCATTTTCTTCTAACCAATCACTTATCTTTTCAATAGCATCCTTTACTTCAAGTCCATTAATCAAGTCTGAATTTACCATTACTCCAGCTTCGGTATCGGTATAGGCTTCCTCCTCTACATTGCCACCCTTGACCACTTCTACTATTGGAAGATTAAACTTCTTTGCAAACTCCCAGTCCCTGCTATCGTGGGCTGGCACCGCCATAATCGCACCAGTTCCATAGCTCATCAGGACATAATCAGATATCCATATTGGAATTTCCTTCTTATTGACTGGATTGATTGCCTTAATCCCCTTTATTTCAACCCCAGTCTTTTCCTTTGATAGCTCAGTTCTTTCAAAATCTGATTTCTTGCTTGCATATTCTTGATAATTTCTAATTTCATCTAAGTTTTCAATTTCATCCTTGTACTTTTCTATTAAAGGATGCTCTGCAGCAATTACCATGTAGGTTGCCCCATATAGGGTGTCTGGTCTAGTGGTAAATACCTTTAGCACATCGTCTTTATCCTTTATTTTAAAGTCTACTTCCATGCCTTCAGAGCGGCCTATCCAGTTGACCTGCTGGGTCTTAACCCTCTCTATATAGTCAACCTTATCTAGGTCATCTATTAGCCTGTCAGCATATTCGGTGATCTTCAACATCCATTGGTTTTTAGTCTTTCTAACTACCTCTCCACCGCATCTTTCGCAGCAGCCGCCTACAACTTCTTCATTTGCAAGTCCTACCTTACAGGAAGTACACCAGTTAATTGGCATCTCAGCCTTATAGGCCAGCCCTTTTTCAAACAATTTAAGGAATATCCATTGGGTCCATTTATAATACTCTGGATCTGTAGTATTTATTTCCCTAGACCAATCAAAGGAAAAACCTATGGATTTTAACTGTTCCTTAAATCTAGCCACATTCTTTTCCGTAACCTTCTTTGGATGTATTTTATGCTTAATAGCATAGTTTTCCGTTGGTAAACCAAAGGCATCCCATCCTATTGGGAATAGAACATTATAACCTTCAAGCCTTCTCTTTCTTGAAACTATATCTAAGGCAGTATATGGCCTTGGATGGCCTACATGCAGTCCTTCTCCTGATGGATATGGGAACTCGATTAATGCATAAAACTTTGGTTTGGTTTTATCGTTACTGGCTTCGAATACCCTTTTCTCATCCCAAATTTTCTGCCATTTCTTTTCAATTTCATTTGGTCTGTATTCTCCCATAACTCTACCTCCTATCTTATAATTAAAAAACCTCTCGTCTGATTTTAGAGACGAAAGGTTTCATTTCCGCGGTACCACTCTAATTGATAGCAAAGCTATCCTCTTAAATACGATAACGGCGTTACCGGTTAAAGCTACTAAAATTCACTTTAACAACTCTAGGACGAGTTCGGCTTACATTGATACTGTTTTGCACCCTCCAACAGCTCTCTAAAATCAATAGATAAGCCTACTACTTCCTATCATAGTTAATATCCAATTTTACCAAGTATTATAGCAGAAGTAAAAAGGGAAATCAAGGATTTATATGAAATTTTAAAATTCTGCCCATCCAACAGTTCTTGGGAAGGGGATGACATCTCTAATATTTGTCATTCCCGTCATATACATAATAGCCCTTTCAAACCCTAGTCCATATCCTGCATGTTTTACTCCGCCATATTTTCTTAACTCTAAATACCACCAGTAATCTTCCTTTTTCATGCCCATCTCTTCAATTCTTCTTTCCAATACATCCAATCTTTCTTCCCTTTGGCTGCCTCCGATTATCTCTCCAACACCTGGAACCAATAAATCCATAGCTGCTACCGTTTTTTCATCATCATTTAATCGCATGTAGAAGGCTTTTATATCCTTTGGATAATCGATGATAAAGACCGGTCCTTTAAATACCTTCTCAGAAATATATCTTTCATGTTCCGTTTGTAAGTCTATTCCCCATTCAACTGGGAATTGGAAGTCTTCTTTAGATTTCTTTAATATATCTATGGCTTCTGTATAGGTAATACATTCAAAATCGGATTCAACTATGTTTTCCAACCTTTCAATTAATCCCTTATCGATAAAGGAATTGAAGAATTTCATTTCCTCTGCTGCATTTTCCATTACATAGGATAGCATAAACTTCATCATATCCTCTGCTAAATTTCTATTATCGGTTAAATCGGCAAAGGCGATTTCCGGTTCTATCATCCAGAATTCAGCAGCATGCCTGGAGGTATTTGAATTTTCCGCCCTAAATGTAGGTCCAAAGGTGTAGACGTTTTTGAAAGCCAATGCATAGGCTTCTGCTTCCAATTGGCCGCTAACGGTTAAATTGGTTTCCCTGCCAAAGAAGTCCTTGCTGTAATCCACCTTATTATTTTCATCTAGGGGCACATTGGCTAAATCGAAGTTGGTAACCTTAAACATCTCCCCTGCACCTTCAGCATCGCTACCAGTTATGATTGGAGTATGAACGTATACAAAGCCCCTTTCCTGGAAGAATTTGTGGATAGCATAGGCAGCCAAAGACCTTACTCTAAATACAGCGTTGAAGGTATTGCTTCTAGGCCTTAAATGGGCAATAGTCCTTAAGAATTCAAAAGTATGCCTTTTCTTCTGTAAAGGATAATCCCTATCTGATGCCGCTAATTGGCTTACTTCCTTAGCCTGAACTTCAAATGGTTGCTTTGCTCCAGGGGTTTCTACTAGAGTTCCCCTTACATATATGGCAGTGCTAATAGGAAGTTTTTCTACTTCAGAGAAGTTTTCTAGCTTCTCATCAAATACTACCTGCAAATTAGTGAAAAAGGTTCCATCGTTTACTTCAATAAAACCAAATCGCTTTGAAGACCTTAGTGTTCTAATCCAGCCTTGAATTTCAACTTCCTTATTTAAGTATTTATCCGGTTCTTTAAAAATATCCCTTATATCTATTGCCATATTTATTCTCCTTTCTTCATCTTAGTATTCTCTTTATTAAAAAAACCTTCCATCCGAAAGGGACGAAAGGTTCGCGGTACCACCCTAATTGCTAATCTAGCCACTCTAATACATATAACGGTGTAAATAACCGTCTAAGCCTACTCTCATAAGATTTCGGTTAGAAACTCAAGGATGTTCTTCGATATAAGTTTCGTGCTGGGTTCCCACTTTACCCCAACTCCCTGGGACTACCTCTTATATCTACTCTTCCTATCATCGTTAATATGAACTTTATAATATTATAAAAAGATTATTCCCCTTTGTCAAATAATTTGGTAAGATATTCTTTCATTTTTTTTTCATATCCATTATCCGTTGGAATATAGTATTTGCTTCCTACAAACTCATGGGGCAAATACTGCTGTTTTACATAGGCCTTTTCATAATCATGGGGATATAGATATCCCTTTCCATAGCCTAATTTATTGGCCCCTTTATAGGATGCATCCTTTAAATGATTGGGTACCTCCCCAATAGGTTTGTTTTTAACATCTTCCAAAGCCTTATTAATGCCCATATAAGAAGCATTACTCTTAGGTGCACAGGCTACATATACTGCTGCCTGTGCCAGTATAATTCTTGCTTCTGGCATACCTATTACATCTACCGCCTTAAAGGCCGATACCGCTAAAATTAAGGCTTGGGGATCGGCATTTCCCACATCTTCTGAGGCACATATGATTATCCTTCTTGCTATGAACTTTGGATCCTCTCCGGCGTTTATCATCTTTGCTAGCCAATAGAGTGTTGCATCTGGATCTGAACCCCTCATGCTTTTGATAAAGGCTGAAATGGTGTTATAGTGTTCATCTCCACCTTTATCGTACTTGGCCGTTTTTACCATTACACACTCTTTAATAGTATCCAAATCAATCCTTATTATACCTTCTTCATCTTTAGGAGTGGATAGCACCCCTATTTCTAAAGAATTTAAAGCCAGCCTTCCATCCCCATCGGATATGGTAATCAAATAATCTAGAGCTTTTTCATCTATATTAACCTTGTACTTTCCTAATCCCCTTTCCTTATCCGTCAATCCATTTTTAATTATTTTTAATATATCCTCCCTAGTTAAAGGATACAGGGGGATTACCATCATTCTGGATAATAAGGCCTTATTTACTTCAAAATATGGATTCTCAGTGGTTGCTCCTATTAAGATGATTATTCCCCTTTCCACAAAGGGTAGTAGGGCATCCTGCTGAGCCTTATTAAACCTATGGATTTCATCTATAAATAGGATAGTCCTCCTATTATAGAGTTTTAAATTTTCCTCAGCCCTATGGATTACCTCCCTAATATCCTTAACCCCAGATGTAACTGCTGATAATTTTTCAAACTTCATATTGGTTGAATTGGCTATTATCATAGCTAGGGTGGTCTTTCCCGTCCCAGGTGGCCCATAAAAAATCATAGAACTTATCCTATCCGCCTTTATAGATCTATATAAAAATTTATTCTTCCCAATTAAATGTTTTTGTCCTACAAACTCCTCCAAGGTCCTTGGCCTCATCCTGTCAGCTAAAGGAGCATTCTTCTTCAGTTGATTTTCCATATTTAAAGTAAATAAATCCATTATTATCACCTATTCATAAGTATATTGTTACATCTTTTATTATGATTAATGATATATTAGACTAAGAGTTTAGTCAATTATTCAATTGCTTATTAAAGCTAGTTTCTCTATTTCGCCAATAAGTCATCCTTTAAAACATTCACTACTAAGATTTCTCCTTTCCCTATTATAAATCTATTGTACCATACCTACAATCCTGCCTAATAGTTTTTTAAAATCTAATTTGCCATATATATTCAATTCTTCATGCCTATCTAAGTTGCTAATCTTTAGTTTAATAATATCATCATCCTTTATAGCTTTTATTGTCATTGAATCCTCTATTTCCTTAAATGACTCATCTTTAGCATATACTAGTTCCACATCAGGTTCAAAGACATATTCTAGCTGTTTTCTTCTATAGGATTTGGCTAAATCTTTGAAATAGTATATATGATATAAGGTAGCATCTACATAATCCGAAAAGGAAAAACAATGGAAACAAGATTTGTGATGAACAAATAAAAGAAGATATTATAAAAATCATAGAAACAGAAGGATTGTATTATGGTTATCACAAAATAACTATAGTTATAAGAAGAAGATTTAATCTAATCATAAACAAGAAAAAAGTATACAGGTTATGTAAAGAACTTGAAGTTCTAAGGCCTCAAAGAAAACAAAAAGCTGAATATCCTAGGAAAACAGCCAAAAACAGGGAAATAATAATGTCTAATTCCCTATGGGAAATAGATGTTAAATATGGTACTTCCATGGTGAAGATAGATTCTTCTACATAACATTTTAGCATATGAAGCAGTATCTAATTATATAAAATTTTATAACAAAAAGAGACTCCATGGCTCTTTAGGATACATATCTCCATTAGAATTTTATAAAAAGACTTTGGAAGGTACAGCTGAGTCGTTAGTAGTAAAGCTTTAGGATTTTGTCCTTAAGAGTAAACTACATAAATATTCATCCGAAATCAAGGGTATAGGCTACGCCTATACCCTTGATTATGATTAACTTTAGTTCTACAATTATATTTTTGTAGAACTAAAGTTATAAATACTAAGCATAATAACAATTAAATATTATTCACAAATTAATTCCTTCTTAACATATTCTGAAGTCATAGCCCTTAAAATTCCCCCATAGCTAAGGTTAAATTTGACTTTGTCTCCAACCTTATAATCTACTTCACTATCAGTTCCATCCAATATTAGATGGTCACTACTTCCTCCAAATATTGTAACTTTAAAATCTACTGGAATTATGGTATCAAATTCCACATCCTGCTTTCCTATGGCAGCAATCATTCGCTTTCTAATGCCTTTATCTTCAAACTGAGGGACTTTTCCAAAGGCATCCCTTCCTATCTCACCAATGGGTAAAGTAGGCTTTTCCTTTACTTCGATTATCTCTGCAAGCAATTGGAATACGTCATCATAGCAGTTTTCAATTCTACTTCCATGGGCAGTCTCCAATCCTAGGACTAAGGATTCTCCCAACCTTAACATATTAATTCCCGGTATTTTAATATTATTTAACAATAAGTGTAAGCTGCTAGAGTTGCCTCCAGATATAATGTCAAGTTTAATGCCATATCTATCCTCAATATTTTTCCCTATTTTCACAAGCCTTCCCAAATTTTCTGGGCTTGGAATTACCCCTCCATAACAGGTTAGATTTGTTCCAAGGCCTATTAGTTCAATTCCCTTTAGATTTAGAATATCTCCTACTACTTGATAGATATCCCCTTCATTAAAGTAGCCCTCTCGTAGATCCCCTAAATCCACCATGAGTATTATCTTGTGTTTTTTTCCTTTTATTAAAGCAATCTTAGACAATTCCTCTATAGTCTTTAATTCCGAATTAAGGGATATGTCTGCATATTCTACTACCCATTCTGCTTCCGATATCATGGGAAGCCTTAGTAGGATTTTGGGTATTTGAAAGTCCTTTAATTTAATCAAGTTTTCAACCCTTGAATCTGCCAAGTAGCTTACTCCACCATCTACATAGGCCTTAGCAATTTCAGGATGCCCGCAGAATACCTTGGTAACCCCTGCTACTTCTATTCCATTTTCCTTGCATAGCTTAACTATGGTTTCTACATTGTGTCTTAATTTTTTTAAATCTATTTTAAGCTTAGGATAGTTCATAACAACCTCCTGTTCTTTCGATAAAAAGTTAAAATAACAACTTAGTTGTATTGAATGAAAACTTGGAGGCATATTTATAAAGAAATCCCCACATCTATTCATCATATTTAAGAGTATCCTTCAAAAGCTTTAAAGCCTCATGTGGATATTTTCTTGACATTACTCCTAAAGAAGCCATGATGTATTGATTATCTATAAATATTCTAGCTTCCTTATTGGGCAGTAATTCATCGCCTTTTGCCCTTAAGGCAATTTGTCTTAATATCTCTACCCTATTAGGTAGTCTCGTTAAGGCTCCACCAGTACCTATAATAGCCTTTACACTTGTTAAATCCTTGCCCTCTGCTAAGGTCTTCTTTCCAGAGGGTCCATAGAGGTGTCTTAACCTTCCTGCGTGTCTATTTACTGCCGTTAACACAGCATGGAGGGTTAACTTTTCTATAAATTCTTTTTCCAGTTGAGATTCTGGGATAGGCTTATTGTTTTCTAATAGATTTTCTAGCTCTTCTGCTGATATATTCAATTCCTTAACAAGCTCATCTTTTCCTACCATATCTACTATATTTAACATATTGACGTATACACCCAAATCCCCCTCTACAGTCCTTTTAGCTAAGGGTTCTGGATTAATTAAAATCCTTGATATTTCCTCACTGCCTTCAGTTACCGAATGGACATCGGTTGTGGCCCCTCCCACATCAATGGTCATTAAGTCTCCCATTTCCTCATAGAGTAACTTACTTGCTTCCATGACGGCTCCTGGTGTAGGCATAATAGGGCCTGTTACCATATCTCTTACCCTTTCCATGCCAGGAGCATGGATTATATTTTTTTCAAAAACCTCCTGAATAACCTTTCTGGTAGGCTCAATATTCAGCTGATCAATTTTAGGATAAACATTTTCAACTATATAGAGTTCACTTTTCTTATTTTTAAATATTTCCTTAACTTCATGGTGGTTTTCAATATTTCCTGCATAGATTACCGGTATATTTAAATTTAAGCTGGCAATCAGTTCTGAATTATATAAAGCTGTATCCCTTTCTCCATAATCTACTCCACCAGCAATGAGAATTATATTTGGCTTAATCTTTTTTATCTTTTCTAAATCGGAATTTCTAAGCTTGCCGGCGGTGATATATTTAATATTGGCCCCTGCTCCTAAAGCAGCTTCTTTTGCTGCCCTAACAGTCATATCATATACCAAGCCATGGACGGTCATCCTAAGTCCTCCAGCTGCACTGCTAGTGGCAATTAAATCATGGTATTCTATGTGATTTTTTTCTAAATTGTTGGCTAAGTCTTCAATGGCAGATTTTAATCCTATATTGACATCCCCTTCCTCCACCGTAGTAGGAGCTTGCCCTTGCCCAATGAAACTTGGACAAGGGCCTAAGTTGAAAGCATTTACTACTGTAGTAGTACTTCCTATTTCAGCTACTAATAGGTCTACTCTCATCTTCTCATCTCTCTTCTTCTTTTTACTAGGAAGGTAGCAACTTGATCTCCATTTGTACCTCTGCCAAAACCTGCATCCATTCCATTTTTGACTGCCAATTCGCCGGTAACCTGAGTTCCACCTGCAATCAATATAATCCTATCTCTAATTCCCTTCTCAACACATAGGTCGTGTAGTTTTTTCATATTCTTATAATGGATGTCGTCATGGCTGATTATAGTAGAAGCCAAAATTGCATCTGCATTTATCTCGATTGCTGCATCCACTAACTTTTCTACTGGAACTGAAGTGCCTAGGTAGTGACATTCAATTCCAAACCTTTCAATTCCACCATGTTTAATATCGATTATCTCCCTTAGTCCAACTGAGTGTTCATCTTCACCAACGGTTGCTGCCACTATCTTCATTGGATTCTCTTCTATCTCTTTTCTAATTTCATCTTCAGTCAACACCTCTGGCTTAGGTGGAATTACTAAGTCCTTAATATCTATAGTAAAATCGACTCTACCCCTTAGCTCAATCCTGGTTCCTTCTGCAGCCTGCATTATTTCCTTATGGATTACTTCACAATCCTTTAAGCCTAATCTATTGCCTATTTCTAGGGCTGCAAATTCTGCTACCCTCTCCTCTGCAGGCAGGAACATGGTCAGTAATACTATTCCATCTCCCAACCATTCCATTTCAGGCTTTAGTTTGGAGGTATTTCTAAGCTCCTTGGTCTCCTCTAAGCGTATATATACATTGTCGTTTTCATCTAATTCATCGATGAAAATGATCTTATCCGGATCTTCAAAGGTTGAACCGCCTATTAATTTAGATGGATTATCTACCGCGGATTCATCGTATTGGGCTAGATTGTTATAGCCAAAATGGGCAGTTACTGGTGCCATATAATCTTCTTCCCTTTCATACACAGTTCCTGCTCCAATCCCTCCATCGATTTTCCTTGCTATGCCATCTCCATTTCTCTCTGGATAGTAGCCTGAATCAACGAAGAATCCTTCTTCAACAGCCTTAAAGTATCCTCCAACCTCTAGTATTTCCTCCATGAATAATATAGCCCTTTCCTTTAGCTCCCTAACCTTATCTGCTAATTCCCCTTCATGCCTTTTAATCTCTACCATTTCATTCAAGCCATCCATGCCTGCAAAGGCTTGTTTTGCTGTATCTACTGCCTCGATATTGTATATATGCCATGGCACATTTCTTCCCTCATCAGGGGTGATGGTGGATTGAATATCTGCCCTGGTAAGCTGAGATATTAGCAGATTCAGTACATGGGTTACTGTTGCTTCTCTTGTGGATGACTCCATGTATTTGGTGTTCATCTGAGCTCTCATCTTATATTCATAGAAGAGCTCCCTTAAGGCCACTGCATAGGGTAGGTCTAACCTCATGCAGGGTGCTGGCGGCGCCGTTGGAGGTACGGTTGAAAG
>JAAYEU010000062.1 GCA_012728595.1 Tissierellia bacterium
CCCTCTTTTTTAAATCTATCCACTATGCCCAATACCAAAGGCCCTTCCGGCCCTACTAGCGTTAAACCTATATTCTTCTTTTTAGCAAAATCCACTAAACCATCTATATCTTCAGGTAGTATGTCTACATTTTCTGCTATTTCTCCAATCCCTCCATTGCCAGGAGCACAATATATTTTACTTACCCTGTTCGATTGAGCCAGCTTCCAACATAAAGCATGTTCTCTACCACCACTACCTAGGACTAGAACCTTCATCAGTATCCCTCCTAATGTTTAAAATGTCTCATCCCTGTAAACACCATAGCCATGCCATTTTTATCCGCCTCTTTTATGGATTCTTCATCTCTTATGGAACCCCCTGGTTGGATTATGGCCGTTACTCCTGCCTCTGCCAAGGCTTCAATTGAGTCCTTAAAGGGGAAGAAACCATCTGATGCCAAAACTGCACCCTTAGCTTTTTCTTTTGCCCTTTCTATGGCAGCTTTAACTGCCCATACCCGATTTACTTCCCCTAGCCCTATACCTATGGTAGCCTTATCCTTGGCTAATAGGACTCCATTGGACTTGACTCCTTTTACAGCCTTCCATCCAAATATTAAATCCTCCATCTCCTCTTCTGTAGGCTTTCTTCTTGTAACCACCCGTAATTCTTTGTCAAGAAGCTTATCATTTCTTTCCTGGATTAGTACTCCTCCTAAGACCTTCTTTACATCGTAGGTAGCATAATCCCTCCGCATTATATTGGGTAGTTTAAGTATTCTAATATTCTTCTTAGAAGTTAAAATTTCCAAGGCCTTTTCAGTATAATCAGGAGCCATTACTATTTCTATGAATATTTCATTTATCATTTTGGCAACTTCTTCATCTATTACCCTATTAGCGGCTACAATTCCTCCAAATATGGACACCTTATCACATTCATAAGCCTTTAAATAGGCTTCTAATAGATCCTTGCCACTAGCTATACCACAGGGATTAGCGTGCTTTACTGCAACAACTGTAGGTTCATCAAACTCCTTTAAAATCTCCAAGGCCCCATTACCGTCGTTAATATTATTAAAGGATAATTCCTTGCCATGAATTTGGACGGCATCTGCGATGGTACCCTCTATATCCTTGTACTCCCTATAAAAGGCTGCCCTTTGATGGGGGTTTTCTCCGTACCTTAATTCCTGTTTGTCCTTAAAAGATAGGGTTATAATTTCAGGAAAATCCACTTGGTCCAGGCTATTGAAATAATTAGCAATCAAAGAATCGTAATATGCAGTATATTGAAATACCTTTCTAGCTAACTGCCTTCTTAAGTCTAAAGTAGTTTCCCCCTTTGTTTTTAGCTCCTCTAGCACCTTATCATAATCGGAAGGGTCTATGACTACGGTAACGTATTTATAGTTTTTAGCTGCAGCCCTTATCATGGAAGGACCACCTATATCTATATTTTCAATAATCTCCTCATGCCTTACCCCTTCTCTCGTTATGGTTTCTTCGAAGGGATATAGATTATTTACAACCATATCTATGGAGCCTATATTTAAATTGTTTAAGATCTTTACATGTTCATCATCATCCCTTTTATACAATAATCCACCATGAATGTTAGGATGTAGTGTTTTAACCCTACCATCTAATATTTCAGGGAATTTGGTAACCTCCTCTATGTCAACAAAGGGAATCCCTTCATCCTTTAAAGTCTCTCCCGTTCCTCCGGTAGATATTATCTCCCAGCCTAAACTTACCAATTCTTTAGCAAATTCAACAATTCCCCTCTTATCATAAACGCTTATCAAAGCCCTTTTCATCTAATCACTCCTATTTAATTCTTACCTTCCTACCTTCTATTGCTAATCTCCCCTCACAGAAAAGCCTTATGGCTTCTGGTAATAATTGGTGCTCCACCTTTAATACCCTTTCCTTCAAGCTTTCCACCGTATCATCCTCCTTTACCTCTACAGCCCTTTGAAGGATGATAGGGCCAGTGTCCGTACCCTCGTCTACGAAGTGGACGGTAGCCCCAGTTAATTTTACTCCCCTATCTAGAACCATTCTGTGGACCCTATCTCCATAACAACCTTTTCCACAAAAACTGGGTATTAAAGATGGATGAATATTTATTATCCTTCCCTTATATTTTTCAATAAATTCCTCAGATAATATGCTCAAATACCCTGCTAGGACTACCAACTCTACTTCCCTTTTAGATAGCTCTTCAATTATCTTCCTATTGAACTCCTCTTCTGAATCGAATTTCTTCTTATCAATATACAAGGCTTCAATTCCCGCCTTCTTAGCCCTTATAAGACCATAGGCATCTTTCCTATTAGAAATAACCACCCTTATTCTTCCACTTATTTTACCCTCTTCTATTTCATCTATAATTGATTGAAGATTGGTTCCACTGCCAGATATAAGAACCCCTATATTTATCATAGTGAAACCTTCTCCTCTCCCTTCTTTATCTCTCCTAGTAATACAAACTCTTCTTCCATATCATTTAATTGATCCGTAATCTGATCTACTTCATGTTTCTTAACTATTAGCACCATTCCAATTCCCATATTGAAGGTGGAATACATCTCTTCTTCCTTGATATTTCCCCATTTTCCTAAAAGTTTAAATATCTCTGGAGTATCTATTTTAGAAGTGTCGATACTTGCTGTTAAACCATTAGGAATAATCCTTGGAATATTTTCATAAAAGCCACCGCCGGTTATATGGGCTATGCCCTTAATATCATATCTTTCGACTAAGGGCAGTATTGGATCGGTATATATCCTAGTAGGTTTTATTAGTTCTTCTCCCAAAGTAGTTCCCAATTCAGGAATATATTCATCTATTTTAAAATTCATCTTATCGAAAACAATCTTTCTGACAAGGGAATAGCCATTGCTATGGATTCCGCTGGAAGGTAGGCCTATTATGATATCCCCTTCCTCAATCCTAGAACCATCTATTATTTTTTCCTTGTCCACCACCCCTACACAAAAACCTGCCAGATCGTATTCATCTTCTTTATAAAAGCCAGGCATCTCGGCTGTTTCTCCTCCGATTAAGGCTAGCTTTCCTTTAACACAGCCATTAGCAATTCCCTCTACCACCTTGGCCATCTTCTCAGCTATTAACTTTCCCGTTGCAATATAATCTAGGAAGAACAAGGGCTTAGCTCCCTGACATAATATATCATTGACACACATGGCTACGCAGTCTTCTCCTATGGTATCATGCTTATCCATCATAAAGGCTATCTTCAATTTAGTGCCAACCCCGTCGGTACCAGAAACTAAGACAGGTTCCTTATAGGATTTAATATCCAACTGAAATAGGCCTGAAAAACCGCCGATATTTGATAAAACCCCTTCATTATGAGTTCTCCTTATAATATCCTTTATAAGTTGAACCTGTTTGTAGCCCGCTTCCTTATCTACACCTGCATCCTTGTAGGTAAATCCCATAATTTTTCTCCTCCCTATAAATCCTTATTGACTGGATACTTGCCACAAAAACAACCTATACAATAACTATTTTCTCCACCTACCGCTTCTAATAACCCCTCTAAAGAGAGATAATGTAAAGAATCTGCCCCTATTTCGTCCCTTATTTTATCGATGCTTTTATTAGCTGCAATTAGGTTTTCCTTTTCTGGGGTATGCATTCCTAAATGGCAAGGATGTTTTACCGGAGGGGATGCAATTCTAACATGGACCTCCTTAGCCCCTGCCTCCTTTAACATACCTACTATCCTCTTCATAGTAGTGCCCCTAACTATGGAATCGTCTACTAATATCACCCTTTTACCTTCTACATTTTCCTTCAATACATTTAATTTAATCCTTACCCCTATTTCCCTTAGTTCCTGGGTGGGCTGGATAAAGGTTCTTCCTACATACCTGTTCTTTATAAGCCCTTCATCATAAGGGATTTTAGATTCTTCTGCATAACCTATAGCTGCCACCGTTCCTGAATCTGGAGCAGATATAACTATATCTCCTTCTGCTGGATGTTCTCTGGCTAAATTCCTTCCTGCTTCCCGCCTTAATAAGTAGATGCTTTTTCCATCTAGTTTGCTATCCGGCCTAGCTAGATATATTATTTCAAATAAGCAAATACTTTTGCATTTGGATTCCTTAGTCCTTATAGACTTAATATCTCCATCTATTATTACCACCATTTCTCCTGGCTCTACATCCCGGACGAAATTTGCCCCAATAGTATCCAAAGCACAGGTTTCCGATGATAGTATATAATCCTTCCCTAATTTCCCAATGCATAGAGGTTTTAATCCGTAAGGATCTCTAATCCCTATTAGCCTATCATTAGTCATTAGGACCAAGGCATAGGAACCCTTTATGTCCTTTACAGCCTTAATGATTGCCTGCTCAATGTCTTCCTTATGGTATCTGGCAATTAGATTGGCTATTACCTCCGTATCGATGGAAGACTGAAATATTATGCCATCGTCCTCCATCTTCTCCCTTAACTCCTTATAATTTACAAGATTGCCATCATAGGCCAAGGCTAAGGCACCCTGCTTATATCCCACTACTAAGGGTTCTGAATTGGCAGTGGTAGTTTCTCCAGAACTGCCAGAGCGAACATGCCCAATTCCTATATCCCCTCTTAGCCTATTTAACACATCCTTATCCAATACTTCATAAGCCAATCCTAATCCCTTATGATAATCTATATATCCATTATTGTTTATAGCCATACCTGCGCTGTCTTGGCCTCTATGCTGTAAGGCGTATAGGCCATAATAGATTATTTGGGATATATTCTTCTTTTCCTTACTATATATTCCAAATACTCCACACAAATCTTTCACCCTTTCGGTCTATTAAATCTCCCTTACCTTCCTGTCCATTTCCTTAACCTCTTTTTCCATTTCCAACTTATATTCTTTAAACTTCCCTCGTAGTTCTGGGTACTTAACCGATAGAATTTGCACTGCCAAAAGAGCAGCATTTTCTGCCCCGTTTATGGCCACCGTTGCCACCGGCACCCCCTTAGGCATCTGGACTGTCGATAATAAAGAATCTAAGCCATCCATGGTAGAGGATTTTATAGGTAGTCCAATTATCGGAAGAGGGGTTATGCCAGCTATAACTCCAGCTAAGTGGGCAGCCTTTCCAGCTGCAGCAATTATTACCTCTATGCCCCTTTCCTCAGCAGTCTTTGCATACTCTGCTGCCTCAAAGGGAGTTCTGTGGGCAGAAATAACCCTTACCTCCATGCCCACATTAAATTTCTTTAAAATATCTATGGCCTTATCGACTATCTGCTTATCGGAAATACTCCCCATCACGATACCAACTTTCATTTTAAAACCTCCCATCTTTTTCAATTAACAATGGACAATTTTTATAAATGCACAGTTCACGATGCACAATCCACAATTTTACTCAATAGACAATGAACGATTGACAATTGTTAGAGTCATGCTCCTGGGCCTTTTTGAGGCGCATAGTCAGGCCTTTATGCTTTAACTTACAATTTACAATTTAAAATTCATAATTTTATTTTGGTTAAGGCATAGCCTTAACCAAAATAATCAACCCCTGCTTTAAATAAGCTCTCCTCTTCCATTCTTTCTACATTCTTATATAGACCTTTTCCAATTCGATCTGGGTTGGTTATTCTTCCTAAGATTTTTCCATCAGGACTGGTTAAGCCTTCTACTCCGTAGATGGAGCCGGTTGGATTTTCATCTAGGAATTGGCTTGCAATTTGGCCTTTTTTAAGAAGTTCTTCTATTACTTTTTCATTGCCTACTACCCTGCCCTCCTTGGTGGATAGGGGTAGTATATCTATATCTCCTACTTTTTTATTGTTAAACCAGGGTGATAAATTGGAAATTACCCTTACCCTTGCCATAGTGGATATATGGTAGCCTGGTTTGTTGAAGGTTATATTTATGGAATCCTCGTCTAAGTCCTTTATCCTACCATAGGGTAGAAGGCCGGATTTTACTAACCCATTAAAGCCCATACCTATTCCTAATATGAGGCCATCATTTTTGTTTAATAACTCCATTACTGCCTCTTCTATATAGGGATTTCTTAGGATGTTGGCTAGAAACTTTCCTCCTCCATCTGGCTCATCTCCAAGGATTGCTCCATCGGGCAATCCTAATATTTGGCTATTTCTTATCCTTTTTGCCATCTCTTTAATAGAATCTTCTATAGATTTTTCTTCTAAGGTCTTAAATACCAAGGTGTCTACACCAGCCCCTGCTTCTTTAAAGGCCCTTTCAATATCGTATTCTCCAAAGGTTACTGTAAATATGGGGATAAAGACTCTTGGTTTAGCAATTTTTATCCTGGAAGATTTTATTCCTTCTTCCTTATAATAGCTTTCCTCAGTTTCAACAGATAAGCCTTTATTTATTGGGAATACATCCTCTAATGGTCTTATCCATTCCGCTATAAGTTCTTCTAGGTCTAATCTTACACTAGATACTTCAATATATTTTTCCTTAGTGGTTCTTCCTAAGACCTCATACTCTATCCCCTTTAATGACTCTTCAGCTTCACCTTTAATTTCAACTATTATAGAACCATATAGGGGTAGAAATAGTTTTTCTTCATCATAATTATCAACAAATCTAAATCCTATTTTGTTTCCAAAAGCCATCTCCGATATACTTCTTGCAATCCCGCCAGTTTTTACTGTGGAAGCAGATATAATCTTTCCAGCATCTATCAGCTCTTTAACTCTAGTGTAATTATTCTTCAACTGCTTAAAATCTAACATTCCCTTATCATCTATATTAAGTGAAATTAAGACTGCCTGATTTCCAACTTCCTTAAATTCTGGTGAAATGATATTTTCCACCCTATCTACTGCAACGGCAAAACTGATTAAAGTTGGTGGCACATCTATATCCTCAAAGCTACCAGACATACTGTCCTTACCACCAATACTTGGAATATCCAATTTCTTTTCCACCAGAAAAGCTCCTAATAAGGCTGCAAAGGGTTTACCCCATTTCTTTTCGTCCTTACCTAATCTTTCAAAATACTCTTGGAAGGTTAGTCTAGCCTTTCTAAAGTCTCCTCCCATTGCTGTAATTTTAGCTAAGGATTCAATGACTGCATACATTCCTCCATGAAAAGGACTCCATTTTGAAAGATTTGGGTCGAAGCCATAAGTCATTAAGGAGCAAGTACTGGTTTCTCCTTTTAGTACTGGAATCTTAGCAGCCATCCCTTCAGTAGGAGTTAGTTTGTATTTTCCTCCCAAGGGCATAAGAACTGTTCCACTGCCAACGCTATGGTCAAACTTTTCTGCTAATCCTTTCTGGCTAGAGTGGTTTAGATAAGTTAAGTTGTTGATCCAGTTTTCCTTTATATCTCCGTTTAAATAGGAAGGTTTAGTGTGAATATAATTCTTTCCTTCAATTTTTGCTACCTTTACCCTTGTTTTCTTTCTTAACCCGTTGGTATCTAAAAATTCCCTAGATATATCTACTATATTTTTCCCCTTCCAGTTCATAATTAGCCTTTCATCTTCTATAACTTCTGCTACCACCCTAGCTTCTAAATCCTCATCTTCCGCCTGCCTAATAAAAGCCTCTACATCCTTTTTATCGATTACCACTGCCATCCTTTCCTGAGATTCGGAAAGAGCAATTTCCGTTCCATCTAGTCCTGGGTATTTTAATGGCACCTTATCCAAATCTATTCTCAATCCTGCCGCTAACTCACCTATGGCAACAGAAACTCCCCCTGCACCAAAATCGTTACATTTTTTAATCATCTTACTTACCTTTTCATCTCTGAAAAGCCTTAAAATTTTCCTTTCAAGGGGGGGGTTTCCTTTTTGAACTTCTGCACCAGCTTCTTCTAAAGATTCTTCGGTATGTTTCTTAGATGATCCCACAGCACCACCTAATCCATCCTTTCCAGTTCTACCACCTACTAGTATTATTAGGTCCCCTGGTTCTGGCGATTTTCTTACTACATTTTCCATTGGTGCTGCTGCAACTAAAGCCCCTACTTCCATCCTCTTGGCTACATATCCTTCATGGTATATCTCCCTAACATAACCAGCTGGTACTCCTATTTGATTACCATAGGAACTATATCCTTCCATAGCCAACTGGGTAATCTTCCTTTGGGGTAGTTTACCGGGTAAAGTTTCCTCAAACTTCTGTCTTGGATCTGCTGCTCCAGTAATTCTCATGGCCTGATACACATAAGATCTACCAGAAAGAGGATCCCTAATACAGCCTCCAAGGCAGGTAGAAGCTCCACCAAAGGGTTCAATCTCCGTTGGATGGTTATGGGTTTCATTTTTAAACATTAAGAGCCATTTCTCCATCTTACCGTCCACATCTACTTCTATTTCTATACTAGCAGCATTAATCTCTTCCGATTCCTCTAAATCCTCTAACAATCCCTTCTTCTTTATCTCCTTGGTATTTATAGTTGCCATGTCCATTAAGGACATAGCCCTTTCTTTACCTTCATATACATAGGCTCTGGTTTTTAAATACTCTTCAAAGGCCTTTTCGATTACATCCTTATATTTACTTTCTTCAAAATCCACCCTTTCTATTTCTGTCATAAAGGTAGTATGTCTGCAGTGGTCTGACCAATAGGTGTCAATTACCCTTATCTCTGTAATGGTAGGATTGCGCTTCTCTTTATCCCTAAAGTATTTCTGAGTAAATAGTAGGTCTTCCATATCCAGAGCCAAGCCATATTTTTCTCTCACTTGAGAGATTTCCTCTTCAGTCATATGGATGAATCCTTCTATAATCTCTATGTCATCTTTAGCTTCCTCCTGCTTCCCATAGGGGATATAGTCCATATCCACTTCTCTCATCTCAACAGGATTCATATAATAAGCCTTAATTAATTGAAAATCCTCATGGTCTACCCCTTCTACAACTATTACCTTGGAATGCTTTACCCTTATATCCCTTTTCCCAAGCAAAATATATATAGATTGATTAGCAGCATCTTCCCTTTGATTATATTGGCCGGGAAGAAATTCAACTCTGAAGGATTTTTCTCCATCTTTTAAGGGAAAGTTTGTTTCATATAGATTGTCTAAATTCGTATCCGCAAGTATTCTTTCAGCTATAAATTTGTAATCATCGTCATCAGCATTAAAAATATGATAACAATTTAAAACCCGTACCTTCTTTAGGGATTTAGTCCCTAAGTAGTTTTTAAAATCCCAATATAGATTAGATGCCTCTATATTAAAGTCTTCCCTCTTTTCCACAAAAACTCTTTTAATATTCACATTAAACCCTCCTTGAAAAAATAAAGCCCAGTCCGGTAGGCAAGCGAAACCTACCCGACTGGGCTTTTATCCCTTCGGTGTAATATTGTCCAACGACAACATCTGTACCGCTCGGTCCAGACAAGGCTAAGCCTTCGGAACCCTAGGTACACTTTCACTCATAGCTCAAATGATTTACGGTCATTTGGTAGAAACTTCTCAACCATATTATGAGAATTATATGAGCTTTCTATTCAATTATTATTACACTTCCATCTTATCAACCGTGGCAAAGTAAGTCAAGAATTGTTTTTAACTTTCGACAATGTTTTTAATAGCTGCCCGCTAAATAAAGCAGATATAGTAATAAACTTCCAAGTTTATTAATATTATTTATTAAAACTCAAATTTGTAAGGGAGGAATTCTATGTTGGAAGGAAAAGAATTTATTCAAAAGTCACTAGAGCTTAATTTATTTTTTGGCCGAATAATGAAGGAGCATATGACTTTCATCCAGGTTAGTCTACCCATAAAAAATAGCAATTATATCCTAGAAGCTGATGAATTGAAAAGATCCTTTGAAGGGGTATTGTTTGAAACGGTAGAGGTGGCTAATGGTGCAATAGCTAAAGAAAGTATCGATTCCAATGAATTGGTAACCCCTTTTACACTAGATGCAGAAAGAATATTGGAAGACCTAACAGGCGTTTGCATAAATAAGGATTTAACCCTAGCTGAACTTCAACTTGTTTCAGACCCTGACTTTAAGTTTACACCTAGCCTAGAAAACTACGTTTTCGATTTGAATAATAGGTATATCAATCTAATGCAGGAGACTATCGATTTCAAAGAGAGATTATCAACCCAATTCAGGGACTGTGATATATTCATGTTTATATATCCTAGTATGCTGCACCACTTAATAGAAGAAGGTCAGTTTTACTTAAATACCCTATTTAGACTTCAGGAAAGAAGGAAAATTACAGAGGATATGTTGAAAAAAGAAATATTTTGGGATGAAATCATGGGTGAACACGCCCAGTACATAAGAGGCCTATTGGATCCCAGCGAAAAAAAGCTCTTCCAAGTAGCTGATTCCTTTGCAGAACTGTTTGAGAAATTGCTAAAAGAAACCAAGGAAACTGATAAAAAGGATATCTGCAAAATTACAAAGAAGAACTTTCAAGCAACTAAGGAAATTAAAGAATTTAAAGGCGATAGTACAGAAGGCATTATTCAATGTAAAATCAAATCCATTATAAATCCACTACTGGCCGATCATACTCTAAGGGAGGCTAATAGATATCTTAGAGTATTGAGAGAATATTTAAAGAAATGTTAAATAAATTAAAAGTCAAAAAGGGGAGACTTATTTTGTTATCCGGTAAAGATTACATAAAAAAATCCCTGGAATTAAACCTCTTTTTCGGTAGGATAATGAAAGAGCATATGATTTTTATGGAAGCTGGGCTATTAATAATAGATAGTACTTCTGTATTAGGGGGGGATCAGCTTAAGGTGAAAGGGATATTCCGAGGATAACAAAAGAGACCTTAAGGTTAACTACCGAAATTAGGGATTTTAAAGCTACTGGTACAGAGGGTTTAATAGCTTGCCAAATAAAAGCCATGGCTTATCCCTTATTAGGAGACCATATACTTCGAGAGGCAAATCGATATATTAGGGTTTTAAATAGTTTTTTAAAAAAGTATTAGGTAGAAATAATAAACCTTGGCGTCAATGCCAAGGTTAATTTTATGGTCAAAGATGGATTTTATCCAAATTTACTCATTATATTCGCCTAAAATTACATCGCTAATCAGCCAATTGCCATCTATATTTTCTACTGTTAAGGTTATAGGTCGGCCTATGCCTTCTTCGTCTTCATTGCTAGTGATTTCAACAATTTCTCCTTCAACACCGTACTTGCCTTCAGCTAGCTTATCTATTGCCAATATTTCAATACGATCAGGCCATGGGCTGGAAACTAGTCTACCTGGAGCATTTTCAGGATCTTCAAGCCATTTTTCGATTAGATCTTGTGATACTAATTGGCCATAGTTTTCTTCCATAGACTCTTTTAATATATCTTCAGGAGCTAATAGGGATACTGATTGGAGCTTCCCTCCAAAATCTTCTACTAGACTTCTAACTTCATCTAGATTTTCTTCATCTACTTCTACCTCTTCAATTTGTTTTTCAGCCTCAGCTATTTTATTTTCACTAGGAGTGCATCCTAGAAGGGAAACAGTCATAGATAAGGCTATTCCATATACTAGTAATCTTTTCATGTAATCATCCCCTTCCATTTCTTATTACGCTTTTATAGTACCATGGATTTTAAATTAAGTATTTACAATAAGGTTACGGATAGTTTTCAATTCGATTAACAATAACTTAGACCTTCCTAGTATTAAAAGCTCCTCTAATCATTATATAAACCTCTTTCTTTTTTCTCTTTAAAGTAGTTCTAGTTGCCAATTGTTCGTTACAATTTGGACATAATAAGGCTCCTTTGTGTTTTGAAAAATCGACAGCACCTTCAATAATCCTATCTATATACATTCTTAACAAATTCCCCCTACCTACCTTTTGATATTTGGCAATATCCGTCTTACAATGTCCACAGGAAACGATTAATAAAAAGCTACCCTTTACTTTCTTACAATAAGGATTTTTGTATAACAAAAAATCACCCTCTTCTTAATTCCAACAATCAAACTTTAAGTTTCCATTAAGCTATTTCAAAGCAACCTATATTATATCATATAAGACCATAATATAAAGATGGTCAAACTTTCTGCCTTCTATTGCCCATAGCTAGTATAAAAGAGTACTAAAAAATATTTTTTCAATTTATAGGCTGTACTTTTTGAGAGATTTGTTATATAATTAACATAGATAGTTAGTTAATTAACTAACTATCTATGTTTTAATCTAAAGGAGGCTATTTATATGATTAGCTTGGTAAAGCCCAAAATCAAGTATAAGGTACTCCTCATCGCATATAAGGATGTAGACAAAAAGATAAAAGATATAATTACTAAATACTCAGTACTTAATATTCAGGATAAGGATATTGTCTTAAGACAGACTAAGTATCCAGGTTCGGGAAGAAGTTTCGATTTAAATGACAGAATAAGCATTTACCTAGGATGGTTTAAGGATAGAATAGTCGAGAAACTAGATAAGGGATATACCTTAGATATAATAGAAATACATAAGTCCTATGGAAATAGAATTGAACAAGTATTGAGTGCTCTTCCCCTTATATATGGTGATGATATAGTAGTGCTTGATATGCAAGAAGTATAATAATTTATATTGTAACTAGCTAAGTGTGTATAAAAGCCCTTGATTTAATTAGCAAGGGCTTTTTCTTTTTAATTGTGACACTGATGACAAAGTAGTTATGTTTCTAAGATGGTTTAATAGTCTTTTATTCTGTCTTTATTTTTAAATTTATCATTAACGCAAATACTATGGTTCCATAGGCTATACAGCTTCTAAAATACTCTCCCAGGGCTGGATTTTTGAATATGTTTTGTCCTGCCAAAGGTGATACTATGAATAGTGTATGGAACAGGAAGATTCCAATAAAAGCATTTTTTATATTTGCTTTTTTGAAGGTAGCACCTCCTGCTAATAAGGCTGCAGATGCAAAAATATCTAAATTTAAATGGCCCGTATATACATTTAGAATTCCCAAGTTTTGTATAAACATTATTTGGGCCAAGGAAGCTAATATTGTAGACATGATTATTGCAATCTTTCTGGTATTATCTACATGGATACCCACCTTTTCTGCTAAATACATATTTTCTCCTACTGAATTCATTCTATATCCAATTTTTGATTTAGTGATTAAATGGACTATTATGCCTACTATAATGATGATTATTATAGGCACTAAAGAGCCTTCAGCATCTCCAATTCTTATTGGCAATAGGTTGCTAAACAAATCCTTATACTCTCCAATATCTAGCATGCTCTTAACTCCTATTCCCCTAGTAAGTAAAATATCCTTATTAAATGGTTTTATTACGGTACCATATGCCACCATAAATACTATCTGATAAAGGCTGGTTCCCAAAAAGCCTATTACCATACTTGCGATCATTTCTTTTCCTTTTGCCCTATTGAGTAAGTTCCCAATTATATTCCCAAAAATTATTGATAATGTTACGCTTAGTAATATCGCTATAATAAATCCCAAGCTAGGGACAAAACCAATATCCATAACTATTAACATGGAAATTTGAGCTGCTATTGCACCTATGGTAATGGAGAAATTGATTCCCATGCCTGCCATAATAGGAAATATAAGGGCTAATAAGAAAATTCCATTTCTTACAAACCTTGCATATAATTCTGCCAATATAAAATTGAAACCTACTCTAGCAGCTACAATACCTAATATAGAAAGGATTAGGAAAAATATTGGTACATAGTATTCATTATACCTTTTCATTTCTCTTCCTCACCCCCTCGTATAGGAAAGCGTATAATATAATTCCATTGGTCATTATCATCCTTATAATCTCTGACATTTCTGGTATTAGCAAGGCATTTGCCACTGGAACGGAAAGTAAAAATGTAGTTTGATATAGATATGTGCCTAGCATAACGTTAAATACAGTTGCCTTGTTCTTAGTTGCTCCTCCGATTAATATAGCTGAAACTGCTGGAAAAGCCATCATAAATGGTCCATCATATAAATGGATGAATCCATAACTCTGTGAATACACTATAATACCAATGGCAGCCAATATATTAGAAAATATTATGGCTATCCTTCTATATCTATCTATATTAATTCCAGATAGCTTTGCAAATGCCTCGTTCTCTGGAATGCAAGCCATGGCAATCCCCATTCTAGTCCTTTGAAATAGATATACCATAAAGCATAGGATAAAGAAAAACATTATTAAACCTAACGGGATAGTTAGGCTTCCTATATTTATCTTTAAAAAGTTATCTAAAATACCGCCAAAATAGCCATCTAAATTTATCTTAGGCCTTAAGCCTTGTCCTCCTACTGGATATAGCATCTGCCTATTTTTAAAAGGAGCTAAGGACCAGAAAAGATTCATTATGGGTATAAATGAAAAACCTGCAAAAGTACCTACAATCTCTTCATTTCCCTTCAACCTATTTAACACAATTGAATATATGTATCCAAATAATATGGCAATTATACTTCCTATAAGGATGGATACTCCAAAACCTAACCAGCCCTCTAGCCTAAATTCTAATACAATGCACATCCCTAATAATCCTGCTGATATTCCTATTGGTAATCCAAAGTTCCTTCCTGCTCCTACATTTATCATGGGTACCAGAGATAGCACCAATACCCCATTCATTACCCATTTTATAAGGGAGTCGTTTATCATATCCATATAGGGAATTCCAATATACTTAAGGCTTACTGCTAAAATAACTAAATAGGATATCATTATTAGCTGTGGTGCCTCTAATCTTAATCTCTTCATACTCGTTCTAAACTCCTTCCAGATAGAGCTAAACTCAATTCTTCCGATTCAAAATCATCATCAAATATTTTAAAAACTTGATTCCTATACATTACAACAATCCGGTCACAAACTCTTTTTAATTCAGATATTTCACCTGAAAAAATTATGATTGTAGTATTCCTTTCTTCATTTAACTCTAATAACAAATCTAAAATAATCTCCTTAGAATAAAGGTCAATACCTCTGGTAGGCTCTCCAACAAAAAGGACTTCTGGGTCTATAGTAATAGCCCTTCCTATACATACCTTCTGTTGATTTCCTCCACTTAAATCCATCACCTTTTGATCTATATCCTTAACCTTAATATTCAATTTTTCCACCATCTTGTTTGAGTACTTCCTTATAGCTTTATGATTTAAGGGTGATAATTTTCCAAGGGCTGGATATTTGAGAAATCTATTTTGTCCATCATAGGATTCAAAGACTAAGTTTTTCCAGACGCTTCTATTTAAAAATAACCCTAATTCTTTACGCTCGTCGGGTAAAAGGTATATACCTTCTTGGATTATCCTTTCCATATCTCCTGGTATAATTTTTTCCTCTTTAAATATCACTTCCCCCTTCATATCATATAGCCCCATCAAGCCATAGCCAAAAATCTCCTGTCCATGGCCGGCTAATCCTGTAATTCCTAAAATTTCACCTTTTTTAATATCCAAAGATATATTCTTATAATGACCATATCCATAAGATACTTCTACATTTTTAAATGACAATATATTTTCTTTATCATTATTTTTCCTTTTCTTCGAAACTTGAACTATTTCTTTGCCAATCATATCCATAGCCATTTTATTGATATCAAAATCCTCTTTATCATATCGACTTACAACTCTACCATCTCTAAATATGGTTACCCTATGGCAAATATCAACTATTTCTTCCAACCTATGGGATATAAATATGATGGAAATTCCCGTATTTGCTAGCTCTTTTAAATTGGATAATAGTATTTTAGTTTCCTCTATGTTTAAGGAAGAAGTAGGTTCATCTAGTATAAGTATTTTTAATTTGTCGTTGTCTATTTCCCTGGCGATTTCTACAAATTGCTTAAGATTAGTAGAAATATCCTTTACCTTAATCCTTGGGTTAATATCTACTCCTACCTTTGATAGGGCCTTTTTGGCATCTGTTTCATTTTTTTCTCTATCTACCAAGGCGAAATCCCCTAATAGTTTAGTTTTATCAATTATATTTTCTCTATTTATTTTTATATTGCTGCTTATATCCAATTCTCCAAGGAGGGCTAATTCCTGATGTACCATTCCTATACCATATTTCATGGCATGATGGGTATTTTTTATATCTAGCTTTTTATTCTCAATAAAAATTTCTCCTTCATATCCACCAGTATCCCTAATATATTTGCTACCAAATAGAATGTTTACAAAGGTAGATTTACCAGAGCCATTGGCTCCAATTATTCCATGGATTTCTCCCTTTTTTAAATCAAAATCTACCCTGTCCAAAGCTTTCACCTCATTAAAATTCTTAGAAAGCCTTTTCACTTTTAACACATATTCCAAAATGCCATTCCCCTTTCAAAACTATATGCAGGATAAAATTATCCTGCATATAGTTTAATAATAAACTGATTCTAATACTAATAAGTAGTAGTTATTAGTGTTTTCATCTAAAGCTCTAAAATCAGCTCTAACACCCATAGCTTCTGCTGAGAAGTCTCCTAAAAAGTCTTCATTCAAAATATCTTCATTTAACTCTAAACCATTTTCAATAATATACTTAGCTAATTCAATTTCAAATTTTGGCACATAAAGTGAGGAAGGCATAGCCCAACCTGATAGTCTTCCTGTCATACCAGCTTCTTTGGCTTTTTCAGCTATTAACTCATTGATTTTGTCATAGTTCCCTAAGTCTTCAGCCTCTATCTCTAAATTCATTACCGTAGGATATGCTTGTGTAGGCGTTGGACAACATTGTTCAGCTACAATGAATTTCAATTTTAATGCTTCATCAATTATAACATCGTACATTGGACAATTGCTTCCAAATATATTTGTATCTGTACCATATTTAGCAATTTGCCTAGGTATGTCTTCCCTTAGGAACTGTTGCATAGCAGCAGGGCCATCTCCAGTTTGTGGATCTGGAGTAATGATTTCCACAAATTCTAAACCTAATTCTTCGCATGTCTTTTCCATCATTTGTTTTCTTTGTGCTACTGCCTCTTTTGCTAAATGGGTAGGGAATGAATAGTGTATAAAGGTCTTTGCACCCATCTCCTTGGCCTTTTTAGGAATTGTTTCACCACGGCGCACCCAGTCAGTTGAAAAACTTATATCTACATATTCTGCCATCAGTTCTGGTTCATCTAACATGGTAGCTATGGTAATTATATCTGGTCTTTTTTCTCTAATCTGTTCAAAGGCTGGTAACAAACCTGATTGACCTGAGCATACTATAATAGCCTTCATCTCTGGATCGTCGGCTAAACTAAGTATTTGGGAAATTCCCGTTTCCAATTCTGCATTGAAGTTTTCTGGTAATGTAACATGTTTTACTATACCTGGATATTTTTCTACCATCTCCGCTCCGGCTCTAAACTCATCTTCAGAAGTGGATAGTGTAGGCGTTACAATACCTATTTTAAAATTTTCTACATTCTCAGTCTCCACATTCTTTTCAGATGAACTCTCCACAGCTGCTTTCTCAGTATCAGTATTTTGACAAGCTGCTAACGAAAAAATCACAATCAAAGACAAAATTAATGCCGTAATTCTTTTTATCATGTTAATTTCCTCCTTCGTATTTTACAAGTTTTATAACATCTCTAATAGAGCATTCACTCTCGTATTAATTTGCCCCATATCCGTTTTTGAATAATCCGTTTCTAAGTATAGATAGGGCTTTTTCTTCTTTTGAGTAACGAATCTCTTTACATTATGGGATTCTATATTGAAAGTATGGCAGGCTTGAAGTACTACTTCTATTACCGCATCTACTTCATACTCATCTATCATTTCATCTAGGGCTTCAAATCTTCTTGGATTAGGCGTCATTACAGAACAGCTTACATTTAGATATTTTTCCGTTAAAGCATCGATAGGGTCCTTATTTTCATCAACTAGAGTCATTTTTTCCCTAACTCCACTACAGTTTTCGTATGCTACTATGTCAGCGCCAGACTCTTCAATTGTCCTTAGCACCTTATCTCTGACCCCGCCAACGGGACAACCTGTAATAAGTATTCTAGGCCTATTAGATTTAGTTCCCTTTAATTCCCTTTCGTATTTTTCCTTCAGTTCCCTAGTTCGCTCCAGTATAAAATTGCATTGGGCTTTTCTATCGAACTGGAATCCTAAAGCTTCCATGGTTTCATTTATCTCACTGCCCGATATGGGGGATGGGTTTAATTTTCCTAATTCATAATAATCGAGAAGGATTTTTCTTTCGCGGTTTCTCTCCTTTATCTCTTCTCTTAAAATCTCATCAGTAATCTTTACGTTAAATCTATCTTCCAAAGCTTCCTTCAACCTTATTAATTCATCTCTCCAATATTTAAAAGCATGGTCCAAATCCTGTCCTTGGGGTAGATGCATAACATGAACAGGCTTTAACTCACCAAGTAGTTCATACATCTTTTTCTTCCCATCACAAGTGGTTTCTCCTACTATTAAATCTGAAAAATAAAAATAGGGACATTGTTCAGATACCGCAAATCCATAACTAGATTTTATGAGAGGACAAAGATTTTTAGGTAGGTGTTTTTCCGCATGATGTATTGGTTCTTCTGATGTGCCACACAGACTAACAGCCACTGCACCTGCAGCATGGATTAGCTCGATAGGGGTATATGTACAAAATATTCCTACTACTGGAATCCCCTTTTCCTTTAAAGCCTTTACCTTCAAAAAACCTTCCCTTCGCGCTTCCTCATAGCTATCAAAGTTTTCCGGTAATTTTAACATACTGCACCTCCTTCCAAACTACCTATGTAATTATATAATCCTTGTTAAACTATAGTCAAATTGATATTTTTAATA
>JAAYEU010000005.1 GCA_012728595.1 Tissierellia bacterium
GGAAGAAAGAATAGAAAGGATTCCACTAACAAGAATTAGAAAGACCATAGCAGAACAGATGAAGATATCCAGATTTACAATCCCTCATACTACTGCCATGGATGAAATAGATATAACTAAGCTATATGAGTTTAGAAAGAAGTATAAGGAAAAGCTAAAGGAAGAAAATATCCATCTAACCTTCCTACCCTTTATCGTTAAGGCAGTTGTTAGAGTATTAAAACAGTTACCAGAGTTTAACTCTTCCTTAGATGAGGAAAGGGAAGAGCTGATGCTTAAGCATTACTATCATATAGGAATTGCCACCGATACCGATAGGGGCTTGATGGTGCCAGTATTAAGGGATGCTGACAAGAAGAGCATAATTGAAATAGCTAAGGAAATAGAGGATTTAAGCAGCAGGGCTAAAGAAAATAAAATAGAACTCCATGAACTAAGGGGCAGCACCTTTAGCATAACCAATTATGGCTCCATTGGTGGGCACTTTGGAATTCCAATCATCAATTACCCTGAGTCGGCCATTTTAGGGGTAGGCAGAATCGTTAAAAAGCCGATTGTAAAGGATGATGAAATAGTAATTGCTAGGGTATTACCTTTATCCCTATCCTATGACCACAGAATTATCGATGGGGCTAGTGGAGCAAGATTTTTAAATCTATTAAAAGAATTACTAGAGGATCCAGACCTGCTACTTCTAAAATCATAGAGAGGGTGAAGGTGATAATATGAAATACGATGTGATTGTAATAGGGGGAGGCCCTGGAGGCTATGTGGCTGCCATAAAGGCAGCCCAGCTAGGGGGTAAGGTTGCAGTAGTAGAAAAGGATAAGTTAGGGGGGGTATGCCTTAATTGGGGCTGTATTCCCACCAAAACCCTTTTAAAAACTGCTAAGCTATATAGGGATATACTAAGAGGCAAGGACTTTGGAATTGTAGGGATTGATGATGCAGAAGTTAGGGTAGACTGGAAGCTGCTATTAAAGAGGAAGGATAGGGTGGTAAATAGGCTGGTAAAGGGTATATATACCCTATTTAAGAGAAATAAGATAGACCTATACGAAGGAATAGGCAAGGTTTTAGATAAGAATAGGGTTGAAGTTAATGGGGAAATCATCACAGGGAAAAATCTAATAATAGCTACAGGAGCCCAGGAAAACTTCCCAGATATAGAGGGGTTAAAGGAAGCCTTAGAAGCTGGTAAGCTTATAAATAGTAAGGGAGCCCTACAACTGGAGGAAATTCATAAGGATCTAGTCATAATTGGCGGCGGTGTTATAGCGGTTGAGTTTGCAACCCTCTTTAATACCTTAGGTTCCAATGTAACACTGATCCAAAGGTCTAAAAGGATACTGTCCAGCATAGAAGAGGAGATGGCCCTAAGCCTTCAGAAGCAACTGATTAGGGATGGGGTAAATATTGTAACCGATACTAAACTAAAATCCATTACTTTAGATGGAGTCTTAATCGAACATGAAGGAGAAGAAAAGCTATTTAAAGGGGATAAATACCTTATATCCCTTGGGCTTAAACCCCAGCTAAAGGGAATAGAAGGCTTAAATCTTGAATTGGACTCTAAAGGTTTTATTAAAACCAATGAAAGGTTAGAAACCAGCGTAAAGGGAGTATATGCTATTGGGGACTTAAATGGGAAATTTGCTTTAGCCCATGTAGCCTCGGCTGAGGGGATTGTAGCAGCGGAAAATATAATGGGAATAGATAGCATCATGAACTATAATATAGTTCCCACCGGCATTTATACCTTCCCTGAACTGGCATCCGTTGGGCTAACAGAAGAAGAGGCCAGGAAAAAGGGTCACGATATTACAGTAAGTAAGTTCCCACTGGCTGCCAATGGTAAGGCCTTAGCGGAAGGAGAAGCTACAGGTTTTGTAAAAATCATATCCGATAATGAATACGGGGAAGTTATAGGAGTTCACATTATGGCTAGCAATGCCACAGATATGATTTCAGAGGCCATAGTTGCCATGCAGTTGGAGTCAACAGTTTATGATATTGCCAAAGCCATCCACCCCCATCCTACCCTATCGGAAGCAGTTATGGAAGCAGCCTTTGGTTCTATAGATAGGCCTATACACATGTGATAAAGTGTAAGAAAAGTTAGGTTAAGAGACCTAACTTTTCTTTTTGCTATTCGTACCGTTTTTCCTACCATTCGTACCGAATTCCACAAAATATAGGATAAATATGGTATGATAACTTATATATTTAATAAAAATTGACTCCAATTTGCCGAAGTTTACTTATCCTTTTCGTTATATATATGAAGGATAAATAAAAGGGGGGAGAAATTATAAAACATAGTAAAAAGCTTATAGTAATCTATATAGTAGTTCTAACCTTAACCCTATGGATAGGCGGATTTGTCCCTAAGCAGATTGGAAAGCTTTATGCCATAAATTATGTGAAGAAAAATTATCCCCACAAGGATTTAGTTTTCCTTCATATCGATTACTCTCCTATCCATGAAAGCTATTTCGTTTCCTTCAAAGATTCCAATGGTAAGGTATATAATTTTGAACTGTATTCAAGATACTTACCAGTAAATGTACAATTTGATCCCTTTAATTATATAGAAGGTTGATAAAAGTTGTTCTAAAATCGTATTTTAGAACAACTTTTATTATGATATAATTATAATAATCATCTCAATTTTCAAACCAAAGAAGGTGTAAACCATGAAGGACCAATTTGGAAGGAAGATAAACTATTTACGCATTTCCGTAACCGATCTATGCAATTTAAGGTGTATTTATTGCATGCCAAAAGAAGGAATCCCCAAAATTCAGCATGAGGATATATTATCGGTAGAAGAAATAGAAGAAATTGTTAAGGTATTTGTAAAATTAGGAGTTAATAAAATACGGCTTACAGGAGGAGAACCTCTAGTAAGAAAGGGAATATTGGATATAGTGGAGAGAATAGGCAAATTGGAGGGAATAAGGGATTTTGCTATGACCACCAATGGCCTATTGTTAAAGGAATATGCCAAGGACTTAAGGGCCTTAGGCCTTAAGAGGGTGAATATTAGCTTGGATACCCTGGATGATAAAAAATATTCATCTATAACTAGAATTGGGAGTTTACAAAGGGTAATGAAAGGGATTGAAGCTGCAAAAGAAGTGGGACTTACTCCAATTAAGATTAACACAGTTTTAGTAGGTGGATTTAACGATGATGAAATAGAGGATTTGGTAAGGCTAACGGAAAAGGAAGAAATCGATGTTAGGTTCATTGAATTAATGCCCATAGGGGAAGCCATAAAACTGAAAGCAGACCATTTCCTATCCAATGAAATAGTATTACAGAGGGTACCCAACTTAATAAAAATAGATGGAGAAGACCCATCCTCCCCTGCAGTCTATTATAAACTGCCCAATGGTAAGGGGAAAATCGGGCTTATAAACCCCGTATCCTGTAAATTCTGTAAAAACTGTAATAGAGTAAGGCTAACATCCCAGGGGAAACTAAAACTATGCCTGCATTCGGATGTTGAAATAGATCTAAGGGAGGCCTTAAGAAGGGGCCAAGCCATAGAAAAAATTATAATGGATGCTATATCTAAAAAGCCTGAATCCCATAAGCTAGAAGATGGAGTATATGTATCAAAGAAAATGTACCAGATAGGAGGTTAATATGAAGTTTACCCATTTTAATAAAGAAGGTAGAGCTCGTATGGTAGAGGTGGGAGAAAAGGAGGATACCAAAAGGCTGGCAGTAGCCTATGGCAGGATAAGGATGAAGGAGGAAACCATAAAGCTGATTAAAGAAGGGCTGATAGAAAAAGGGGATGTACTCTCTGTAGCCCAAATAGGCGGTATTATGGGCTCTAAGATGACTAGCCAGCTAATTCCAATGTGCCATAATATATTTATAAGCGGTTCTGACATCAACTTTAATATATTGGAAGATGCAATAGAGATAGAGGCACAAGTAAGAACAGTTGGAAAGACTGGAGTAGAAATGGAAGCCCTAACAGCCGTATCCATAGCCGCCCTTACCATCTATGATATGTGTAAGGCAGTAGATAAGGATATGGTTATTGAAGATATTAAACTAATTAAAAAGTCTGGAGGCAAATCGGGAGAATATATTAGAAAAGAGGAGTAGGAGGATACCCTATGAAGAAAATTGGAAGAGTTTTAGATATAAATATTTCTGACAGGAAGGGAATAGTGAAAGAACCCATAGAAAAGGGAATATTTATAGAGGATTATGGACTAGAAGGAGATGCCCACGCCGGGAAATGGCATAGGCAGGTTAGCCTGCTTGGAATTGAGAGCTATAGAAAGATGAAGGAGATAGGAATTAAGGATTTAAGCCATGGGGACTTTGCTGAAAACATAACTACGGAGGGAATAATTCTATATGAACTTCCTGTTGGGACCAGACTAAAAATTGGAGAGACCATCCAAGAAGTAACCCAGATAGGGAAGGAATGCCATACTGGCTGTGCCATATCTCAACAGGTGGGAAAATGCATAATGCCTAGGGAAGGCATATTTACAAGGGTGGTAAAGGGTGGAGTGGTAAGGCCAGGTGATATTATAGAGGTGCTTGAATGAAAGTTTTATCCTTATTTATTAAGAGGGAGAAGGGTGGAAAAGTTGAAAAAATCAAAGCAGGCCATCTTAAAGAGGGTTATGGCCTAGTTGGTGATGTAAATGGTGGCAGGGCTTGTAAAGAGCTTTCAATAGCTAGCCACAGGATAAGGAAGTATTTAGATGAAGAAAATATCAAGGGGATTTGTGGCCATAGATTCTATGAGAATATTACCATCGAAGGATTAAAGGTTGCTAAACTTAAGATAGGAGATAGGATAACCATAGGAAATACAATCATTGAAATTACCTCCATAGGAAAGGGATGCTTTCCAGAATGCAAGCTACTTATATCGGGAAAGATTTGCCCCCTTTCTAAGGAAGTATTATTTGCTAAAGTCATAAGAGGAGGAGTAATAAGGGTAGGTGACAGGGTAAAATTGGTGAATGCTCCTGATTATGGAATGGGTTCAGGTGGTTGATATGGATTATAGGGAATATGTTGATAATCTTATAAAGAACATACCCTTAGGAATAGCCATTTCTGATGGGGAAGGGTATGTGAAAAATGTCAACCATAAGCTATTGGATATGTTTGGCTATAAGTTAGAAGAATTGATAGAAAGACCCGTATCAATACTATTTAAAGAGCCTGAGAAAGTTAATAGACTTCTTGCGGAAAAAAAGAAAATAATAGAAGAAGAGGTATTCATCAAGGCCAAAAGCAATAAGATTAGATTCACCCTATCGGCCTATCCTATAGATGCTTATAGTAGGGATATTATCTATATATTTGCCGATATTAAAAAAGAAAGAAGGATGGCAAATAGGTTATCAGAAAACAAAGCCATCTATACTTTTGACAAGATAATAACTCAAAATGAATCCTTTATTCGATTAATCCAGTTTGCCAAGGAGGTAGCCGATTCTAAATCCACCATACTGATTACGGGGGAATCGGGCACTGGCAAAGAAATACTTGCCCAATCCATCCATAACCATAGTAATAGAAGAAATGGCCCCTTTGTTGCCATCAATAGTGGAGCCATCCCTGAAAGCTTAATTGAATCGGAGTTATTTGGATATGAGGAGGGGGCTTTTACAGGGGCCAAAAAGGAAGGCCAGCCCGGTAAATTTGAATTGGCCCATAAGGGAACCATATTCCTAGATGAGATTGGAGAAATGCCCTACGATATGCAGACTAGGCTCCTAAGGGTTATAGAAGAGGGTAGCGTTTCCCGAATTGGCGGATTAGAGCAGAAGCTTGTGGACGTTAGGATAATAGCAGCCAGCAATAAAAATTTAAAAGAGGAAGTCGAAAAGGGTAATTTCAGAAAGGATTTGTTCTATAGATTAAACGTCCTTCCCATAGAGATTCCACCCTTAAGGGAAAGAAAGGATGATATTCCCCTATTGGTGGATTATTTCATGGAGAAGCTTTCCCTGAGATTAAATAAAAAGGAGATCTTGGTATCCAAGGAAAAGATAGATGAATTAGTGAACTATAATTGGCCTGGGAACGTTAGGGAATTGGAAAACTACATTGAGTTATCCATAAATCTAGGATATATGCCAGGATTAGGAGAAGAAAGGATTAGCTTTAAACCAAAGGAAATAGGAGAATATAGACATGAACATCTTACTTTAGAATATATGGAAAAAATACATATATTGAAGGTATTAAAAATCTTTTCCGGCAATATTACCAAATCGGCCAAAGCCCTAGGAATTGGTAGGAATACCCTATATAGGAAGATGGATAAGTATGGGATAAACTGTTCCGATATAGAACAATGGTCCATGTTGGAACGGTTGGAATAAAGAAAGATGTTTAATAATGGAACTATGCTATATAAAGGCCTTGTCAATATGTTGACACTAAGGCCTTATTTTTTTTGGCACAAATTATGCAAATACATTAGGGTAATGGATTAACGCCTATGGGTAAGAAAGTTTTAAATTAAAAGCCTTAAGGAGGAATGGATATGGGTGGATATATGGGAAAGGTCATTAGGGTAAATTTGACGGAAAGAAGTGTGAAGGTGGAAGCTTTAGACTTGAAGATGGCTCAAAAATATCTAGGTTCTAGAGGTTTTGGGGTTAAAGTAATGTTAGATGAAGTTCCAGCAGGGATAGATCCCTTTAGCCCGGAGAATAAATTGATAGTTGCAACGGGAGCCTTAACTGGTGCACCAGTTCCAACCAGTGGAAGGTATATGGTCATAACTAAGTCTCCATTAACAGGGGGGATTGCTACAGCTAACGCTGGTGGCTTCTGGGGACCCAAATTTAAATCTACTGGCCACGATGCAGTAATATTTGAAGGGAAAGCCGATAAGCCGGTCTATCTCTATGTGGAAGATGATAGGGTAGAAATTAAAGATGCCTCCCATCTCTGGGGCAAGAGGGTAACGGAAGTTACTGAGGCCCTCCAAAGGGAACATGAAGGAGCCAATGTATTATCCATAGGTCCTGCCGGGGAGAAGTTATCCTTAATCGCATCTATAATGAGCGACCTAGATAGGGCAGCAGGTCGTGGAGGAGTAGGGGCCGTTATGGGCTCTAAAAACTTGAAGGCTATAGTTGTAAAGGGAAGCAAAAAAGTGCCCCTGTATGATGAAGAGAGGACTAAGGAAGTTTCTCAAGAGAAGGTGAAAATATTAAGGGATGACCCGGTAGCAGGAGGAGGATTGCCTACCTATGGAACTGCAGTATTAGTAAATATTATAAATGAATCGGGAGTATTTCCGGTAAGGAATTTCCAATACTCCTACACCGATAAGGCAGATTTAATTTCTGGTGAAACCATGACTGAAAAGTATCTGGTGAGAAAAGCTGCCTGCTACAGGTGTCCAATAGCCTGTGGTAGGGTAGTTAAATTAGCCGATGGAAGTGTAGTTGGTGGGCCAGAATACGAGACCATATGGGCCTATGGAGCAGATTGTGATGTATATGATTACGATGCCATAAATGAAGTCAACTACCTGTGTAATGAATATGGAATTGACACCATTTCCGCTGGCGCAACCATAGCTGCAGCCATGGAACTCTACGAAAAAGGATATATTAAGGATGAGGATATAGATGCAGATGGGCTAAGCCTAAAGTGGGGAGACCCAAAGGCCATAGTGGGCTGGACTAAAAAGATTGGCTTAAGAGAAGGCTTTGGAGATAAATTAGCCGATGGCTCCTATAGATTAGCTGAATCTTATGGGGTTCCTGAACTGTCCATGACGGTTAAAAAGCAAGAACTACCAGCTTATGACCCTAGGGGTATCCAAGGCCATGGAATAACCTATGCCACTAGCAATAGAGGTGGCTGCCACGTTAAGGGATATATGATTAGCCCTGAAATACTAGGTTATCCTGAAAAATTGGATAGGTTCACCCTGGAAGGGAAGGCAGCTTATGCTAAACTATTCCATGATTTAACAGCAGCTATAGATTCTATAGGCTTATGTATCTTTAGCACCTTTGGTTTGGGATTACCCGATTATGTAGACATGTATAATGCCGTATGTGGCGAAGTATACGATGAAAAAGGTCTACTTGAAGCCGGAGAAAGGGTATGGAATCTAGAAAGGCTATTCAATTTACGTGAAGGAATAGATAGTTCTCAAGATACATTACCAAAGAGACTACTGGAAGAGCCAATAAAGAAGGGGCCATCTAAAGGCCATGTACACCAATTGGATAAACTGCTTCCAGAGTACTATGAAGTAAGGGGCTGGGATGAAAATGGAGTACCTACTGAAGAAACCTTGGAAAGATTAGGTCTTAAGGAGTACAAAAAATATCTAAGCTTAGCAACTGAGTAGGAAGAGTCCCGAAAGGGACTCTTCCCATGCAAGGGGAAATGGTTGATATGGTAAGTTGTGAGGATATAAAATGATATAAAGGGGGTGAGCTGGTGATTAAGGTTGAAGTTAGGCTGTTTGCCTACTTCAGAGAAGGAAGGTGGAAGAGGAAGGTCTTAGAGTTTGAAGATGGAACTACCATTTCCGATATAATAAAATATTTAAATATAGATGAAGATGAGGTGAGCATGTTTCTACTTAATGGAGTAGATGGGCCTGCTAGCCGTAAAGTAAAGGACGGAGATGTTATATCCCTGTTTCCACCTATAGGAGGAGGGTAAAGTATCACTTGAAGATTGCTTAGGCAATCTTTTTATTTTGCTATCCTACTTATACTTTAACAGGATGGGTAATACTGATTTTAAAATACAGGAAGCCATGATAAATTTAATGAAGGGAAGGACCATCTTTATAATCGCCCACAGACTTAGTACTATTAAAGATGCGGATATTATTATGGTAATAAAGAATGGTAGTATAGTAGAAAAGGGCAATCATCAAGAGCTTATAGTCAGAAAAGGAGCCTATTATGAGCTATATATGAGGCAGTATGAGGGGAAACTATAAAGAAAATCAATAACACTATATTAATCCATAAGAAAATTCAATTAGCCTCCCCTAGAGCATTTATAATAAAATTGTCTGTGTAGATAATAGTTAGGGTAATTAATACAATAATTATACTGGGGAGGAAGAGGTATGAAAAAACGAATTACCATATTGCTATGCCTTCTATTGGCTTTTTCGCTAATAGTAGTTGGCTGCAGCAATCAAGAAACACCATCTACAGAAAACGGAGAAGTTGCTGAAGAAGTAGAAGAAAATGAAGATTTTAAAGCCCAGATTACCTTTAGCGGTTCTTCTACACTAGCGCCAGTTATCTCGGCAATAGCTACAGATTTTATAGAGGAGTATTCTGCTTGGAATAACGTGGATTCCAGCTTCCCGGAAAAGGATATAATCATCTATGTTTCAGCAGGAGGTTCAGGAGCTGGAGCTAAAGCTGTTGTAGAGGGAACAAGTGATTTTGGTATGCTATCAAGGGAGATTAAGGATGAAGAAAAGGAAAAGATAGCAGATATGAATGCCTTTAAGCTGGGTGTAGATGCTCTAACCGTATCCATCAATCCAGAAAATCCATTACACACCATTAAGGATGACTTAAGTTCTGATGAGATAAGAAAGATCTTTTCAGGTGAATATAAATACTGGGATGAAGTAGATAGCAGCTTACCCCATGAAGAAATAGTAGTAGTTATAAGGGATATTGGTGGAGGAGCCCATGGAGTATTCCAAGATGCAGTAATGGGAGATACTCAGGTAAGAGAAGATGCAATTCAAGCCCCTTCAATGGGTGCCTTGGTAGCTAAGATAATGGAAAACAAAAATGCCATTGGATATGCTTCCTTTGGAATGGTAAACCAAAATGAAGGAAAGCTTATACCATTAAAGGTGGATGGAATTGAACCAACCAAGGAAAATATAGTAAATGGTTCCTATAAGATATCTAGGCCACTAATAGTGGTTAAAAGTGGTGAGTTAACTCCATCACAACAAGCCTTTATGGATGTAATTATGTCGGAAAAAGGATCACAAATTATTGAAGATATGGGCTATGTGCCAGCTAATTAAATTCAGGGGCTTATGCCCTTGAATTTTTTTGAGGTGATTATATGCTAAATATAGGGGAGAAACTTTTTAAGTGGATTATAAAGCTACTCACCTTCTTATCCATATTACTTTTGGCTTTTATAGTAATATTCATATTCAATGAAAGTTTCGTATTCTTTAAGGAAGTTCCCATATGGAAGTTTATAATGGGTAGAAGCTGGAACCCCTTAGGACCAGCAGAGAATTTATCCATTTTTCCCATTATATTGGGAACCATTTATGTTTCAATAGTGGGAATATGCATATCCCTTCCCTTAGGGGTTGGCATTGCAGTAATATTATCCACTTATACCAAGGACAGGGTGAAAAGCTTTATAAGGGGGGTTATAGATGTTTTGGCAGGCATACCTTCAGTAGTATATGGTTTCATTGGTTTACTTGTGGTAGTAAAATTTTTCGAAGTTAGATTTTCCTTTGCAGCAGGGGAATCGGTCCTGGCTGGCGGCATAGTTTTGTCGGTAATGGTACTGCCATTTATAGTATCCACCTGTGCTGAATCCATGGATAAGATATATGAAGAATATTCCCAAGCGTCCCAGGCACTAGGGGTATCCAAATCCTATATGATAAGGAATATTATACTGCCAGCAAGTAAAAGAAGCATTATTGCCAGCCTGGTATTGGCCTTGGGTAGAGGAATGGGTGAAACCATGGCTACCATGATGGTTATTGGCAACGCCCCAATCATGCCTAAGTTATTTGGAAAAACTCAAACCATACCCTCCCTTATAGCCTTAGAAATGGGAATGGCAGAGGTGGGAAGCTTACACTACCATGGCCTTTTTGCAGCTGGATTTGTGCTTATGATAATGTTACTCTTAGTGAATGTATTAATATATTTTATTAAGGCTAAGATGGATATTTAAAAGGTAAGGACTGATATTTATGCTAGAAAGGATTAAGGATTATCTGTTTAAAGCTTGGCTTATAATGAGCGCCCTTATAGTAGTGTTGGTGGTGGTCTTTCTCTTTGGTTATATTTGCATAAATGGGATTGGTTCCATCGATAAGGAATTTTTATTAAGTGAGCCAAAGGGTATCCCCATAGGAATAGAAGGTGGAATATTTCCTGCCATCATAGGCAGTTTACTCCTTATGTTGATAGCCTGTGTATTTTCTTCCATACTTGCAATTTCCACCGCCATATATGTAGTATTTTATTGTAAGTCGGAAAGGATTAAAAGCTTTATCCATTTAATAATCCAATGTATGTCAGGGGTTCCTTCCATAGTCCTGGGTTTATTTGGCTATGCCCTTCTGGTACTATACTTAGGATTCGGAAGGTCTTTATTGTCTGGTGGAATAACTCTAGGAATTTTTATCTTTCCCTTTATCCAGATAAGGGTAGAAAAGACATTAAAAGAGGTGGATAAATCCATAATTACCTCCTCCTATGCCCTGGGGGTGTCGGAAGTATATACCCTATTTAAAATAATACTACCCATCTGCAGGGCCGATATAATATCTGCCATAACCCTAGCAGGAGGATTTGCCATGGGGGCAGCTTCACCCATTATTTTGACTGCAGCTGTAATGTTTGCTCCAGTTCCCGAATCCTTGTTTTCACCAGTAATGGCCTTGCCCTTCCATTTATATATTTTAACTGGCGAGGGCATATCCTTAGAGAAGGCTTATGGGACAGCCTTAGTCCTCATGCTACTCCTTTTGGTGATAAACATCATCTCCATAATATTAAATATAAAGAGAAAGGAAAGTAGATAGATGAATGTACTGGAGATTAAAAATCTATCCGTCAGCTACGGGGATAAGCTAGTGATAAAAGATCTTTCCATGGATATAAAGAAGAACAAGATAACTGCCATAATAGGGCCTTCTGGCTGTGGAAAGTCCACTTTGCTAACTACTATAAATCTATTGTTAGAGGAAAATGGTGGGCAGTTTACAGGACAAATACTCTTTAATGGGAAGGACATACTGTCCTACGAAAAGAAGGATGTTAGAAGGATGATAGGAATGGTATTCCAAAAACCAACTCCTTTCCCCTTTTCCGTCTATAAGAATTTAACTTATGCCCCTAAATACTATGGTATAAGGGATAAGAAGAAGTTAAAGGATATAGTAGAAAACACCCTAAAAAGGGTAGGCCTTTATGAGGAGTTAAAGGA
>JAAYEU010000006.1 GCA_012728595.1 Tissierellia bacterium
AGAAGGACACAGGAAATGAATCTTTGGTCAATGAAATTTTTAGGGTAGCTCATACCTTAAAGGGTATGGCAGGTACAATGGGATTTACTAACATGGCTAATTTGACCCATGAAATGGAAAATGTACTAGACGGAATTAGAAATAAAGAGATAGTATTAACTGAAGATGTTATAGACATCATATTTGAATGTTTTGATGTGTTGGATGAATCAGTGAATCAAATCGCCTCAAGCGGGGAAGAAAGTAAAGAGGATTTCACAGGCCTGGTTGAAAGGTTGAGAAGTATATCAAAAGGCAATGGGAAAGAAGATGAGCTTCGAACTAGCACTAGTAAACTAGCTCCATATATTGACGAATATGTAATTAATATTATAAAGAAGGCAGAAGCAGAAGGACTGGATGCATACAATATCGAAATAAGATTAAGTCCAAACTGTATATTAAAATCGGCTAGGGCCTTTATCGTTGTCAACACATTAGAAACTATGGGGGAGATAATACATTCCAATCCTTCTATTGAGGATATAGAGGATGAAAAGTTTGATTTAACATTTTCACTAATCTTTATTTCTAAAGAGGAAGAAAAAAAGATAAAAGATAGCTTAAATAGCATTTCTGAACTAGAAAATATCAATATTACGCCTATTAAGGAAACAGATGTTAATGATAAAGAAATAGGATTTTTAGAAGAAGATAATAGGAGTAAGGATGCTAGCAATATAGTAGAAAAAAATGGGACAAGACATTTTGAAAGGCAAAATAAGGTTGGGAAAACGGTAAGGGTTGATATCGATAGATTGGACAATCTTATGAATCTAGTCAGTGAACTTATAATAATAAAAACTAGAATGGATGAATTGAGCGATATTTCAAATAAGGAGAATATGACTGAGGCAATCGAGTATCTGGAAAGGATTACAACTAGTCTACACGATGCCGTTATGAAAGTACGAATGGTACCTATAGAGAGGGTTTTCAACAGATTCCCACGCATGGTACGGGATTTATCAAAAGAGTTGAATAAGGAAATCAACTTACAAATGTATGGAGAAGAAACAGAAGTAGATAGAACTGTTATAGACGAAATAGGTGATCCATTAATCCATATCATCAGAAATTCTATTGACCATGGAATAGAGACTCCAGAGGAGCGAGTAAAGTTAAATAAGCCTAAGGCAGGGAATGTGATCTTAAAAGCTTACCCCGATGGAAACAATGTAGTTATAGAAGTAGTCGATGATGGTAGAGGTATAGATGCAGCCAAGGTAAGAAAAAAAGCAGTAGAGAAGGATTTGATTTCTTTGGAAGAATCCGAAACATTATCTGAAGACGATATAATCTCCTTATTGTTCCAACCTGGTTTTAGCACATCAGATGAAGTATCAGATGTCTCTGGTAGAGGAGTTGGGCTAGATGTAGTAAAAAGCAAAATTGAATCCATTAACGGATCCATAGAAATTGAAACCCAGCAAAACATAGGTACTAAATTTATAATTAGAATACCGTTAACATTAGCAATCATACAAGCACTACTAATTAAACTAAAGGAAGAAATATATGCTATACCTTTAAGTTCCATAACTGAAATAATTAGCTTGCCAAAGGATAATATTAGAAATGTTCAAGGTCAGGATATTATCCTTTATAGAGGAAAAACCATACCCCTAATAAGATTACATCAAGTAATGGGATTGGACTTTGATGATAGTGGTGATGAGTATTTAGTTGTAGTAGTTAGAAAGGGAGAAAAACAAGCTGCTCTATTAGTAGAGGATTTAATAGGACAACAGGAGATTGTAATTAAACCTTTAGGAAAATATTTATCCAATATCAGATATCTATCTGGAGCAACTATATTGGGTAATGGAAATGTATCTTTAATTTTAGATATTAATTCTTTGATATAGAAAGAGGTGTTATTGTGTCTAGCGGGGGAGATAATAGATATGTTGTTTTTAAATTGAATCAGGAATACTATGGTTTACCAATAGAAAAGGTAATATCTATAGAAAAGATAGGGGAAATTACTCGAATACCCAATGCACCCGATTATATTAAAGGAGTCATTAATTTAAGAGGCGAGGTTATCCCTGTTGTAAACTTGAAGAGAAAATTGAATATAGGCGATAATGAATTAAACATGAATTCAAGAATAATAGTAGTCAATGAGGATGAAATGGTAGTTGGTCTTGTAGTCGACTTTTCCTCTGAGGTATTAGAAATCGATAGGGAAGACATAGACAAGCCTCCTGAAACCAAAGACAATCAATTGATAGAATATATAAGCGGAATAGGCAAGACTTCTGATAGATTGATTATAATATTGGATTTATTAAAAATATTGATGGATTAGGGGAGAGTTGGCTATGGATGTAGAAAATTTAAATAGTATGATGATAGATGTGCTAAAAGAAATTGGAAATATAGGCTCAGGTAATGCCGTAACAGCCTTATCAAATATGTTGGCAAAACGAATTGATATGATGGTACCAAAGGTTAGAATCTTAGAGTTTAATGATGTAGCAGAAATACTGGGTGGAGAAGAAGAAATTGTAGTTGGCATATATTTAGACTTAAATGCCGATATAAAAGGGAATATCATGTTTATTTTGGATTTAGATTCAGCTCTGAACCTTACTAATATGCTATTAGATAAAGAAGACGATGAATTAGGTGATATTGCTATATCAGCTCTATCAGAGGTCGGTAATATACTAGCTTCTTCATATGTTAATTCATTGAGTAGCTTAACTGGGCTAAAGATTACAGTTTCAGTACCTTCATTAGCTATAGATATGGCAGGAGCAATTTTGTCAGTTCCCGCTATTCAGTTTGGGCTTATTGCAGATCAGGTATTATTCATAGAAACTGTCTTTAAAGAGGGGAAAAGTTCAGTATATGGCAACCTTTTCCTATTACCAGATATGGCTTCTTTCGAAAAAATACTTTCTAAATTAGGGGTTTTGTAAAATGAAAAAGATTAAAGTTGGCATGGCTGATTATAACGTAGTAAAGGCTCCTGGCATATTGACAACCCTTGGTCTGGGTTCTTGTGTTGGTATAGCCCTTTATGATAAATTCAATAAGGTAGCAGGACTGGCCCATGTTATGTTACCGTCGAGCAAAGAGATTAAAAACAATGAGAATAAAGCAAAATTTGTAGATACAGGTATAGAGCTTCTTATAGAAAGTTTATTAAAGGAAGGAGCAGTAATGAAAAATATAACTGCAAAGATAGTTGGTGGTGCCCAGATGTTTTCTTTTAACAATAATAGTAGTATACTTAAAATAGGAGAAAGAAATGTTTTGGCGACTAGAGAGAAGCTTAAAGAATTAAATATTAAAATTTTAGCAGAAGATACTGGTGGAAATTATGGAAGAACTATTGAACTAGATGCAGAGGATGGTTCATTATTGGTTAAAACTATCGGGCATGGCACAAAAATAATTTGATATTCCATAGGGAGGTAAATCTACTATGAAAACGGATGAACTATGGAAAAGATATGCAAAGAATAGGGATAGAACTACTAAGCAATTACTAATAGAAAAATATGTCGATCTAGTAAAGATTGTTGCTGGTAGAATGTATAATTTCTATGGGAGTAAAGTAGAATATGAAGATTTAATAGGATATGGAGTAATAGGCTTAATTGATAGCATAGAACGATTCGATATAAATAAAAACATAAAATTTGAAACTTATGCCCAAATTAGGATAAAAGGAACTATCATCGATAATATAAGAAAACTAGATTGGGTACCCCGAAGCTTAAGAAAGAAATCGAAAGACATCCAAAATGGCATATCCTACTTAGAAAACAAACTGGGCAGAAGCCCTACAAATGAGGAATTATCAGAACATTTAGGTATTTCTCTGGAGGAACTAGAAAATTGCCTTGCGGATATTACAAATTTTAATGTCACTTCTTTAGAAGATTTGTTAATAAATAAAGGTGAATACCTTATCAAGGATGATAGAAGTTCCACTACACCGGAATATTCTTTTGAAAAAAAGGAAATAATAGAAGTTCTAGGCAGAATAATTGATGACTTACAGGAAAATGAGAAAATGGTTATATCTTTATATTACTATGAAGAACTAACTTATAAGGAAATAGGACATATTATGAATTTATCGGAGTCGAGAATATCCCAAATACATAGCAAGGCAATATTTAATATTAAGAATAGATTGAAAAAGCTTGGTATATATGAGAATTAATTAGGAGGCAAGAGTATGTATAAGATCTCTCCCAATGTTAGTATAGAAGTTACTAAAGATGGTTTAAAAGCTTATATTATAGTGTGGGATGAGCCTAAAGATTATAGTGTAAATACAGACAAATTTGAATTTGACCAGGGAACTATTGAAGAAATAATTGGAAAGGTAAAAGAGTTTTTAAAAGTAGGATTAAAGGAAGACAAGCTATGGAACATCTTCTCCGATGAGCTATTCAATGAAAAGATACTTATTGCAGAGGGAATTACGCCCATTGATGGCAAGGACGGATACATAAAATACCATTTCGATTTAGAGAAAAAAATTTCACCAAAAGTATTAGAGGATGGCACCGTTGACTATAGGGAATTAGATATAATTAGAAACGTAAAAAAAGGTGATATCTTAGCTGAATTAATACCAGCCAAGGAAGGAAAATCTGGATCCAAGGTTACTGGTGAACCCATACCATATAAAAAAGGCAGAACTCCATTACTGAAGTATGGTAAAAATGTAAGATTATTGGAAGATGGAGTTACCCTTGTAGCTGAAAAAGATGGTCATGTAGAAGTAAAGAATGGAAAAGTTGTAGTTCTAGATGTCTTTGAAGTTGAAAATGTAGACAATAAGGTAGGAAATATCTATTTTAATGGAACGGTTGTAGTTAGAAAAAATGTTTATAATGGCTATCAAATTAAAGCAGATGGAGATGTAATAGTTAATGGAATAATCGAAGGGGCTTATGTGGAAAATGAAGGAGATGTGGTAGTTAAACGTGGAATTCAGGGGCATAATAAATTAACTATAAATTCAGCAGGTAATGTGACAACCAGATTTATTGAAAACGCCATCATAAACTCTAAAAAAAATATAAGAGCTGAAGCTATTATGCATAGTAACGTATTTTGTAATGGTGATATCATTCTTATTGGGAAAAGGGGTTTAATAGTCGGTGGAATATGTAGGGCAGGCGGTAATATTCATGCTAAAACCATTGGCTCTTCAATGGCCACTAAGACCGTTTTAGAGGTAGGAATAGACCCTGACCTAAAGAAAAGATATGAAGACCTTAGTGAACAAATCAAAACGGCGGAAGACAATTTAGATAAAGTGGTAAAATCTCTTGAGATATTAAATAGATTAAAAACTGCTAATAGATTAGATGATAAAAACACTGAAATGCTATCAAAATTACTTAAGACAAGAGAGACCCTCGAGAGCCAGCTGATGGAACTAAAAGAAGAGTATCAATTTACTAAATCCAAAATAGACAACCTATCAAATGGGAAAATCAAAGTATCGGATACAGTATATCCAGGGGTAAGAATTGTAATAGGAAATAGTTCTATGACTGTAAGGGATGAGTTAAAAAGATGTACTTTTTATAGAGATGAGGGAGAAATCCGAATAGGGCCATATTGGGAGTGATACACATGGCTATTAAGCCTGTAGATTATGTAAATATAGTTTCCAAGTCTCAAGAAATCGCAAAACTTCGACAGGTGGAACATGACAAGGTAAGAGTCCAAATGGAACAAGGCATTATTCAACAGGAAAAGCTAAGAGAAAATAAGCGTAAAAAGGTTATGGATACAAATAAAAGTGAAAATTTAATGGTTGAGCTAGACAAGAGGAATCAATCCGGGAATTATCATAGTAAGAAGAAGGACAAAAAAAAGGATAAGAAAAACAAAAAGGAAGATAAATGGCAAATAGGCAATAAAGTGGATATAAAAATTTAGATAGGGATGATGGTCTTGACGGTTATATTAAATGTTGTTGGTGTAATTTTCATTTTGATAGCTTTGATATTAATAAATAAAATGTCCAATAATGAGAAGGAAATATATGAGTCAATAATAATGATGCATAAAGATATAAAATATTACTCTGCAACTGTAGAAAATATTATGAACGATTTTGAAGAATTGATTGATACTAGTTTGGCTAAATTGAGCGTTTTAGAGAAGAAAGAGTTAAATAAAGCTGTAAGTATAACAGAGGTAGAAACTAACCTAAATAAAAGCGAGAACAAGGAAGCCATAATATCAGATCAAATTGGAAAAACTAAAAATGATGAAATGAACTCTAACAATATTAGTAGAAGCATAATCCAATTGAAGAAGGAAGGACTATCTACTGAAGAAATCGCAAAAAAGTTAAATAAAAGTGTTAGAGAGATTGAGATAATATTAAAAATCTGGTCAAAAGTTTATAAAGGCGATATGTAAAAAGAGTGAAACTAAAGCGATATTTGGATCATTTTATAAGTTTCATGAAATTTCCCCTTAATTTGAAAAAATATTAGTTCCAAAATATTGATAAATAATTCCGTATATGTTATACTACTAAAGGTGATTACACACACTTTCTGATATTTAAAGTTGTGCCTATAGGGTCCTTTAAATAGATGAGGAAGGTGGAGGTTTAAAACATGGAGGTGAATTGAATATGTCAGTAATTACAATGAAAAGTTTGCTAGAAGCAGGAGTACATTTTGGTCATCAAACTAGAAGATGGAATCCTAAAATGGCAGAATATATCTTTACCGAAAGAAATGGAATTTACATCATCGACCTACAAAAAACAGTTAAGATGGTTGAGGTAGCATACAATTTTGTTAGAGAATTAGCTGCCGAGGGTGGAGAGATTCTTTTCGTTGGGACCAAAAAGCAAGCTCAGGAAGCTATTGAGACAGAAGCCAAGAGATGTGGCATGCATTATGTTAACCAAAGATGGTTAGGAGGAACGCTTACCAATTATAAGACTATCAGAAAGAGAATTGAAAGATTACATGAGCTAGGTAAAATGGAAGAAGAAGGATTATTTGAAGTTTTACCTAAAAAAGAAGTAATCAAATTAAATCATGAAAGGGAAAGACTTGAGAAGTTCTTAGGCGGAATTAAAAATATGAATAGAATTCCTGATGCTTTATATGTAGTTGATCCCAGAAAGGAAAAGATTGCAGTTAACGAAGCAAGAATTTTAGGTATTCCAGTAGTAGCAATAGTAGATACAAACTGTGATCCAGATGAAATTGACTATGTTATTCCTGGTAACGATGATGCCATAAGAGCGGTAAAACTACTAACTGAAACTATAGCAAATGCAGTATTGGAAGGCAAACAGGGAGAGCAGATAGTTGATGTAGAAGAATAGAAAAGGGTAAGGGTATAAAGGGGTATCTTCCTTTACACTCTTACCATTTTTAACAATAAAGGAGGGTTAGAATGAGTATAAGCGCAGCACAAGTAAAAGAACTAAGGGAAAGAACTGGAGCTGGAATGCTTGACTGTAAAAAAGCTTTAGTTGAAACCAATGGTGATATAGAAAAAGCAATCGATTTATTAAGAGAGAAAGGCTTATCTCAGGCTGCAAAGAAATCTAGTAGAATTGCAGCAGAAGGATTGATTGATGCATATATTCACGGTGGAAGAATTGGGGTGTTGATAGAGGTTAATTCTGAAACCGATTTTGTTGCAAAGACTGATGAGTTTAAGCAATTTGTAAGGGATATGGCTATGCAAGTTGCAGCAGCTAATCCAAAATATATCAAGAAAGAAGATGTTCCTGAAGAGGAAGTAAATAAGGAAAAAGAAATACTTATGCAACAAGCTGTAAACGAAGGCAAACCAGAACATATAGCAGAAAAAATTGTAGAAGGTAGATTAGAAAAATTCTTTGAGCAAATCTGCTTACTAGAGCAACCTTTTATCAAGGAGCCAAGTGTTAAAGTAAAAGATTTATTGAATGAAAAAATAGCCAAAATAGGGGAAAATCTAGTAATCAGAAGATTTGTTAGATATGAAGTAGGAGAAGGAATTGAGAAAAAAGAAGAAAACTTTGCTGAAGAAGTAGCAAAGCAAATGAAAATGTAGTTAAATGGAGAACACTGGTTGTTCTCCATTTAAATAAGCATTTGTTTTTATTGACAAAATTTGGGAGGATATATATGGTAGAACCTGTTTATAAAAGAGTAGTATTAAAATTAAGTGGAGAAGCATTATCTGGCGGTAAAGGATATGGAATAGATACTGAAACCGTTAAGAGGATTGCAAATGAGATTAAAGAACTACAAAAACTCGGAGTAGAGGTCGCTATAGTAGTTGGTGGTGGTAACTTCTGGAGAGGTAGGTCAGCCCCAAATATAGATAGGGCAACTTCAGACTATATGGGAATGTTAGGAACTGTTATAAATGCACTTGCACTTCAGGATGCATTGGAAAACATAGGGGTTATTACCAGGGTACAAACTGCTATAGAAATGAGACAAATTGCAGAACCATACATCAGAAGAAGAGCGATACGACATCTTGAAAAAGGAAGAGTTGTTATTTTTGCTGCAGGTTCTGGAAATCCATATTTTTCAACTGATACAACTGCTGCATTAAGGGCTGCAGAAATAGAAGCTGAGGTTATATTGTTAGCCAAAAAAGGTGTAGATGGAGTTTACGATTCAGACCCATATGAAAATGCAGCTGCTAAAAAATTCGATGAGTTGAGATACATAGATATATTAAATATGGGTTTAGGAATTATGGATTCTACTGCAACTTCTTTATGTATGGACAACAATATACCAATTATTGTTTTTGGTATAGATGAACCTAACAATATAGTCGATGTTGTCTTGGGTAAAAAAATTGGCACTCATGTAAAGGAGGGGTAATATGTATTTAGATGTTCATAAGGAAGCAGAACAAAAAATGAAAAAGTCTGTGGAGGTTTTTAAAGATGAGCTTAAAAGCATAAGGGCAGGAAGGGCAAATCCTGCATTATTGGATCAGATTTCTATCGATTATTATGGGACTTTAACACCTTTAAAACAGGTGGCCAGTATTTCTGCTCCTGAACCCAGGTTATTGGTAGTTCAACCTTGGGATGCTAATTTAATTCCTGTTATCGAAAAAGAGATACTGAAATCGGATTTGGGTTTAAATCCATCTAACGATGGAAAGGTAATTAGATTACCCATACCACTACTTACTGAAGAAAGAAGGAAAGAATTGGTTAGGCTTGTAAAAAAGAGTGCCGAAAATGCTAAGGTTTCAATTAGGAATATTAGAAGAGAAGCAAACGATGCTATAAAAAAGATGGAAAAGGAAAAAACCTTAAGTGAAGATGATAGAAAACTAGCAGAAGCTGAAACACAAAAGTTGACAGATAAATATATTGAGCAAATCGATGAGCTTACAAGTAAAAAAGAAGAAGAGTTATTAGAGGTCTAAGTATTCCCCTTCTTAAAATAGAAGGGGTTTTTGATGATGGGAGGAGTTTTTGTGGGTAATTGCAATTTATTAGAGCTGAGAAAGAAAATCGACATGGATAGATTGCCAAGACATATTGCAATTATAATGGATGGCAATGGCAGATGGGCTAAAAAAAGATTTTTACCCAGGACTGCGGGACATAGGGAAGGAATGAAAAGGGTAATAGAGATAGTAGAGGTAGCAGAAAAGTTAAATATTGAATACCTATCCCTCTTTGCTTTTTCCACTGAAAATTGGAAAAGACCAAAAGAAGAGGTAGAGGGACTAATGAAATTATTAGTTGAATATATAAGGATTGAATTAGATAGAATCCATAAGAATAATATAAAGATTCAAACTATGGGCGATATAAGTAGGTTACCTGAATTCGCTAGAAAGGAAGTAGAGAGGGCAATAGATTTAACAAAAGATAACACCAAAATGGTTTTAAATATAGGTTTAAATTACGGTGGTAGGAGTGAAATCATTCGGGGTATAAAGAACTTGTTAGAAGATGTTAGAATGGGTAAAATAGATATAGAGGGAGTAGATGAAGATTCCTTTAAAAGATATCTTTATACTAGTGACCTTCCAGATCCTGACCTATTGATTAGGCCTAGTGGAGAGTTAAGAGTTAGTAATTTTATGTTATACCAAATAGCCTATACTGAATTTTGGTTTTCAGATATCTATTGGCCAGATTTTAAAGAAGAACATCTATATATGGCTATTATTGATTATCAAAGAAGAAATAGAAGATTTGGAGGAATTTAGGTGAAAAATTTAATAATAAGAGCTCTAAGTGGTACAGTATTAGTTTTGTTGACCTTTTTTTTGCTTTTTAAGGGTGGCTTATTTACCTCCCTTTATATCTTCATCTTATCTATGATAGGAACAAGAGAGTTCTACGCTGCTTTAGAAAATATAGGTATAAGGTCTATAAAGGAGATTGGTTATATAAGTTGTATTGGTTTTCTTTTTTATTCATTAAATGTTGAAAGGTTATTCTTAAAACTGATGGTATTGATAATTATTGTATTACTTATAGTATTATCTTTAATTAGAAAAGCAAATTTTAAAGATCTTTTTATAACTTTAGTTGGCATATTTTACATACCCTTTTTGTTTCAGCATATTATATACTTAGAAGGCAGTATTTATCTTTGGCTTGTTTTTATTATTGCATGGGGGACAGATACATTTGCTTATCTAACAGGAATGCTATTCGGAAAAACTAAATTATGTCCGAAGATAAGCCCTAAAAAGACTGTAGAAGGTTCTATAGGCGGAATATTAGGTACAGTTATATTAACCTTCTTCTATACTAATTACTTTAATTTATTCCCCATGTGGAAATTCATACTAATATCCATGATGGGAGCTGTTTTAGCTCAAGTTGGAGATTTAACTGCCTCCAAAATAAAGAGGATAACTGGCATAAAGGATTATGGCTTTATTATGCCTGGTCATGGAGGAGTATTGGATAGATTTGATAGCATACTATTTATTGCACCCTATGTTTATTATTCTACAAACCTCTTATTCAATTTATAATTGGTGGTGATGGATTTGGTAACTTTAATAGCAGCAATTTTCGTTTTTTTAATGGTAATTCTTTTTCACGAATTCGGCCATTTCATAATCGCTAAATTAGTTGGCATTAAAGTAAATGAATTTTCAATAGGAATGGGTCCGAAAATTTTTCAAACGAAGAAGAATGAGACAAAGTATAGCTTGAGATTATTGCCCATAGGTGGTTATGTTAGTATGGAAGGAGAAGATGAAAAATCTAACGATCCTAGGAGTTTTAATAATGTACCTGCTAAATATAGGATAGCAGTGGTTGCAGCAGGAGCTATAATGAATTTTGCACTTGCAATTGTTGTTTTTTCCGTAGTTTCATTTAATATAGGTATGCAAACTACTACTGTGGCAGAAACATTACCAGGATCACCTGCAGAAATAGTGGGGATTGAAACTGGAGATAAGATAGTAAGGATAAATAATGTAGAAATTAAGAGCTGGAATTCCATTGTAAATGAAATAAGTAATTCTAATCCAGCAGAGGATATGACAATAGAAGTAGTGCGGAATGGAGAAAAGAAAAACTTTGTGCTAAAACCGGAAGTAAACGAAGAAAATAGAGTAATTATTGGTATAATGCCAACCTTGAAAAAAGGGTTTATACCAGCTATTAAAGGTGGTTTTCAAAAAACTATTTCAACCCTTATGCTTATGTTTGAGTTTATAAAAATGGTCTTTAAAGGCCAGGTAACTACAAAAGACTTGTCAGGACCTGTTGGTGTAATATATACAATTGGAGAGGCCGCAAAATATGGTTTTACAGATTTACTATTTTTAACAGGCTTAATTAGTGTCAATTTAGGCTTTTTCAATCTACTGCCCATACCTGCTTTAGATGGAAGTAGGATTGTGATATTATTCCTTGAAATTATAAGAGGAAAAGCTATTGATCCAGAAAAGGAAGGTTTTATCCATTTTGTTGGATTTATAGCCTTGATTTTACTGATGTTGACTATTACCTATTCTGATATTATGAGAATCAATATGTTTAGAAGGTGATTTTGTGAAGAGAAGAACTACTAAGAAGATTATGGTTGGAAATGTTCCTGTTGGCGGAGGTAGTCCAATAACTGTTCAATCCATGACCAATACTATTACAAAAGATATAGGAGCCACGGTTAAACAGATTAAGGAATTGGAAGAGGCAGGTTGCCATATAATAAGGTCTGCCATAACTGACTTTGAAGATGCAAAAGCCATAAGTAAGATCAAGAAACATATTAATATTCCGTTAGTAGCAGATATACAATATGATTATAGACTAGCAATTGAATCTGTTAAAAATGGAGTAGATTGTCTAAGGATAAACCCTGGTAATATCGGTTCAGAAATCAGGGTAAGAGAGGTCATCAATATTTGTAAAGGGATGGGGGTACCCATTAGAATAGGAGTAAATTCTGGTTCCATTAAAAGGGAGTATTTGGAAAAATATAATGGAGTTAATGCTAATTCTATGGTGGAAAGTGCCCTTGAGCATGTAAGATTAGTGGAAAAGATGGGTTTTGATCAGATAAAGATATCACTAAAGGCCAGCGATGTTCTACTCACCATAGAATCTTATAAGAAAATGTCTGAAATAGTTGACTACCCCTTACACGTTGGAGTAACTGAGGCTGGGCCTATTTGGAATGGCACAATAAAATCTGCAGTAGGAATGGGAAGCCTTCTTTCCATGGGAATAGGGGATACCATAAGGGTATCTTTAACTGGAAATCCTGTAGAAGAGGTAAAAGTAGGGCGTGAGATTTTAAGGACTCTAGGCCTGTTAAAAGAAGGGGTAGAAATAATTTCTTGTCCTACCTGCAGTAGAACAAAAATAGGCTTGATCGATTTAGTACAGGAAGCAGAGGCAAAGTTAAGGAGTATAAAGAAACCTTTGAAGGTGGCTATAATGGGATGTCCAGTCAACGGCCCGGGAGAAGCAAAAGAAGCAGATATAGGAATTGCAGGTGGTAAAGGAGAAGGGTTGATTTTCAAAAAAGGTAAGATTTATAAAAAGGTAAAAGAAGAACTTTTATTAGATGAGCTTGTGAAAGAAATAGAAAAACTTTAATTAATCTGGGGTGTTGTGATGATGGACATTAAGCTGGTATTATTTCGAATGGTATTATCCATATTATTATCTGGCTTAATTGGAATAGATAGGGAGAGTACTAGAAAACCTGCTGGATTAAGAACTCATATTTTAGTCTCTTTAGGTTCCACCCTAATAATGCTATTATCCATATATATGAATACCTATTACGGAGAAAATACAAATTATTACTCAGATAGGATTGCAGCTCAGGTAATAAGTGGAATTGGTTTTTTAGGCGCTGGAACCATTTTAAGAAAAGATACTGGTGCGGTTACAGGTTTGACCACTGCTGCAAGTCTTTGGGTGGTTGCTGCTATAGGCTTAACTGTTGGGGCAGGTTTTTACCTAGGAGCTATAGCAACCACTTTTTTAGTAATGATTACCCTTATGACTTTTCATAGATTGAGGACTAGAATACATAGAAGGGTTAATCCCTATATATCATTGAGCATTCTATCCATAGATAAACCAGGCCAAATTGGGAAAATAGGAAGGATTTTAGGAGAATATGAATCAAATATAACTAACATAGACATTGAACACGGAGATGATGGACTGATAAGAATAAATATAGAGGCAGATGTAAAGAGTTTTGAAATCAAATATGAAATATTCAATTCCCTTGCAAGCATAGATGGAATACTAGAAATATCTGAAGGCAGATAAAGGGGGAATAACATAGGATGAACATGTGTGGAATACAATTAACTGAAGTCTTTAAAAGGAATGAAATGCCTGTTGAAGCAGATTTGGAATCTATATTTATAAATAAGGTAAAAGTAAACAAAAAGTTAAACTCAATTGAAATATTATTGCTTTCAAAGCAAATAGTGGATGAAAGGATACTGGACAGAATTACTTTATTATTTCAAGAAAAATTTGATGGATTGAAGGTAGAAGTAAAAATCAAATATGAAGTTGGAGATGAATTTTCCAAAGTATTGGATAGATTTTGGAATAATATATTGTATTTAATTGAAAAGGATATTCCATCGAGTAGTTCATGGTTGGATCAATTAAAATATGAGATCAAGGATAATCAGATTATAATTTATCCCATAAATGAAATTGTAAATTTTGCTTTGACAACTAATAGGTTGGATAATAAGATTAAGACTAAATTTAAGGAAGAGCTGGATTTGAATGTAGATGTAATTATTGATAATTCACTAATTGAGAATAACGGCGATGAAATCATTGAAAAGACTATGGAAGAAGAGAAAATAATTTCTATAGAAACCTTGTATAGCGATAAAGAGAAAGATAAAGCTAGGAGCAAAAAAACCACATCCAACAAAGCATATTCCTTTGGCAAAAAAATAGAAGAAGAAGCTATGGAAATTAGAGATATTTCGCTTAACACCGGAAATGCAACTATAAGTGGAGAGATATTCCAAATAGAATTTAAAGAGATAAAGGGGAATAGAGTACTTGCAACTTTTAATATAACAGATTTGACAAACTCAATAACAGTAAAGGCTTTTTTAAACAAGAATCAATTAGAAGATTTTCAAGCCAACGTTAAAGATGGAGCATATGTAAAGGTAAACGGTGATGTAGTATATGATAATTTTTCAAAATGTCTAGTGCTAATGCTTAAAGCTCTAAACATTTTAGAAAAGCAGGGTAGAATGGATTTATCAGAAGAAAAACGGGTAGAATTGCACTTACATACTCAAATGAGTGCTATGGATGGAGTAAGCAGTTTTAAAAAGATTGCTGAAAGAGCCCAAAAATGGGGGCACAAGGCTATAGCTATTACCGATCATGGAGTAGTACAAGGCTTTCCAGAAGCTATGGAGGTAAGTAAAGAATTAGGCATTAAAGTCCTATATGGAGTAGAAGGATATTTAGTAAACGACAATACTCCAATTGTAAGTAATTATAAAAAAGATAAGGAATACGATACTTTTGTTGTGTTTGATATAGAGACTACAGGACTTTCCCCAAGGAATGATATGATAACTGAAATAGGGGCCGTAAAAATCAAAAATGGTCAAGTAATAGACCATTTTAGCCAGTTGATAAATCCAGAAAGACCCATCCCTAAAAAGATAGAAAATCTGACTGGAATTACAGATGAAATGGTAAGGGACAAACCAACCATCCAAGAAGTGCTGCCTAGTTTTTATTCTTTTATAGAAGATTCTATTTTAGTAGCCCATAATGCTTCTTTTGATATATCTTTCATTAGGGAGCAGTATAGTAGAATTAATAAAACCATTGACAATCCAGTTTTGGATACTTTGGAACTATCTAGAGCCTTATTTCCTGAGCTTAAAAGCCATAAACTAAACTTAGTAGCTAAGCATTTAAATGTAAACTTAATAAATCATCACAGGGCTGTAGATGATGCTAGAGCGACTGCTGAGATTTTTCTAAGAGCTTTAGAGATTCTAAAAAATAATGGTATCCATGAATTGGATCAAATTAATAGGCTGGTAGAAGATAAGGATATTACTAAAAGTGAATCTTTTCATATAGTAATCCTTGTAAAGAACTTAACTGGGTTAAAAAATTTATATAAAATAATATCAGCTTCTCATTTGAATTATTTTTATAGAAGACCGAGGATACCAAAATCTTTACTCAAAACACACAGGGAAGGATTGATTTTAGGAAGTGCCTGTGAAGCAGGGGAATTATATAAGGCTATACTAAAAAATAAGAATGATAGTGAACTAAGGAATATTGTAAATTTTTATGATTACTTGGAAATACAACCTATTGGCAACAATATGCATTTAGTAAGAAACGGTATGGTAAAAGGAGAAGAGGAATTAAGGAATATCAATAGAAAAATAGTAGAATTAGGAGATAAGTATAATAAACCTGTGGTGGCAACGGGAGACGTACACTTTTTAGATCCAGAGGATGAAGTATATAGAAGAATTTTAATGTTTGGTCAAGGATATAATGATGCAGATTTACAACCACCACTTTACTTCAAAACCACAGACGAAATGTTAAAGGAATTCGACTATTTGGGTAAAGAAAAGGCAGGGGAAGTGGTTGTAAAGAACACTAATTTAATAGCCGATATGATAGAAGACATAGAGCCAATTCCTAACGGTACCTTCCCCCCTGTTATAGAAGGTAGTGAAGAACAGCTTAGAAATATAACTTATAGTCGGGCTATAGAAATCTATGGCGACCCATTACCTAAAATAGTTAAGGAGCGACTGGATAAGGAGTTGAATTCCATAATATCCAATGGCTACGCGGTTATGTATATTATAGCCCAAAAGCTAGTTTGGAAGTCCTTGGAGGATGGCTATTTAGTTGGTTCAAGAGGTTCAGTAGGTTCCTCTTTTGTGGCAACTATGAGTGGGATTACTGAGGTTAATCCATTAGTACCCCATTATGTTTGTCCAAAATGTAAGTATAGTGAATTCTTTGAAGATGGATCTGTTGGTTCAGGGGTGGATTTGCCTGATAAGGATTGCCCTAAATGCAGTGCCAAATTATTAAAGGATGGACACGATATTCCTTTTGAAGTTTTCTTGGGATTTGAAGGTGATAAAGAACCAGACATAGATTTAAACTTTGCAAGTGAATATCAAGCTACTGCTCATAAGTATACAGAAGAGCTTTTTGGGAAAGGCTATGTTTATAGAGCAGGAACTATTGGTACCATTGCCGAAAAAACTGCCTATGGGTTTGTGAAAAAATACCATGAAGAAAAGGGCTTGAATATTCATCCCGCAGAAATAAATAGATTGGTTCAGGGATGTACAGGTGTTAAGAGGACATCAGGACAGCATCCTGGGGGAGTGATGATAGTTCCGAAAGACAAGGAAATATATGATTTTACTCCTATTCAATATCCAGCTGACGATAAAAAATCTGGAGTAATAACAACCCATTTTGACTACAATTCTATTAGTGGAAGGATATTGAAATTAGACGTACTAGGCCATGATGTTCCTACTATTATTAGAATGTTGGAAGAAATCACTGGGGTAAACCCTAGAGAAATTCCATTAGATGATAAGCTAACTATGGAGCTCTTTACCAGTTCAGGGCCTTTAAACATTAAAGACGAGGATATAAAATTAGAAGTAGGCACTCTAGGAATACCAGAGTTTGGAACTAGATTTGTAAGGCAGATGTTAATGGATACCAAACCTACTACATTTGCTGAATTGGTTAGAATAAGTGGCCTATCTCACGGGACAGATGTTTGGCTAAACAATGCCCAGGATTTAGTCCGTAATGGGACTGCCACATTAAAAGAAGTAATTTCTACCAGAGATGACATAATGTTATATCTAATTTATCGTGGACTTGATAAGAAAAGGGCTTTTAAAATAATGGAAAATGTTAGAAAAGGCAGGGGCTTGTCCCCAGATGATGAAGAATACATGAGAAGTTTTGATATACCAGAGTGGTATATTGAATCCTGTAACAAGATTAAGTATATGTTTCCTAAAGCCCACGCTGTAGCGTATGTAATGATGTCTTTTAGAATTGCATATTTTAAAGTCTATTATCCAGAGGCATTCTATGCTACCTATTTTACAACAAAAATTCAGGATTTTGATGGTCAACTGATATTAAAAGGCAAGGAAGCAGTAGATGAAAAAATAAAGGAATTAGAAAGCTTATCCAATCAAGCAACTGCTAAGGAGAAGAATCTACTCACCGTTTTAGAAGTAGTTCAGGAAATGTACGCTAGGGGTTATACTTTTGAAAAGGTAGACCTATATAAATCCCATAGTGAACGTTTTCTGATAGGAGAAAATGGGATAATTCCCCCTTTTAGAAGTTTAGAAGGGATTGGAGATACAGCAGCTAGAAGCATTGTAAGGGAAAGGGAAATGGGAGAGTTTATGTCGGTAGAAGATTTAATCTCTAGAACTAGGGTGAGTAGAACCGTTGTAGAAACACTAAGGGAACATGGCTGTCTAGACAATTTGCCTGAAAGCAACCAAATTAGCCTTTTTAATATTTGATTTTATTTGATATTGTGATATAATATAACTGATCAATTTCTAAAGACAATAACTTTTTTCGCAATAGAGTGGGCTTTCCCACTCTTAATTTGTTTAATTTCTGATGGAGAATGATAGTATATTTATTTTGGTATTACAAAAAATAGGTATGATTTTATGGAGGTGATGATATGAGTAGAAAATCTATCGTAAGCATAGTAAGGGAGCATTGTGAACCTATAGTAGAAGAGCTAGGATATGACTTGGTAGATCTGGAATATGTAAAAGAAAATGGTAACAACTTTTTGAGATTTTACATAGGAAAACCTGAAGGAATAAGCATCGATGATTGTCAGAAAGTAAGTGAGCTTGTTGGAGAAAAATTAGATGAAATCGATCCTATCAAAGAAAGTTACTATTTAGAAGTTTCATCCCCAGGGTTAGATAGGCCATTAAAAACGGATAAGGATTTAAAGCGGAATATTGGGAAAAATGTAGAAATTAGCCTTTATAGGAATATAGATGGTAAGAAGAAGTATTTTGGGAAATTATTAGGATATACTGAAAGCCATATAAGGATTGAAGAAGAAAGCGGAGTAGAAATGAACTTAGATAGGGAAGCTATTTCTAATATAAAATTGACTGTTGAATTTTAAGGGAGGTTTAATTAATGAATGCAGAGTTTATTGATGCCCTTGTGGAAATAGAGAAGGAAAAAGGGATTTCTAAGGACATCATATTTGATGCTTTAGAATCTGCACTTATATCTAGTTATAAGAAAAACTTTGGATCATCTCAAAATGTTGAAGTTGTAATTAATAGGGAAACAGGAGAAGTTAAAGTATTTGCAAAAAAAATAGTAGTTGAAGAAGTGGAAAATGAAACTTTGGAAATTAGTTTAGAGGAAGCAAAAGAAATTGATGATAAATATCAAGTTGATGATATAGTTACATTAGAGGTAACGCCGAGAAACTTTGGAAGAATAGCTGCACAAACTGCTAAACAAGTAGTAATTCAGAGGATAAAGGATGCAGAGAGGGAAGTCATATATGAGGAGTTTATAAATAGGGAAAATGAAATTATAACTGGGATGATTCAGAGGATTAGTAAGAACAATGTATATATCGATCTCGGTAAGACTGAAGGTATATTGCCTCCCACTGAACAGATCCAGGGAGAAGTATATAACCAAGGGGATAGAATAAAATTATTTATTCTAGAAGTTAAAAAGACCACTAAAGGACCTCAGATTATTCTTTCCAGGTCTCATCCAGGTTTAGTTAAAAGGTTATTTGAGTTGGAGGTTCCAGAAATCCACGAAGGCATTGTGGACATATATGCTATATCAAGGGAAGCAGGTTCAAGGAGCAAAATAGCCGTCCATTCAAAAGATCCTAATGTAGATCCAGTAGGTGCATGTGTTGGTTTTAAAGGTAGTAGAGTAAAAGCTATAGTAGAGGAATTAAATGGCGAAAAAATAGATATTATAGTTTGGAGCAATAATATTGAAGAATTTATTGCTAATAGCTTGAGTCCGTCTAAGGTATTAAAAGTAGAATTAAATGAAAAGGAAAAATCAGCTATGATAGTAGTTCCTGACCACCAATTATCTTTAGCTATTGGTAAGGAAGGTCAGAATGCCCGGTTGGCTGCCAAGCTAACCAATTGGAAAATAGATATTAAAAGTGAAAGTCAATATAATGAAGGACTAGAAGAAGATGAGGAACTAGAAGTTGATAATGAGTGAGGTGATAATATGAGAAAGAAAAAAGTGCCATTGAGAAAATGCGTTGCCTGCAATGAAAACAAACCCAAAAAGGAATTAATAAGAATTGTAAAAAATAAAGAAGGCCTTGTGGATGTGGATTTGACTGGGAAGATGAATGGTAGAGGTGCTTATATCTGCTATAATATTGATTGTTTTAATGAAGCTCAAAAAAGCAAAAAACTTGATAGAGTATTGGCGATACAAGTACCTGCCGAAGTTTATGATAAACTAATGGGTATATTAGATGCAGACGAATAATGGTAATTATATTATCACCTAATAATAAAGATGGGGGTGCATAGATTGGTTAAAATTAGAATTTATGAGTTGGCAAAGGAACTAGGTATGACGAGTAAAGATTTATTGCACAAGCTAAAAGATTTAGATATAGAAGTAAGCAGCCATATGAGCTCTTTAGAAGACGAAGAAGCTGAGATGATTAAAGAACTTTTAAATGAAGAACAAGAGGCTAAAACAGCAGAAAAAAAAGTCAATAAGAAAGCTAGCAAAAAAAGTAATAGAGCGAAGAGTAAAAAGAATGATAATGTTGTAAAAGATTATAAGGGAGATAAAGAAGAAAAGGTTATAGAAGTTGATGAAACCATTATAGTAAAAGATTTGGCAGATTTGATGGGACTAAGTGTAACTCAAGTAATTACCAAATTAATAGGCTTAGGTGTTATGGCAAATCAAAATCAGTCTATAGATTTCGATACTGCTAGTATATTAGGCGATGAATTTGGCTTTACTGTTGTAAAAAAAGGTGGAGGTGAAGATGCTGATACTGAGGAAGAGTTTATCTTTGATTTTGAAGATAAGCCGGAAGATTTGAAACCTAGGCCACCTGTAGTAACTGTTATGGGTCATGTTGACCATGGTAAGACTTCTCTACTAGATGCCATTAGAAAGACTTCAGTTACTGCTCAAGAAGCTGGAGGAATAACTCAACACATAGGAGCGTCAACGGTAAAAGTAAATGGAAAGAAAATTGTATTTTTAGATACACCAGGTCATGAGGCCTTCACATCCATGAGGGCTAGAGGAGCACAAGTTACAGATATAGCTGTTTTAGTTGTGGCTGCCGATGACGGAGTAATGCCTCAAACCATAGAAGCCATCAATCACGCAAAAGCTGCAGATGTCCCCATAATTGTAGCAATTAATAAAATTGATAAGCCAACAGCTAATGTAGAAAGGATTAAACAGGAATTAGTGGAACATGGTTTAGTTCCAGAAGAATGGGGTGGAGATACTATAAGTGTACCTGTTTCAGCTTTGAAAAAAGAGGGTATAGATGAACTATTGGAAATGATTCTTTTAGTAGCAGAATTGCAAGAATTAAAAGCAAATCCTGATAGAAATGCTGTTGGGACTGTAATAGAAGCTCAGCTAGATAAAGGAAGGGGTCCTGTGGCAACTATATTAGTCCAGAAAGGGACCTTAAAAGTAGGAGACTATGTAGTATCAGGAACTGCACATGGAAGAGTAAGAGCCATGTTTGATGATAAAGGGAAGAAGGTTAAAAAGGCAGGTCCATCTATGCCTGTTGCTATATTGGGTTTATCTGAAGTCCCACTATCTGGAGACCTATTATATGAAGTAGACGATGAGAAAATAGCTAAGGCCTATGCAGAAAGAAATAAAGAACTTGAACGAGAAGAGCAACTTAAAGCTTCTCAAAAAGTATCATTAGATGACCTGTTTGAAAAAATCCAGTTAGGAGAAATTAAAGATTTAAATATAATTATAAAAACCGATGTAAGAGGCACTATAGATGCAATAAGACAATCCTTAGAAAAATTGGAAAATGAAGAGGTAAGAATAAACATCATCCATGGCGGTGTTGGTGGAATTACCGAAAGTGATGTAATGCTAGCTTCAGCATCAAATGCAATTATTATAGGCTTTAATGTAAGGCCAACCTTAAATGCTTTAGATATAGCAAAAAGAGAAAAGGTCGATGTGAGAACGTATAGGGTTATATATGATGCAATTGAAGATATTAAATCCGCTATAAAAGGAATGCTAGAACCTGAATATGTAGAGGAGGTTATAGGTAGGGCTCAAGTTAGGGCAGTTTTCAAAGTTCCAAATGTAGGCAATATAGCAGGAATTTATGTACAACAAGGGAAAATCACAAGAAATTGCAATATCAGGCTATTGAGGAACGATGTAGTAATCTATGAAGGTAAGGTTGCTACCTTAAAGAGATTTAAGGATGACGTTAGAGAGATAGCTTCAGGATATGAAGGTGGATTAGGGTTAGAAAATTACAATGATATAAAAGAAGATGATATCTTAGAAGCATATATAATGAAAGAAGTGAAAAGATAAGGGGTGGGCCTTATGAAATCTAAAAGACTAAATAGAATTTCAGAAGAGATAAAAAAAATTGTGTCAGATCTAATAGCAAGAGAACTTAAAGACCCAAGGATTAATCCTTTGACTAGTATAACTAGTGTTCAAGTTACCAATGATTTAAGCTATGCCAATATCTATATTAGTGTCCTAGGAGATAAAGAGTCAAAGGAGGAGACCCTAGTAGGACTTAATAGTGCAAAAGGCTTTATAAGGAAGGAAATGGGTAGAAGAATAGATTTAAGGCATGTACCAGAAGTAATCTTCCATCTAGATGAATCAATAGAACGGGGCCTTTATATTTCTAAATTAATCGATGATGTAAATAGACAAGAGGAAGATGAGCGGGGAGATGAGGATGAATAATTCGATTAATCAATCTATTAAAGAAGCAATCGAATTAATAAAGGATTCCGATAATATATATATAGTTTCCCATGTACAACCAGACGGGGATAACATTGGCTCAACATTAGCTTTAGGTTTAGCTATTAAGAAGTTAAAAGGTAAAGTAAATATAGTAAAAGTTGATGATATCCCCTCATATTTAATGTTTTTGCCCGGGGTGGACATGATAAAAGAACAAGATATAACTGCCCCTATAGATCTACTAATATCTTTAGATAGCAGTGATTTGGATAGATTGGGCATAGGTAAAGAATTTGCTTTAAAAGCAAAAAAAATTATAAATATAGATCATCATATAACTAATGAAAATTTTGGGCATATAAACATCGTTTCGCCTACATCTGCAGCTACAGCAGAAATAGTCTATGACTTTATTAGGGAGCTGGGAATTAGTATTGATAAGGATATTGCAACTTGTATATATACCGGTATAAGCACCGATACGGGAAGTTTTGTCTACAGCAATACTAGTTCCAGAACCCATCTTATAGCTGCAGAATTATTAAAAATCGGAATCGATGCAGAGTTAATAAATATAAATTTATATCAGAGCAAAAGTATGCCTAGTGCTAAATTGTTTATCAACTCCCTAAGTCATTTAGAAACATATTTAGATGATAAAGTAGGATTAGTTAGTATAACCCGGGAGATGTTAATGGAAAACAATGCAAAAATGGAAGACACAGAAGGGATAATATCCTTCATAAGGGGCATCGATACTATTGAGGTTGCATGTATTTTAAAGGAAATGGATGAAGAGGAGATAAAAGTTAGCTTGAGGAGTAAAAAACATATAGATGTTTCTAAGATCTGTAGAAAATTTAATGGCGGTGGGCATATCAGAGCTGCGGGGTGTACTATCTATGAAGAAATATCTAAAGCTAAGCAATTAATATTAGATGAAATCATATCGACTTTTAGGTGATGAAATGGATGGAGTAATCAATATTTTTAAACCAAAAGGTGTTACTTCCCATGATATTGTTAAAAGGGTAAGAAAAATTTTAGGCATAAAAAAGGTAGGCCATGCAGGAACTTTGGATCCCTATGCTACTGGAGTTCTGCCTGTCTGCGTTGGTAAGGGAACAAGGATTAGCGAATATTTACTAGATTTAGATAAGGAATATGTTGGTGAATTAACCCTTGGTATTGCAACTGATACTCAGGATATGGAAGGGGAGGTTATTAGTGCCTCCAGTAGAAGGGTTACTAAATCTGAAATCTTTGCTGTTTTTGACCGGTTTAAAGGCGAAATATATCAGACTCCTCCCATGTATTCCGCTATTAAATATAAGGGTAGAAAGTTATATGAATTAGCAAGGGAAGGTAAGACAGTAGAAAGGCCTGCTAGAAAAGCTAAAATATATGATTTAAAGATATATGACATCATAGATGATGAAAAGGTAATTTTCTATGTTAAATGTTCAAAAGGTACCTATATAAGAACTCTATGTCACGATATAGGTGAGCTTTTGGGTACATATGGCCATATGTCCTACTTAATTAGAACAGGTGTAGGGAAATTTAGCATAAGTGACAGTTATAGTCTGGATTATATAGAGAAATTAGATAAAGGCGACTTAAAAAAAGTTATTATTCCTTTAGATGACAGTTTAACCCATCTGGATTATATAGAGATTGATAAGAGGTTCTATAACAATTTAATTAATGGCAATATTATTCCAATTAAATTAGATGAAAAGCATTATAAATTTGAAAAGCCTTTAAGGGTATACTGTAAGGGTAAATTCTTAGGAATAGGTAGAATAACAAAAAGAAATGATATAATTAACATAAAAATGGATAAAGTCCTTGCATAGGGTGGTCAATATGGAAATCATAGATTTAAATGGATATGAAGAAAAAAGATTTGAAACTGCTGTAGCTTTAGGGAACTTTGACGGAGTTCATGTTGGACATGAACATTTGATTAGAGATAATATAAAAAAGGCAAAAGAGATGAATTTGAAATCATCAGTCCTCTTGTTTAAAAACCATACCAGAACTACTTTAACAAATGAAGGAAAACCGAAACTGAAAATAATCACTCCATATGAAAAGAAAGTAAACATAATAGAAAAGCTAGGGATTGATTTAATATTTAGCATAGACTTTGATAAAAATATAATGTCATTATCACCGGAAGATTTTGTTGAGAAATTTTTGATTAAAAAATTGAACTCTAAGTTAGTAACCGTTGGGTTTGATTATAGATTTTGATATAAAGCAAAAGGCGATAGTAGATTATTAAAAAAGCTAGGGAATGATTTAGGCTTTAAAGTCAATATAATAGAACCAATCTATATAGAGGGTGAGCTTATAAGTAGTACTAGGATTCGCCAATTAATAAAATCAGGTCTAATTAGTAAAGCCAATAAATTTCTCGGTAAAAAGTACTCTATTTCTGGACGAGTCATAAAAGGTGATAGCAGGGGAGCTGGCATGGGTTTTCCAACGGCTAATTTAAAATTAACTGATGATTACGTAGTTCCGAAGATTGGAGTATATGAAACAATTACGCTTCTAGAGGGTGGCGAAAGATATAGAAGCTTAACCAATATTGGATACAACCCAACTTTTGATGGAAAAGAGTTAAAAATTGAGACACATATTTTAAATTTTGAAGGCAACTTGTATGATAAGGATATTGAAATAAGTTTTATTGATTATATCAGGGATGATATTAAGTTTGATACAGTTGAAGAACTTATCAAACAAATTCAACTAGACATAGAATATATTAAGAAAAAACAATAATGTTTACATTTAGAAAAATATATGATAATATTGATTTGATAAGATAAAAACCATATGCAAAGTTTGTCGTACCTCGGCGATTTACTTAGCTTATGGAGTAATAATAAATTAAGAGGAGGTTTTATAGAAATGTCAATGACCAAGGAAGAAAAAAACAAAATAATAGAAGAGTATAGGCTACATGAAGGAGATACTGGTTCACCAGAAGTTCAAATTGCAATTCTAACCCATAGAATCAACTCCTTAACGGAGCATCTTAAAGTCCACAAAAAGGATCATCACTCAAGAAGAGGATTATTTAAGATGATTGGTCAAAGAAGAGGATTACTGAGATACTTGGAGAAGAAGGACATAGAAAGATATAGAGCATTAATTGAAAAACTAGGCATTAGAGGATAATAAGAGCGGGGGACTTTTCCCGCTCTATTGATTTATTAATTATAGGAAGTTGAAATTTGATAAGCTTTATAATTATAATACAATTATAGTGTGGTTTTTAATCAATAAAAGGTTATAATATAATAATGAAAAATAAAAAGGAGGTAGAGCATGGAAAAACAGTTTAACTATTCTCTGGCTGGAAGAGATTTAACAGTGACAGTTGGAAAAGTAGCTGAACAAGCTAATGGTGCATGTTTAGTTCAATATGGAGATACAGTTATACTAGTAACAGCTACAGCTTCCAAGGAGCCAAGAGAAGGAATTGATTTTTTCCCATTAAGTGTTGATTTTGAGGAAAGGCTATATTCGGTAGGAAAAATCCCTGGTGGATTTATCAAAAGAGAGGGTAAGCCAAGTGATAAGGCAATACTTACAGCAAGGTTAATCGACAGACCCATACGGCCACTTTTTCCTGAAGGATACAGAAATGATGTACAAGTTATAGCGACAGCCTTATCAGTTGATCAGGATTGTCCCCCGGATATAGTTGGAATGTTAGGCTCTTCCATAGCCTTATCTATATCAGATATTCCCTTCAATGGACCTACAGGTTCTGTATTAATAGGATTAGTAGATGGAAAGCTTGTTCTAAATCCAACTGCTGAGGAGAGGGAAAAATCCAAGCTTCACTTGGTTGTATCAGGCACAAAAGATGCCATTATGATGGTTGAAGCTGGAGCTCATGAAGTAGATGAGGAGACAATTTTAGAAGCTATTTTATTTGCCCACGAAGAGATTAAAAAGTTATGTGAATTTATTGAAGAAATCCAAAAAGAAGTTGGTAAAGAAAAACAGGATTTCGTTATATTCAAACCTGATGAGCAGATAGAAAAGGAAGTAAAAGAGTATGCCTCGGAAAAGCTCATCAATGCTATTCAAACAGTAGATAAACAAGAGAGAGAAAACGCCATCGAGGAAGTTTTTGAGGAAACAATTGAGAAATTTATTGAAATATATCCTGAGAATGAAAAGGATATACTGGATGTGCTAGATAGCATATTGAAGGCTGAAGTTCGAAGGCTTATTTTAGAAGAAGGGATTAGACCAGATAATAGGAAAATCGATGAGATACGTCCTATTAGCTGTGAAGTAGGAATACTTCCAAGAACCCATGGGTCAGGTTTATTTAAAAGGGGTCAAACCCAGGTATTAACTGTAGCAACTTTAGGTGCATCGAGTGACGTTCAGGTAATCGACGGATTAAGCGATGAGGAATCCAAAAGGTATATGCACCATTATAACTTCCCACCTTATTCAGTTGGTGAAACTAGAGTACTAAGGGGCCCCGGTAGAAGGGAAATAGGCCATGGAGCTTTAGCAGAAAAAGCTTTAGAACCTGTAATTCCTGATGTAGATGAATTCCCTTATACTATCAGATTAGTATCCGAGGTATTGAGTTCTAATGGATCCAGTTCTCAAGCCAGTGTTTGTGGTAGTACTTTAGCTTTATTAGATGCTGGAGTGCCTATAAAAGCGCCTGTTGCAGGAATTGCTATGGGGTTAATAAAATCGGAAGATAAGGTTGTAATTTTATCAGATATTCAGGGTATAGAAGATCATTTAGGAGATATGGACTTTAAAGTGGCAGGAACAGAAAAAGGGGTAACGGCAATCCAAATGGACATTAAAATATCTGGCATAGATAGAGCGATTTTACAAGAAGCTTTAAATAGGGCCAAAGAAGGTAGATTATTCATATTGGAAAAGATGAAAGAAGTTATTTCAGCTCCTAGAAAAGAACTTTCACCCTATGCTCCAAGGATACTCACAATGCAAGTGGATCCAGATAAGATTAGAGATATTATTGGTCCTGGAGGAAAGATGATCAATAAAATCATAGATGAGACTGGCGTGAAAATTGATATAGAAGATGATGGTAGAGTTTCAATTGCATCAGATAATATGGATAATGGAGAAAGGGCTGTAGAATTAATAAGTAAAATTATAAAAGATGTGGAAGTTGGAGAAATTTATATGGGCAAAGTTATAAAAATAGTTCCATTTGGTGCTTTCGTTGAAATTGCCAATGGTAAAGAAGGATTACTCCACATATCCAATATTGCAAATGAGAGGATAAACAGAGTAGAAGACGTATTATCTATTGGAGATGAAGTATTAGTAAAGGTAGTGGAAATTGATAACCAAGGCAGAATAAACCTTTCTAGGAAAGCAGTATTACCTAAGCCAGAGAAGGAAAAAAAATAAAATACTAAACACTAAATGCATGAACCCAAATTAGGTTCATGTTTTTAATTTATATTTTTTTGTAGATCAGGTATATATTTAAAATAATTCAATATCCCTCTGAATATAAATAGTGGTAGAAAGAATATTGGAGGGATAGAGTTGAAAATTTTAATAATAAATAAAAGGATGATGACTTATATTTTAATGGCTATTTTAGTTATCATAGTTGTGGGAACCCTTTATTACTTTTATAATAGGGTTGATGAAACTTTTAATATGGATATTTATTATAAAGGGAATGTAGAGGATAAGATAGTATCATTTGCCTGCAATGTTGACTGGGGAAATGAATACATAGAGCCTATGTTAGAAATCTTTGAACGAGCAAATATCAGAATAACTTTTTTTGTTACTGGGACTTGGGCTGAAAAATATCCTGAGCTTCTAAAAACCATTTATAATGCTGGACATGAAATTGGAAATCATGGGTATAGACATATTGACTATGATAAGTTGAGCTATGACAACAATAGGGAGGAAATCTTAAAGGCCCATAATGTTATTTACAATATAATAGGTGAAGAACCTAATTTTTTTGCTCCACCTTCTGGTGCGTATAATGATAATACAATTAAGGCAGCAAAGGATTTAAATTATGATATAATTATGTGGAGTATAGATACAATAGATTGGAGAGATGACAGTACTAGGGATAAAATCATTAATAGAGTAACTAGTAAAATACATAAATCAGCTATTGTGTTGATGCATCCAACAAAAGAAACAGTAAGTGCCCTACCCGAGATAATAGAATATTTGATTAATAAAGGATATAAGATAGGAAGGATTAGCGATGTAGTAAAATAAATAACAATTAGGAGGACAGAGATGTGTTTTGAAGATAGGCTAGATAATGGAATAAAAGTAGTTATGGAGAAAATCCCTATTGCTAAATCAGTTTCAATTGGCGTTTTTGTTAACGCCGGTATTATTAAAGAGGACAAGCAGATAAACGGTATATCCCACTTTATAGAACATATGTTATTTAAGGGGACAAAAAATAGATCAGCTATAGAAATTGCTCAAGCAATAGATAGTATAGGTGGTCAGATAAATGCTTATACCAGCACCGAATACACTTGTTATTATATAAAGGTGTTAGATAAGCATTTACCGCTAGCTATTGAACTACTATCAGACATGATTACCAATTCCTTATTTGATGAAGAGGAAATAAATAAGGAGAAAGGGGTAGTTAAAGAGGAGATTAAGATGTATTTAGATTCACCAGAAGATGTAACATATGATCTATTAAGTGAGATGATGTTTGAAGGCACTCCATTGTCGTTACCAATATTGGGTAGTTATGATACTGTAGACAATCTAAATAGGGAAACTATATTGGAGTTTTATAATAAAAACTACCTAGCTAATGATATGGTTATTTCAATAGCAGGAAATTTTGACTATAATGGTACCTTTAAATTGTTAAATGATTCTTTTAGAAGTGTTCCTGCTAAAAACAAGGTGGAAGACTTAAGTATAAATCCGAATTTTAAGCAAAAAGTAGATGGTTGCTATAAGGATATAGAACAGCTTAATTTCTGCATAGGAATGAAAGGAATTAAACGAGATTCAGATGATATATATCCATTATTAATTATGAATAATATTTTTGGTGGAAGCATGAGTTCTAGGTTGTTTCAAAGGATTAGAGAGGAAAGGGGACTGGTCTACTCCATATACTCTCATATAGCTTCCTTTAAGGATACGGGCATATTTACCATATATGCAGGACTAGGAAGAGAACAATTAATAGAAGTGGTACAGCTAATAAGAAAAAATATAGAAGATATGAAAAAGAATTTAATTACTAAGGATGAGCTAGAAAGATCTAAGGAACAGTTGAAGGGAAATTACATTCTAGGCTTGGAAGGCACCTTTAGCCGTATGTTAGATTTAGGAAAATCTAAACTGCTATTAAATAGGATTGTAACATTAGATGAAGTATTGGAGAAAATTGATAGAGTAGAGATGGACGATATTGAAAGGGTGGTTCATAAAGTATTTAATAAAGATAAATATAATATTGCTTACGTTGGAAATGTTAATAATAAAGAAAAAATTAACAATCAGCTAAAAGAAATACTACTTAATTGAGGTGATGTTATGAAGATAAAAGTGGTAAACAAAAGCGATTTACCCCTTCCCAGCTATAAGACGAAGGGATCTTCTGGTATGGATTTGTATGCAAATATCGATAAGCCCATTACAATCAAGCCCATGGAAAGGGTATTAATACCCACTGGATTATATATATCCATCCCTGTTGGTTACGAAGCTCAAGTAAGGGCTAGAAGTGGACTTGCTATAAAACATGGTATAACTCTAGCTAATGGCATTGGCACAATTGATAGTGACTACAGAGGGGAGATTGGGGTTATATTAATTAATTTAGGACAAGAAGCCTATACTATAAATAGGGGAGATAGAATTGCTCAGTTGGTAATAGTTAAATATGAAAGGGTAGAGTTTGAACTGGTTTCAGATTTAGATTCTACTGAGAGGGGTGAAGGGGGATTTGGCCATACGGGATATTAATTCCCGGCCTTTATATATCATAACCAATGTTATCATAATTGATAATGACATATATCCATAAAAAAAGAATATATATAAAATATAAATAATTAAGAGGTGAGAAATATGACAATTCTACTCAGCGAATTAGGAGGAAAGGAAATAATAAATTTAAATAATGGCCAACGTTTAGGCATAATTGCTGATTCAGATATTGTAGTAGATGAAAAAACTGGAAAAATATTAACTCTATTAGTTCCTGAAAACAAATTTCAGATAAAGCTATTCTCTGATAGTTCAACTATAGAAATTCCTTGGCATACAATAAGGAAAATTGGTAATGATATGATAATAGTAGAATTATAGGCAGTTTGAGCATATAAAAAATTGATATGCGAAAACTATTAATAAATAATACATTTATGGAGGTTTAAAAGTGGGAAAAGATGCAGGGCAAGAAAATAAAGATATAATTGAAAAGGTGAAGGAATTAGGTACACCAAACACATCAACTTTCCAAAACAATATACAGTTTATCTCTATAATTGGAGAGATAGAAGGTCACAATATTTCGCCAAGTGATAAAAAAACAACTAAGTATGAGCATATTATACCTATGTTAATTGCAGCCACTCAAGATTCTAAGATTGAAGGGATATTTGTTATTTTGAACACGATAGGAGGAGATGTTGAAGCGGGATTAGCTCTGGCTGAGATGATTAATTCCATAGAGAAGCCAAAAATTTCTTTGGTATTAGGGGGTGGTCATAGTATAGGAGTTCCCTTAGCAACAGCATCAGATTACTCCTTTATAGTTCCTTCTGCAGCTATGACTATTCATCCAATTAGAACTACAGGCTTGGTTATTGGAGTTCCTCAGACCTTTAGATATTTTGAAAAGATGCAGAAGAGAATTATAAACTTTATATTAAGGACATCTAAAATTGAAAAAGACGTATTGATAGATTTAATGTATTCTACGGATGAAATTGCTAATGATGTAGGTACAATATTAATTGGCAAGGAGGCTGTTGATGTTGGATTAATTGATGAAGTGGGTGGATTTAATCAAGCCTTGAAGAAGTTAAATAGCCTGATTGAAGCCAAAAAGCAATAGTATAACTACCATATTTATGCTATAATAACATGAGAAAAGAATTTTAAAAGGGGGTCAGTTTTTACTTTTGTCTTAATTTAAGATTAAGGTCGGTTATTATGATATAATTAAGTTTAGATATAACTATCTAAAGATAAGACAAGCTATCCTACAGGTGGTGATTTAATTGTCAAGGAAGAAAAGTAAAAAGAATAAAGAAATGGCTAGAGAGGTCATGGGTATTATAATTATATTTTTTGGGATACTTGCATCTATCAGCTTAATTAGCCATAAAACTGGCATAGTAGGAATTTTTTTGAGAAATATATTTTTTACTTTGATGGGTTTTGGAGGTTACATATTTCCCTTAATAATAATTGCAGTAGGTATATTATTGATAATAAACAAGCTGGATATAGACAATGATATAAAATCTGTTTACTTACTAATTTTATTTTTTTGCTTTTTAACTTTATTAGACATAAATTCAGAAACTGGTACAAGTTTTTCCGATAAACTTACCAATTCAATGGAATTAAGTAGCAGAGGACTAGGCGGTGGGGCTATTGGAGCTATTTTCGGATTTGCTTTTTTAAAACTGTTTGGTTCCATAGGCTCATACACTATCATTGCATTTATTATTTTAATAACTATATTGCTCTTTACTGAGATACGTCTCATAGATTTTGTCAAAAGAATTAAATTTAAAAATAGGCTTAAGAAAAAGGGAACCAAAGTTAAAACTAGGGAGAAAACTGAGGAGAAAAAGTTAGTAGAGGAAAATAATGAAAAAGTTCATTGCAGTAAAGAAATAGTGATTCATGACCATACAAAAAATGAGGAATATGAATTTGAAGGTCCAAAGACTATACATACTGAAATGAAAATTAATAACAATTCTAATTCTATAGAGAATTACACATTGCCCCCTCTAGATTTATTAGAAGATGTAGATAATCATACAGATTCATTTAGTAAAAAGGAAGTCCTTAACAATGCGGTTAAAATTGAGGAAACTTTAAGAAATTTTGGCATTGAAGCAAGTGTAGTCCAAATTAATAAGGGACCTACTATAACTTGTTATGAAGTTCAACCAGCCCCAGGAGTGAAAGTGAGTAGAATTGTAAACTTATCAGACGATCTTGCTTTAAGTTTAGCCACTTCTGATATAAGAGTTGAAGCTCCAATTCCTGGAAAGTCAGCAGTAGGTATCGAGGTGCCGAACAGAATTAAGGACAATGTTGGATTAAAAGAGCTATTACAATCTGACGAATACATATCCTTAAATAGCAATGTACCCTTATTATTGGGTAAAGACATTAGCGGAAAGCCAATTGTCTCTAGTATTGATAAAATGCCCCACCTTCTAATCGCAGGAGCAACAGGCTCTGGTAAAAGTGTATGTATAAATACAATTATTATGAGCATATTATATAAAGCTCATCCAGACGAGGTAAAATTATTGCTTATAGATCCAAAGGTAGTGGAGTTAAGTATCTATAATGGTATTCCACACCTATTAATACCGGTAGTTACAGAACCAAAAAAGGCTGCTGCAGCCCTTAATTGGGCTGTAGATGAGATGGAAAGAAGATATAAACTGTTTGCCAAAAATAATGTAAGGGATATTATAGCCTATAATGAAAAGTTTAAAGATTCTAAAGATGAGAAACTACCGAATATAGTTATTATAATAGATGAATTAGCAGACTTAATGTTGGTGGCTGCAAATGAGATAGAAGATTTTATATGTAGATTAGCTCAAATGGCAAGAGCAGCAGGAATATACCTAATTGTTGCCACCCAAAGGCCATCAGTAGATGTTATAACTGGTACTATAAAGGCTAATATACCTTCTAGGATATCCTTCGCTGTATCTTCACAAGCAGATTCAAGGACTATATTGGATATGGCTGGTGCTGAAAAATTGTTGGGCAAAGGAGACATGCTCTTTTATCCATCAAATTTACCTAAACCAATAAGAGTACAGGGAGCTTTTATTAGCGATAAAGAAGTTGAAAGAGTAGTAGACTACTTGAAAGCTCAGAGCATGGCTGAATACGACGATGAGATAATAGAGACTATAGAAAGTGAAGTGGAATTGGATGGTCTTTTAGAAAATTATGACTCACTGTTGCCTGATGCTGCATATTTAGTTGTAGAAGAGGGACAGGCTTCTATATCCTTATTACAGCGAAAGCTAAAGATTGGCTATGCTAGAGCTGCCAGAATAGTGGATGAAATGGAAAATATGGGCATTGTAGGCGGACATGAAGGAAGTAAACCAAGAAAAGTCCTTGTTTCAAAAGAAGAAATTAATTCTATATTTGGGGAGAGATAATTTATGGATAAATTAAAAGTTTTTTTAATTACATTGGGATGCTCTAAAAATGAAATCGATTCAGAATTGATGATTGGCCTTTTGAAAAGGAGCAACTATATACTATCGAGTTCTTTGGAGGATGCAGATATTATAATAGTCAACACCTGTGGCTTTATAAAAGCAGCAAAAGAAGAATCTATTGAAACTATTTGGGAAATAACCGAATATAAAAATATAGGAAAGTGTAAATATATAATATTAGCAGGCTGTCTTGCAGAAAGGTATTCAGAAGAATTGCTAGACGAGATAGATGAGATCGATGGCATTATTGGTACTGGCAATATAGGAGAAATAGATAAACTCATAAAAAGGTTGGAAAAAGGAGAAAGAAAGATTAAAATAACGGAAAATATTAACGAGAGTTATTTAGAAAACGTTGAAAGACAGAGCTTTAGAACGACAGAATACGTTAAGATATCCGAAGGGTGTGACAATCACTGTAGCTATTGTATAATACCAAAGCTAAGAGGTAAACATAGGAGCCGAAAAATAGAAGATATAATGGATGAAGTTAAATATTTAGTCGATAATGGTGTTAAGGAAGTAATTTTAATCGGACAAAATATTACCGATTATGGAATAGATTTATATGGAGAATATCGACTGTATGAGCTATTAGATAATTTAAATAATATTGAGGGTCTAAAATGGATAAGATTACATTATCTATATCCAGATAATATATCTTCGCGACTAATTCATTCCATAAAAAATAACGAAAAGGTTGTGAAATATTTAGATATACCCTTACAACATATAAATAATGAAATTTTGAAAAAAATGAACAGGAGGACAACTAAAGAGGAGATAGAGAATTTAATATACAGGTTAAGAAAGGAGATACCAGAAATTATATTAAGGACTACTTTTATAGTAGGCTTTCCTGGCGAAGATGATGCTAAATTCGAGGAACTATATCAATTTGTAGAGAAGATTAAGTTTGATAGGTTAGGGGTTTTCACCTATTCTAGAGAGGAAGGTACTCCTGCATACAATTTTCCTAACCAGTTAGATGAAAAAATTAAGGAAGATAGAAGAAATGCTATTATGGAATTGCAGCAAAAGATTTCATACCACTTAAACAAGAAAAAGGTTGGAAATATATACGAGGTTTTAATTGAAGAAGAAAATGGAGATGGAATATATATAGGTAGAAGCTATATGGACAGTCCAGAGATAGATGGTATTATATATATAAGGTCTGATAAGGCTTTACAGACAGGTGACTTTATAAAAGTTTTAATTACCGATTGTTTAGAATATGATTTGATTGGGGAGATGGTAGAATGAATTTAGCAAATAAGATCACTTTGCTCCGAGTCTTTATGATACCTGTTTTCCTTATAGTTTTATTTTCTGACTTTAAAAATAATCATTATCTAGCGGGTTTGATATTTGCTGTAGCATCGGGAACTGACGGCTTAGATGGCTATATTGCTAGGCATAGAGGGCAGGTAACTACCTTTGGAAAATTCATAGACCCTCTAGCTGACAAAATATTAGTGTCGGCAGCTTTAATATCTTTAGTCCAATTAGGACAGGTGCCAGCTTGGATTGTAATAATAATAATTGCTAGGGAGTTCACAATTACTGGTTTTAGAATTATAGCTGCTTCTGAAGGAATTACTATAGCTGCTAGTTCTTTAGGCAAGATTAAAACAATTACCCAAATAATTGCTATTATAAGCCTCTTAATAAAGAATTTCCCCTTTAGTTTGATAAATCTTCCGTTTGATTATATTATGTTGTATATCTCACTGTTTTTCACAGTATTATCTGGTGCAGACTATCTATATAAAAACAGGCATGTATTACTGGTAAGCAAAAAATAGTAGAGGTGTTATCATGAAAGCAGAGATTATATCAGTAGGAACGGAGCTAATATTAGGTAACATATTAAATACCAATACTTATTACCTATCCAAAAGACTATGGGAAATCGGCATTGAGGTTTTATACCATACTTCCATAAAAGATGAACCTAAGTTTTTAGAAGAGGCGCTAAATATTGCTTTAGGAAGGGCAGATCTTTTAATTTTTACTGGTGGATTAGGGCCTACATCCGATGATATGACTAAAGAAGTTATTTGTAAAACTTTAGGAATAGATATGGAACTAAATAAAGAGGCAGAAAAAGATATAAAGGATTACTTTTACAGCCTTAATAGGCCAATGTCAGGTAATAATATAAAGCAAGCTTATTTACCAAAAGGTGCCCAATACTTAATCAATGAAATTGGCACTGCCCCTGGTGTCTATATAGAAAATAGTGGTAAGAAGATAATAATGCTGCCCGGTCCTCCTAAAGAAATGAAGCTAATGTTTAACAAATATGTAATTCCGTTAATTAAGCAGGACTATATTATAAAAGTCCAAACTATCAACACCATTGGCATAGGCGAATCCTCTTTAGAAACCATATTGATGGATCTAACCAGCTCTAAAAACCCAACAATAGCAACCTATCCCAAAGAAGGCCAAGTAGATATAAAATTGGTAGCAAAAGGATATGATGAAGATAAGGTTGACTGTTTGTTAAAAGAAATGAAAGAAAGGATAAGCGGCAGAATATCCGAGTACATTTATAGTTATAAGGATGAAAAGATTGAAGAGGTAATAGTAAACAAGTTAAAAAGAAAGAAGCTAAAAATAGCAATATGTGAATCTTGTACGGGAGGCCTTATAACTTCAAAATTAACTAAGATTCCGGGAGTATCGGAAGTTCTTGAAAGAGGAATTGTTACTTATTCTAACAAGTCTAAAGTAGAAGAAGTCAATGTAAATAAAACTACTTTAGACAAATATGGCGCAGTAAGTGAAGAAGTTGCATTAGAGATGGCACAAGGGATACTTGAAAAAGCAGGCGTAGATATAGCTGTATCCACCACTGGTATAGCTGGACCTACCGGTGGCTCTAATAAGAAACCTATAGGCCTTGTTTACATAGGTATTGCTACTAGAAATAGTTCCTATGCAATTAAATCCATATTTAAAGGGGATAGAGAATCTATACAAAAGAGGGCAGCCTTAAAAGTTTTTGACGAATTGAGGAAAATATTATAATTTAATTACTATTATCAATTGACTAAAATAGAAAAATATAGTACAATTTATACAGAACTAATGTTCCAATTCAATAAAAGGTGGTGAATCCAGTTAATCTGGGAAAACATGGTTAATAAAAGCGAGAAAAGTAAAGCATTAGATGTGGCTATTAGCCAAATTGAAAAACAGTTTGGTAAAGGCTCAATAATGAGATTAGGTGACACAAAGATTGAAAAGATGGAAGTAATTCCAACCGGCTCTTTAGAACTGGATATTGCTTTAGGTATTGGAGGTCTACCAAGAGGTAGAATCGTTGAAATCTTTGGGCCAGAGTCTTCAGGTAAGACTACTGTAGCTTTACATGCCGTAGCAGAAGCACAAAGAATTGGTGGTATAGCAGCCTTTATAGATGCCGAACATGCATTAGATCCAAACTATGCAAAAAAACTAGGTGTAGATGTGGAAAATCTTGTAGTATCTCAACCAGATACTGGGGAACAAGCTTTGGAGATTGCAGAGGCTTTAGTAAGGAGCGGAGCAGTAGATATTATAGTGGTAGATTCAGTTGCTGCTTTAGTACCTAAAGCGGAAATAGAAGGAGAAATGGGTGATAGCCATGTAGGATTACAAGCAAGACTTATGTCCCAAGCTTTAAGAAAATTAACTGGCGCCATTAATAAATCTAATTCCATAGTGATATTCATAAATCAGCTTAGGGAAAAGGTAGGAGTAATGTTTGGTAATCCTGAAACCACTACTGGTGGAAGGGCTCTTAAGTTTTATTCTAGCATCCGATTAGATGTCAGAAGAGTGGATTCAATAAAACAAGGTGATAATGTTATTGGCAATAGAACAAGGGTAAGAGTTGTAAAAAACAAACTAGCCCCACCTTTCAAACAGGCTGAATTTGACATAATGTATGGTGTTGGTATTTCTAAAGAAGGAAATATCTTAGACACCGGTGTGACGGCTGAAGTAATAAATAAATCTGGATCTTGGTATAGTTATGGAGAACATAGATTAGGCCAGGGTAGAGAAAATGCTAAAGAATTTTTAAAGGATAATCCTGATATTGCCTTAGAAATTGAAAATAAAATTCGAGAAAAATTTGGCCTGGTAGGTGTAGAGGAGAAGAAAAAGGAAGAAGACAAAGGAAGAAGACAAAGTTAATAATGAAAAAAAATAAACCTCCTTTTAGGAGGTTTATTTCTAAGGGGTGTCAATTTTGAAACTACTTTTTTTAACAGATACTCATATTAGAGGAACAACGCCAAAGAATAGGAAAGACAATCTTGTAGAAACGCTAGAAAAAAAACTTATGGAAATTATAAACATAATCCAAGAATATGATATTGACTATGTCTTACATGGTGGAGACCTATTCGATAGACCTGATATTTCCGTTTCTATAGTAAGCAATTTTGCAGCCATACTAAATAAATTTAATGTTCCTATTTATATAGTTTCTGGTAATCATGACATTTATGGTCATAATCCTGATACCATTAATAGGACTATGTTGGGTCTATTAGATGCTTTAAATGTTGTTACAATTGTTAATCGGGATGAGCCCATCTACTTAAGCAAAAACGGTATAAAAGTGCAATTAACTGGTCAATCTTATACGTATAATATAGATGATAGAGCAAATTTAGATAATTATATGGTAAGTAATATTCCTAAAGATGTAGATTATGCAATTCATATGGTTCACGGGATGTTATTAAATAAACCATTTATTAAAGGCATCCCCTATACTTTAATTGATGATATAAAAGAGACTAAAGCCCATATTACATTAGCTGGCCATTATCATTCGGGATTTGGAGTAGTAGAAATAGATGGAAGATATTTTGTAAACCCAGGCAGCTTAGTAAGGATTACTAATAGTTTATAAGAAATAGAAAGAACTCCTAAGGTAGCTCTTATTAATCTAGATGATACTATTGAAATTAAGCTCCTAGAGTTGAAAATAGCAGAAAAAGGAAACAAAATATTAGACAGACAGGAAATCGAAAACCATGTTTTTAAAAGTGAAAGGCTGTTTGAATTTAAACAGTCAATAGATTCGGTAATAGACTTTGAAAAGTTGGAGATAAATGAAATATTGCTAGAAGTCTCCAATGCTGAAGGGGTATCAGAGGAAGTAAAGGAAGAAGCTTTAAGGAGGATTGCCCATTCTCAGATGAAGAATTTAGGAGATGAAGTGTAATATGAAGTATATTAAAAAAATAATTTTAGAGAACTTCCAATCTCATAAGTACACGGAGATTGAGTTGGATCCCTATCTAAATGTAATAGTAGGTCCATCAGATCATGGGAAAACAGCTATTATTAGGGGTTTAAGATGGGCCTTGTTTAATGAACCTTCTGGAGATTTTTTTATAAGAGAAGGGGAAAGGGAATGTAGCGTAACGGTGGTATTTAGTGATAATACGAAGGTCAAAAGATATAGGAGTAAAAGCAAGAACACCTATTATCTTTATAATGCTGAGGGTGAAGAAAAAGTATTTGAAGGATTCGGTACCAGGGTGCCTGAGGAAATTATCGAACAAACATCTATGAGGAAAATTACATTGGATGGCAGTCAGTCCAATCTAATCAATATTTCAGAACAATTAGAAGGACCCTTCTTACTTTCAGAAAAAAATTCGATTAAAGCTAATGCAATAGGTAGATTGGTTGGCGTGCATATTTTAGATGATGCCATAAAAGGTACTTTAAAGGATATTAGAAACTTAAATCTTAAGAGAAAAAACCATGAAGAAACGAAAGACAGTTTGGAAAAAGAATTAGCGGAATATGATTACTTAGACTTTTTAGTTTTAACCAAAGATAAATTAAAAAGCATTAGGGAGAAAATTAAAAACACTCAAGAAAAACTTAATAGATTAATCCGGCTATCAAAGGAATTAAGGGAGATAGAATATGAAATAGCCTTGTTAGATGAATATTTGAAAAAGTTAGGTAGTATTGATGAAGTAGCAAATATCGAGAGAAGACTAGCAAAAAACATTAATAGATACAAGCATATCTTTAATAGATTTAATAGATTAGAAGCTATTAAAAAGGATGTGAATCTCGATCAGTCTATAATATATGGCTTAAAGGATATAAATAGATGTCAAGATATTGCTCAAATAATAAGAGAAAAATTGATTACAATGACTAAGCTTGAAAGCCTTTATAAGTCGATTAATAAGACTGATGAAGGAATATTAAATAGCAGAAAAGTCTTAGATGAGCTTAAGGAAATTGAAAGTATTAATAAAAATATTATAGACGCTGAAAACAAATATATTAAGATAGATAAATTAATTAAAATTCAAAACAAATTAGATTCCATTAACAAAAGTATTGTTATAGGAAGAGAATATGTAGAAAAATTAATCCATGTAGAAAGCTTAGAAACAACTGAGAATTTATTAGTGTCTAAATATAAAGAATTAAGAACATTACTAGACTATAATGAAAGATATAAGCAAATCAGCAGGAGTAAATTAGAGATTGAAAAAACATTAGTGGAATTGAATGGTAAAATCCATCAATTATTGATGCGTTATAAAGTTTTATTAACGGAATTAAAGGTATGCCCTTTATGCTTTAGCAGTATAGATAAATATAAAATAGAAGAAATAATTAAAAACTTCCAATAGGAGGGGAAAATATGGATTATGAAAAGGAACTTAGTGATTTAAGAAATAATCTTGAACGAGCAAAGAGCTTAAAATATAGAGCAGAGGCAAGACTGGAGCAACTCAACAACCAAAGAGAAGAGTTGATTAAAGAATTACGTGAATTGGGTGTAGAGCCAGAAGACTTGGAGGATGAAATAAAAAAGTTAACCAGGGAAATTGATGAATTGTTTAAGGAAGCAAATCGATTATTACCTAAAGATATTTTAGAAAAGAAGTGATAATATGATAAATACTTACGAGGATCTAGACAAATATATCTCTTATATGGAGTCTTTTATAGCTAAAGAAATGGGTAAAAAGGAAAAAATACTTGAGCAGTTAGAAGAAAAAAAAATAGCAATAGAGGAGATTAATGCCCAAATAGATTTGATTGAAAAAGCCAGTATATTATTACAGAAAACTTCAGAGTTTGCAAGAAATCAAGCTAAAATTCAAGTAGAATCCTTGGTAACCAATTGCTTACAGTATATTTTCGAGAATAACTTAGAATTTGAAATTGAGATTGAGGAATTATATGGTAAACCAAATGCCGAGTTTTATGTAACAACTAAATATGACGATACTTTGATTAAAACAAAGCCTGAATTATCTAGGGGTGGTGGAGTAGTAGATATAATTTCATTAGCCCTACGTATAGCCTTTTTGCAAATCCATAAACCTAGGATAGAAGGGCCCTTAATTTTAGATGAGCCAGCTAAACATGTCAGTGAAGAATATATATTTAATGTTGCTGACTTTCTAAAACAAACCTCTGAATTGTTTAATAGGCAGATTATAATGGTGACACATAATAACCATCTGGCCTCAATTGGCACAAGCGCATATAGGGTCGGAATGAAAGGCACAGAAAGCGTCGTAGAGAAGTTAACATCCGATTAATACACTTGACATATTTAATTAAAAGTAATAAAATGAAATCGTACCTAAATATACAAAATTGTATATGAATTTGATATAAGCCGAGGATTTTACTCAGTCGGTTTATATTTTTACCTAATGATTATGTTTATAGTCATTCTGAAAGAATATGTGGTATGAAACTTGAAAACTAAATAGAATAGGAGGTGCATCGTTATTGGTGCTCTAATAATTAACATCATAATTGCTATTATAGGGATCATAATTGGTTTTCTAATAAGAAAATCTATTGGTGAAAGAAAAATAGGAAATGCTGAAGAACTGGCTAAAAGAATTATCGAAGATGCTAACAGAGATGCAGAAACACGTAAAAAGGAGCTTCTGTTAGAAGCCAAGGAAGAAATTCATAAAATGAGAATAGATTATGATCGCGAAAATAGGGAAAGAAGAGCTGAAATTCAAAAACAAGAAAGGCGTTTACTCCAAAAAGAAGAATCGCTTGATAGAAAGATGGAGTCTTTGGAAAGAAAGGAAGAAATGCTGGAAAAGAAGGTTAAGGAATTAAACGAAAAGGAAGTCCTAGTAGAGGAATTGTATACTAAACAAGTTGAGGAATTAGAAAGGCTATCAGGACTTACTTCTGATGAAGCAAAAGAAATTCTATTTAATGACATTAAGAAGGAAATAGCTCATGAATCTGCCGTTTATATAAAAGAAATGGAAAATAAGGCTAAAGAAGAAGCTGAAAAAAAGGCAAGGGAAATTATATCATGCGCTATTCAGAGATGTGCTGTTGATCATGTAACCGAGTCTACCGTAACGGTGGTAACTTTACCAAACGACGAAATGAAAGGAAGGATTATTGGTAGAGAGGGTAGAAATATTAGAACTTTGGAAAATTTAACAGGCATCGATTTGATCATAGACGATACCCCAGAAGCGGTGGTATTATCAGGTTTTGATCCCATCAGAAGAGAAATAGCAAGAATTGCTTTAGAAAAACTGATAGCAGACGGGAGGATCCATCCAGCAAGAATTGAGGAAATGGTTGAAAGAGCTAAGAAGGAAGTTGAGAACATTATCAGAGAAGAAGGAGAAAAGGCAGCTTTTGACACCGGCAATCATGGTATACATTCCGAATTGATTAAATTGCTAGGAAGGTTAAAATTTAGAACGAGTTATGGACAAAATGTATTAAAGCATTCTATCGAGGTATCTCACCTAGCTGGAGTAATGGCTGCAGAATTAGGTGCCAATGTAAGAATTGCTAAAAGGGCAGGTTTGCTGCATGATATAGGCAAGGCTGTAGACCATGAAATAGAAGGACCTCATGTTGACATAGGTGTGGACTTAGCTAGGAAATATAAGGAATCTAAAGAAGTATTACACTGCATTGCTGCACATCATGGCGATATAGAACCAATGACAGTGGAAGCTGTGCTAGTACAAGCTGCAGATGCTATGTCTGCTGCCAGACCAGGTGCTCGAAGGGAAACACTAGAGGCCTATATAAAGCGATTAGAAAAACTAGAAGAAATAGCAAATTCCTTTGAGGGAATTGAGAAATCTTATGCAATTCAAGCAGGTCGTGAATTAAGAATAATGGTGAAACCAGAAGATATAGGTGATGATGAAATAAGCTTAACAGCTCGAGATATAGTCAAAAAGATTGAATCTGAATTGGATTATCCTGGTCAAATTAAAGTAAACGTTATTAGAGAGACGAGAGCTATAGAATATGCAAAATAAACTAACAAAGCCATTAAATTATCTTTTAGCTTAATTTTTACAAAAAATTTTAAAATAAAAGAGGATTTTAACTTTATCTGTAGAATAATTAATATAGACTCATAATATATTAATAATATTATATAGAGGGGGATGTTTTAATGGATGTATTAAAAGTATCAGCAAAATCAAGTCCAAATTCTGTAGCAGGAGCTCTTGCTGGAGTTTTAAGGGAAAAAGGAAATGCTGAAATTCAAGCTATTGGCGCAGGTGCACTTAATCAGGCTGTTAAAGCTGTAGCAATTGCAAGAGGATTTGTTGCACCTAGTGGAATTGACCTAATCTGTATACCCGCTTTTACAGATATTGAAATTGACGGAGAAGAAAGAACTGCGATTAAATTAATTGTTGAACCCAGATAAAGGTAAAGAGAACTAAATAAAAAAACCTACTAATTTTTAGTAGGTTTTTTATTTTTATCTTTCACTCCAAAATATGGTTGAATATTCTTGATAGATAGACAATTATTCGTATATAATATAGTTAATAAATTAGAGGAGAATGGCTATGATATTTGACTTACATGTACATACCTATCATTCAGACGGTCTACTTTCACCTGAAAAAGTAGTGGAAATGGCTATTAGAAAAGGGGTAAATGGTATAGCAATAACCGACCATGATACAGTATTAGGGATTGAAGCTGCGATTAAACATAGTAAGAAGCTTGGTAACTTAGTAGTGGTGCCAGGTATTGAATTGGGATGCATCTATAATCATGAAGAAGTGCATATCTTAGGATATTTTATCGATTACAAATCAAAGGAAATAATCGATATTACTGAAGATTTAAGAAGAAACAGGGTATTAAGAGGCATTAAAATGATTGAGAGAATAAATGACTTAGGTATGGAGTTAACTTTAGAAGAAGTTCAACAACTTTCTAGAGAGGATTATATAGGTAGACCACATATAGCTGAAGCATTGGTAAAGCGCAACTATGTAACAAGTATAGAAGAGGCTTTCGAAAAATTATTAAATAGGGGTAAACCAGCTTATATAGAGAGGAAGACTCTATCTATAAATGAAAGTATTCATTTAATCCATAGCTTAAATGGAGTAGCTGTATTAGCTCATCCAGGCCTTTTAAACAATCAGGAAACCATATATGACTGCATAAAAAAAGGTATTGATGGCTTGGAAGTAATCCACTCCAAACATTCCAAAAAAGATGTAGATCAGCTGTTGAAAATAGCAGAAGAATACAAATTGATAGTAACTGGAGGATCCGACTGTCACGGGCGTATAGTTGATGGAGATTATCTTTTAGGAAAATACTATGTAAATATAAACCATATTCCTATTATGAAAGGGAGGATTTAATTGACACATTATAAAAAGGAAAGAAATAGGCAATTTCCTTCAATTATAAGCACCACATCATTTGTAAAATTGTATATATTGCATCTGTTGAAAGAAAGAAGCTATTATGGCAATGAAATTATAGAGGAAATAAAGAATAGGTTAGACGCCAAATGGATACCAAGTCCAGGGATGGTCTACCCCCTCTTAAGGGACTTGGAGAAGAAGGGATATGTAACTGGTTGGTGGGAAGAACCAGACAAAAGATCTATAAGAAGATATCGTTTGACCGATGCAGGATATGAACATTATAAGGTCATCTTACTCCAATATAAAGCTGGCTTTGAAGATTCTTTACACATTTTAAAATGTGTATTGAAGGATATATATGGATTGGACAAATAGTCTATAAACAAAATAATTTATAACCTTAAAAATAGGAGGGATACAATGGGTTTAAACTTATCAAAAAAAGCTTTAGCTATTTCACCATCAGTCACCCTTGAAATTACAGCAAAGGCCAAAGCTATGAAGGCCGAAGGGATAGATGTAATTGGTTTTGGTGCAGGTGAACCAGATTTTGATACGCCAGATAATATTAAAGAAGCTGGCATTAAAGCCATTAATGAAGGACTAACTAGATATACTGCTGCTTCGGGTATAGTTGAATTAAAGGAAGCAATTTGCAAAAAATTGAGAGTAGACAATAATCTTGAATACTCACCAGACAACATTGTGATTTCCAGTGGTGCAAAACATTCAATATTTAATGCATTGATGGCTGTAATAAATCCAGGGGATGAAGTAATTGTTGGCATTCCATATTGGGTAAGCTATCCTGAAATGATAAGACTAGCTGGAGGCGTACCCGTGTACATAGAAACAAAGGAGGAAAAAGATTTTAAATTTACTACTGAGGATTTAGAGAGGGTTCGAACGGATAAGACCAAGGCGTTAATCTTAAATAGTCCAAGTAATCCAACAGGGGCAATTTATGAGAAAGGGGAATTAATCGAAATTGCTAATTGGGCCGTTAAAAATGGTATAATAGTTATTTCTGATGAAATATACGAAAAACTAGTTTATGATGGAGAGCATATTAGTATTGCGTCATTAAATTCAGAGATTAAGGACCTAACTATTGTAATAAACGGAATGTCAAAAGCCTATGCTATGACTGGATGGAGAATAGGCTATGCAGCTGCCAACAATGAAATTGCAAAAGTTATGAGCAATGTACAAAGCCATACTACCTCTAATCCATGCTCTATTTCCCAATATGCTAGTGTAGAAGGGATACTGGGAGACCAAGATGATGTTCATAAAATGAGGGAGGAATTTAAAAAAAGAAGAGATTTTATGGTAGATAAAGTTAATTCTATTAAAGGATTAAGCTGTAGAAAACCAAAGGGTGCTTTTTATATCATGGTAAACATTACTGAGATGAAGGGAAAAACCATAGATGGTATTACAATTAACGACTCCTTGGATATGGCTAAGCTTTTACTAGATAAAGCAAAAGTAGCGGTAATTCCAGGTATTGGCTTTGGTGCTGACGACTATATAAGATTGTCTTACGCTACCTCTATGGAAAATATAGAAGAAGGTTTAAATAGAATACAGGAAGTTGTAGAAAATAGCTAATACAAAATTTTATTTTTCTTTTATCAGGATCCGATAGAAAAGGTTTACATAATAACATTATGTAAACCTTTTCTATTAATACTATAATTGATTCTAAAATTGGAGATGATAACGTGAAAAGGTATTTAAGAAATATGGAAGCCATAACAGCAGAAGAGATGGAGTTATTAAAAAAAAGTAGGGTTTGTGTTGTAGGTTGTGGGGGCCTTGGAGGCTATATTATCGAAATGTTAGCTAGGGTTGGAGTCGGTTACATTAAGGCTATCGATGGAGATGTGTTTGATGAAACAAATTTAAATAGGCAATTGGTAAGCCATAGTCAAAATATTGGTAAAAGTAAAGTTGTAGAAACTAAAAGGAGAATAGAACTTGTAAACCCTTATATATGTATCGAAGCTATTGATACTATGCTCGATAAATCCAATGTCTTATCACTCCTTAAAGATCATGACGTAATAGTTGATGCCCTTGATAATTTTAAAACTAGAAAAATCATTCAGGATAGTTCAAAAAAATTAAACATACCAATGATCCACGGCGCCATAGGAGGATTTTACGGGCAGGTAACAACAATATTTCCTAATGACAATACTTTAGACTTCCTTTATCCTGAAGGGAATAAAGTAGACAAGGGCATAGAAAAAGAATTAGGTAATCCATCTTTTACTCCACCATTAATAGCAGCAATACAGGTGGCCGAAGTAATTAAAGTTTTAATTAAAAGAGGAGAGCTATTAAGGAAAAAAGTCTTGTTGATAGATTTATTAAATAATAGTTACGATATCATTGAACTCTAATTGCCATTATTTTTATAAATTCTTTTAAACCAAATTACAACAATAACTTAAGTAAGCTCAACAATGGTCGACATAATTTAATTATGTAAACATCGATTCTTAATTAACTATAAAATAATGAAATTTTATCTTTTTATTAGAGATTCAATACAATTAATCTAGCCACCAATACGTTTTAGGTCTAAATCGGGCTATGGAGTCGCTATTGAGTCTTAACCATACAATTAGTCAGAAATTTGTTCTTAATCGCTTATAAGGCAATTATGGAGGTTGATTTTTATGAAGTTATAGAATTTTTCATATATGCTCAA